>VXMR01000061.1 GCA_009841005.1 Gemmatimonadales bacterium
GCAACTCCCCGAGGCGCTGGGGCTCGATCGTGAGCCCGTAGATCTTGTCGCGGTGCGGGGAGAGGACGGACGGGACCCTCCGCTCCTCCAGGTCGCTTCCCGTGAGGGGATAGTTCGCGGCGAACACGCCGTACTGGAGGGCGAGATAGAGGCAGGTCGGGGTCTTCCCCGATCGCGACACGCCGATCAGCACGAGGTCGGCCCGGTCGTATCCCTGCGGGTTCGAGCCGTCATCGTGGGACAGCGCGAAGTTCATCGCCTCGATGCGGCGGTCGTATTCCCGGTAGTTCTGGATTCCGTGGGACACGCCCATGGCGTGCTGCGACTTGTGGCCGAATTCCTTCTCGAGAGGGTCGAGGAAGGAGTCGAAGAAATCGAGGAAGAGGGCGTCGGTCTCCTCCACGATCTCCCGCACGGTGTCGCGCACGTCCTCCTTCACGAGGGTACTGAAGACGATGGGCGGCGACCCCTGCACGCGCGCCGTGGTGTTGATGTTCCTGGCGGCCCGTTTCGCCTTGTCGACGGTGGAGACGAATGGTACGGTGATTTTCGTGAAGTCGAGGGCGTCGAACTGCGCGATCAGGCTGTGGCCGAGGGTCTCGGCCGTGACGCCCGAGTGGTCGGAAACGAAGAAAACCGTTCGCTGGGTCATCGTACGCTGATTCTCCCGCTTCGATTGGCTTGAGACAACCGCCCGGAGCCGCCTTGCCCGCGCATTCAGCCTCGTATATCGCGCCATTCGAGTCGATCGGACTCGCCGATCTCGAATCGGTCGGGGGAAAGAACGCATCTCTCGGCGAGATGATCTCCCATCTCTCGGCCGCGGGGGTGGATGTCCCAGGCGGCTTCGCGATCACGGCCCGGGCCTACCGCGATTTCCTTGCGGGCGAACTGGGAGCGCGCATCCACGCCTCGCTCGATGCCCTGGACGTCGAGGATCTGGGGGCGCTGGCCCGCGCAGGCCACGAAATACGGGGCTGGATCGCCGATACGCCGCTTTCGCCGGGACTCGCCGCCCGGATCGAGACGGCCTACAGCGAACTCGGCGCTGGCGGCAGCGCCCCGGGCGACGTTTCCGTCGCCGTGCGCTCCTCCGCCACAGCCGAGGACCTCCCGGAAGCCTCCTTCGCGGGACAGCAGGACACGCTGCTCAACGTCCGGGGCGTGGAGGCGGTCCTCGCGGCGGTCCACGAGGTCTACGGTTCGCTCTTCACCGACCGCGCGATCGCCTACCGCGTCCACCACGGGTTCGCGCATCGCGACGTTGCGCTCTCCGTCGGCGTCCAGCGCATGGTGCGCGCGGACAAGGGGTCGAGCGGCGTGATGTTCACGCTGGACACCGAGTCGGGCTTCCGGGACATCGTGTTCATCACGAGCGCCTGGGGTCTCGGCGAGACGGTCGTGCAGGGGGGCGTGAACCCGGACGAGTTCTACGTCTACAAGCCCGCCCTGCGCGCCGGGCACCACGCGATCCTGCGTCGGAACCTGGGCGGGAAGGCGATCAAGCTCGTGTACGCGGACTCGGATTCCGCGGCCGCCTCCGTCAGGACGGTCGACGTTCCCGCCGAGGAGCGGCTCCGTTTCTCGCTGACGGACGATGAGGTGCACGAACTCGCCCGCCAGGCGCTCCTCATCGAGGACCACTACGGCCGTCCCATGGACATCGAGTGGGCCCGGGACGGCATCGACGGTGCGTTGCGGATCCTGCAGGCGCGCCCGGAAACCGTGCAGAGTCGCGCCGGCGGCGTCATCTCCCGCTTCACACTCAAGGAGCGGGGCCGGGTGCTCGCCGAGGGGCGCAGCATCGGCGGCCGGATCGGGGGCGGTCCGGCGCGCGTCATCGAGTCCGCCTCGGAGATCGCGCGCTTCCGGCGCGGCGATGTGCTCGTCACGGACATGACGGACCCGGACTGGGAACCGATGATGAAGCAGTCCGCCGCCATCGTCACGAACCGCGGCGGCCGCACCTGCCACGCGGCGATCATCGCCCGGGAACTCGGCATCCCCGCGGTCGTCGGCTGCGGCGACGCGACGGCGCAGCTTGCGGAGGCCGGAGACGTGACGGTGTCCTGCGCAGAAGGCGACGCGGGCTACGTCTACGAAGGGCTGCTCGACTTCGAGGAGGGAGAGATCCGGCTCGGCGCCATGCCGGAGATCCCGCTCAAGATCATGCTCAACGTGGGGAACCCCGACCGCGCGTTCGATTTCGCCTCCATCCCCAACTCCGGGGTCGGCCTCGCCCGGCTCGAGTTCATCATCAACCGCATGATCGGCGTCCATCCGCAGGCCCTGCTCGACTTCGAAAGCCTGCCGGACGAACTCCAGCGGGAGATCCGCTTCCAGCACGCCGGCTACGCGGATCCGGTCGAGTTCTACGTCGAGAAGCTGACCGAGGGGATCGCCACGATCGCCGCGGCCTTTGCCCCCGAGCCGGTCATCGTGCGCCTGTCCGACTTCAAGTCGAACGAATACGCGGACCTCATCGGCGGCCGCCGCTACGAGCCCCACGAGGAGAACCCGATGCTCGGCTTCCGCGGCGCGTCCCGCTACGTCTCGGAGAGTTTTCGCCCCGCCTTCGAACTCGAATGCCGGGCGCTGCGGCGTGTCCGCGGCCGGATCGGACTGGACAACGTGTGGGTGATGGTCCCCTTCGTCCGCACCGTGGCCGAGGCGCGGGCCGTCGTCGACCTCCTGGCGGAGAACGGCCTCGCCCGCGGGGAGGACGGCCTGCAGCTCATCATGATGTGCGAGCTTCCCTCGAACGCCCTGCTCGCCGACGAGTTTCTCGAGCACTTCGACGGGATGTCGATCGGGTCGAACGACATGACGCAGCTCACCCTCGGCCTCGACCGCGACTCCGGGCTCATCGCCGACATCTTCGACGAGCGCGACGCGGCGGTGAAGGCGACGCTCTCGATGGCGATCCGCGCCTGCGCGACGGCGGGCAAGTACATCGGCATCTGCGGGCAGGGACCGTCGGACCACCCCGATCTGGCGCGCTGGCTCGTGGAGGAGGGGATCGAGAGCATGTCGCTCAACCCGGACACCGCCGTCGAGACGTGGATGTTCCTCGCGGGGGAGGAAGTCTGACGACGCTGGACGGAGGCGCGGGGGCCCCGGGGGCCGGCGGAACGGGACTCGCGCGCCAACTCGGACTGTGGGGGCTGGCGGCAACGGGAATCTGCTCGATGCTGGGCGCGGGGATCAACGTGGTTCCCGTCATGATCCAGCGGAACGTGCCGGGGATCGCGGAGAACGTACTGCCGGCGTTCGCGTTCGGCGCCTTGCCGGCCGTCATCGCGGGGCTCGCCTACGCGATCCTCGCTTCCGCCATGCCGCGCGCCGGCGGGAGCTACGTCTTCGCGAGTCGGGCGCTCGGTCCGTACTGGGGCTTCGTGGCGAGCTTCTCGCAGTGGTTCGGCCTCTCCATCGTCATCGGGGTCGTCTCCTATCTCATCGTCCCGTTCCTGCGGGACATCGCGGGCGCCCTCGGCATGGAGGGGGTGGCCGGCGCGCTCGACACGGGCCCGGTCCGGGTGGGGCTGGCCCTCGCGATGCTGTGGACGTTCGCGTGGGTGAACCTGCGCGGCCTCAGGGCCTACGAACGCACCGTGCTGCCGCTCATGGTCGTCATGTTCGCGCTCGGCGCGATCGTCATCGTGGCCGGATTCTCGTTCGACCAGGGCGACTTCGCCGCGGCGCTGCTCGCGAGAGAAGGCGTGGAGGTGCCGGCGGCCGCGCCCCCGCCGCTCGACCCGGCCGGCTTTCTCGCCGCTTCCGCCCTCCTCTTCGCCAGCTTCGTCGGCTTCGACGCGATCGCGCAGGCGGGCGGCGAGGCACGGAATCCCAACCGCGCGCTCCCCCTCGCGATCGGCCTCGCGGTCTTCATCGTGGGCGCCTACTACCTGCTCTTCACGGCCGCCGTCTATCACACGGTCCCGTGGGAGTTCGTGTGGGCGCGGGCGCAGGAACAGGATCTCACGGCCCCCGGACTCCTCGGCTACGTGCTCCCGCCGTGGTGGACGGTCCTCATCGTGGCGGGCGCCGCGATCGCCCTCATCAACGACCTGCCGGCGATGATCCTCTCCGTCTCGCGCCTCGTCTTCGCGTGGGCCGAGGACGGGATCTTTCCGTCGGGCCTCGCCCGGGTACACCCGACGCACCGCACGCCGCACGCCGCGATCCTTCTCTCGACCGCGCTGGCCTCCGTCGCGATCGTCGGCAGCGAATGGGCGGGGGACTTCTTCCTCGGCGTCGACATCATGGTTACGTCGATGCTCGTCAACTTCCTCCTCATGTGCGTCTCCGTGCTCGTTCTCCCGCGGCGGAACCCCGAGATCGCCGCGAACTTCCGCGTGCTGCGCGGCCCGGCCGTGCGAACGTTCGTGTGCGTGGCGGGAATCGTGCTGCTGGGGACGTTTCTCGTGACGCACACGTGGAAGGACCTCGCGGAGGGCTTCGCGGCGTGGTACTTCAGCTCCACGCTGCTCTGGACCGTCGTCATGGCGCTGGGATCGCTCATCTACATCCGGAGGATGCGAACGCTGCGGGCCTCCGGCGCGGACATCGACCGCCTCTTCCGCGAGTTGCCTCCTGAGTAGGCCGGAGCGCCGGGAACTGGCTCCCGGCCTGGAGATCTCGCGGGTGCTGACCGGACTGTGGCAGGTCGCCGACCTGGAACGCGAGGGTCCGACCGACGTCGAGGCCGCCGCGGCCGCGATGGACGCCTACACGGCGGCCGGCTTCACGACGTTCGACATGGCGGACCACTACGGTTCGGCCGAGGAGATCGCCGGTGCGTGTGCGTCCCGGGCCCCGCATCGCGACGGAGACATGCAGCTCCTCACCAAGTGGACGCCCGCGCCCGGTCCGCACACGCCCGCGACCGTGCGCGAAGCCGTGGAGCGGTCTCTCGACCGGCTCCGTGCGGACGCGATCGACCTCCTTCAGTTCCACGCCTGGCGCTACGCGGATCCAAGTTGGCTCGACCGCCTGTTCGCGCTCCAGGAACTGAAGGACGAAGGCCTGATCCGGCACCTCGGCCTCACCAACTTCGACGCCGTCCACCTCGACATGGCGTGCCACACGGGCATCGACGTGGCCTCGAACCAGGTCTCGTACTCCCTCCTCGACGGACGCGCCGCCGGCGCGATGACGGAGGTCTGTCTCCGGCACGGCGTCCAGCTCCTCGCCTACGGAACGCTGGCGGGCGGCCTGCTCACCGGGCGCTGGCTCGATGTGGAGGACCCGGGGCCGGACGGCGTGAAGACGTGGTCCGAGATGAAGTACCACCGCTTCGTCGAGGCGGCGGGCGGCTGGGGCCGCCTGCAGGTGCTGCTCGCGGCGGTCCGGGCGGTGGCGATGAAGCACGGCGTCTCGATGGCGAACGTCGCGGCGCGCGCCATCCTCGACCGGCCCGCGGTGGCGGGGGTGATCATCGGCGCGCGGCTGGGGCGCCGCGAGCACATCGCCGACAACCTGCAGCTCTCGTCGCTGAAGCTCGACGCCGCAGACCGAAAAACGCTGGCGGCAGCGAGCAGACCGCTGGATCCCATTCCCGGAGACTGCGGGGATGAATATCGGCGACCGCCCTATCTGACCGCGGCGGGCGACCTCAGCCATCACCTGGACGAGCTTCCGTCGCCGTATCCCGTCCGCACCGGGAGCGGCGGCCGTATGCGGGTGGATTCCGGCACGGTGTGGGAGGATCTCGCCGGCTACAGCCGGGCGGTACGGACGGGCGACCGCATCGCGGTCTCCGGGACGACGGCCACGCACGGGGACCGCCTGGTCGGTGGGGACGACCCCGCCTCGCAGACCCACTTCATCATCGACAAGATCGAGGGGGCGATCGAAGCGCTGGGAGGACGCCTCGAGGACGTGGTCCGGACCCGGATCTTCGTGCCGGAACTGGCGGACTGGGAGCCCGTGGCCCGGGCGCACGGTCAACGCTTCGGCGGCATCCGCCCCGCCAACACGCTGGTCCAGGCGGGTCTCATCGGGTCAGGATACCGGGTCGAGATCGAAGCCGAGGCCCATGTCGGGAGGCAGACATGACGAAGAGGCGCAGACACATCCGCGGGATCGCCCGGGTCGCCCTGATCTGGGCGCTGGCCGGGGCCCTCGTCGGCGCGCTGATCGAAGTCCTCGCCGACACGCTGCCCAGGGGGCTCCCCATGGCGTCCCTCGTGGACATCTGGCCCCCCGTGCTCGCGATCCTCGGCTTCGCCGGCGGGACGCTCTTTGCCGCAGCGTTCGGAGTTTCGGAGGTCTCGGTGCTGAGGACGCTGCGCTCCGTCGTCCGCTTCAGGAAGCTCGAGTTAAACCCCGTCGCGCGCCGGCTGGGCCGCTGCGCAAGCGTCGAGGATCTTCGGGAGGTCGCCCGGCGCCGGCTCCCGCGCGGAGTGTTCGGCTACATCGACGGCGCGGCGGAGGACGAACGCACCCAGGCGCGGAACTGCAACGCCTTCCACCGGCTGGAGTTCCGGCCCCGCGTCCTGCGGGATGTGACGAACGTGGATCCCGGTGTGACGGTCCTCGGCCGGCGCCACCCGCTGCCGCTCATCCTCGCCCCCACCGGGTTCAGCCGCATCGCGGATTCGGAGGGCGAACTCGCCGTGGCCCGGGCCGCGGCGCGCGCGGGGCTCACCTACAGCCTCTCGACCCTCGGCACCCGCTCGATCGAAGAGGTGGCCGCCGTCAGTTCCGGTCCCCGCTGGTTCCAGGTCTACGTGTGGAAGGACCGCGGCCTGGTCGCGGAACTCGTCGAGCGGGCCCGCGAGTCCGGCTACGAGGCGCTCCTGCTCACGGTCGATGTCGCGGTGCTCGGGCGGCGCGAGCGCGATGTCCGGCTTGGGTTCACGCTCCCCCCGCAGCTCGGCCTCGACACGGTCGTCGACGGGATCCGGAAACCCGGCTGGACGTGGGACTTCCTCACCTCCGAACCGATCGTCTTCTCGAGCGCCGTGAGCCGGGACACGGCGGGCGGGGCGGGGGGCGTCGACGCCATGGGTCTCGCACAATACGTGAACCGGCAATTCGATCCGAAGCTGGCCTGGGATGATGTCGACTGGCTGCGCTCGATCTGGGATGGTCCCATCGTCATCAAGGGTATCCAGACGGTCGAAGACGCTGCCTTGGCGGCGGAGGCGGGCGTCGAGGGGATCGTGATCTCGAACCACGGCGGACGACAACTCGACGATGCGCCCCCGACGCTGGAGTTGCTGCAGCCGGTCGCGGATTCGGTCGGGGACCGGCTCGATGTTTTCATCGACGGCGGGGTCCGCCGCGGCAGCGACATCGCGAAGGCCGTCGCGCTCGGGGCGAGGGCCTGTCTGGCGGGCCGCGCCTACTTCTACGCGCTGGGAGCCGGCGGCGAGCGGGGCGTGGACCTCGTCCTCAAGTGGTTCGACGACGGATTCCGGCGCACGATGGCGCTCCTGGGCGCCCGAACCGTGGACGAGATCACCCCCGAATCGGTGCGCTGGCGAGACTCCTGAATGGGCTCCCGCCGCTTGCCACACAGCGGGTTCCGTGCTTAGCGTGTTATGCGGATACATCTTTTAATGCGCCGAGTGCGAACCGGTTGAAAAAAGCGGTTTCAATGCCCGGACAGGAAGCGTACAGAATGATGGCGATCCGCACGGTCGGCGCGGCCCTGGCGCTGGTTCTCGCGGTCCCCGCGAGCCTCTCGGCGCAGGAAGGCCGGGTCGCGTCCGCCGCGGCCGTGGAGGGGGCCGCCGGCCAGCCCGGCGTCGGTTCGGTCGCCGAGTTCGTCCACACGCCCGCCCCGTCCCCGTCTCCGGCGACGGCCGCCCCCGTCATGGCGGGGCCGAACGACATCGTCCAGGGCGTCTGCACCAACTGCCACAACAGTCGCCGGTTTGCGGGCAACCTCGACCTCGAACCGTTCGATGTGGACGCCGCGGACGAAGAGGCCGAGACCGCCGAAAAGATGATCCGCAAGCTGCGCGCCGGCATGATGCCGCCGCCCGGGGTGCGCCGTCCGGCGGAAGAGGAACTCCTCGAACTCGTCGAGACGCTCGAGACCATCGTCGACGACGCGGCGGCCCTGGACCCGAACCCGGGCGGCCGCACCTTCCAGCGGCTCAACCGCCCCGAGTACGAGCGGGCGATCCGCGACCTGCTGGGCCTCGAGGTCGACGCCGGGAAGTGGCTCCCCAACGACCAGATGAGCGCCAACTTCGACAACATCGCGGACGTACAGGCGCTCTCGCCGACGCTCCTCGACGCCTACTTGAACGGGGCGGCGGAGATCAGCCGCATGGCGGTGGGCGACCGCAACGCTCCCGCCGTCAATACGACGTACAAGAACTCCCAGTACGTCTCGCAGCACCCGTGGGACCACGTGGAAGGGGCCCCATTCGGGACGCGCGGCGGGATGGTCGTGGAGCACACGTTCCCGGCCGATGGCGAATACACCTTCTCGCTCGTCTTCACCTCCGGCGCGAACTCCCGCATGGAGGACGTCGACATCTCGATCGACGGCGAGCGGGTCGCGCTCCTCCACTACACGCGGCGCGGCGGTGGGGCGGATGACCGCGGCTTCACGCCCGTCGGCTCGGAACCGGTCTTCGTCCGCGCCGGCCAGCACCGCGTGTCCGCCGCCTTCATCCGGAAGCAGGAGGGGCCGTACGAGGATCTGATCCGGCCGCACGCGTGGTCCAACGCCGGCGGCGGTTCGGGCGGGGGCGGCGTCACGACGCTGCCGCACCTGCAGGATCTAATCGTCGGCGGGCCGTACAACCCGACCGGCGTGTCGGAGTCGCCGATCCGCAAGCGCATCTTCACCTGCCGTCCCACGTCGTCGGACGAGGAGCGGCCCTGCGCCCGCGGCATCCTGACCGACCTGGCGCGCAGCGCCTACCGCCGCCCGCTCGAACCGAGCGAGGTCGACGGCCTGATGACGTTCTACGACATGGGCATCGAGCAGGGCGGGTTCGAGGTCGGCGTGCGCATGGCTCTCGAGGCCATCCTCGCGAGCCCCTTCTTCGTCCTCCGGCTCGAGCGCGAGCCCGAAGGCGTCAGGAGCGGAGAGGCCTACGCGCTGGAGGACATCGATCTCGCGTCGCGGCTCTCGTTCTTCCTCTGGGGCCTTCCGCCCGACGAGGAACTGCGGACTGCGGCGGTCGAAGGGCGGCTGTCCGATACCGGCGAACTGGAGCGGCAGGCGCGCCGCATGCTCGCCGACCCCCGCTCCGAGGCACTGAGTTCGCGCTTCGTGTCCCAGTGGCTGCGGCTGCAGGATCTGTACAAGGTCCGCCCGGACCCCAACTTCTTCCCGAACTTCGACGAGAACCTCGCGGACGCCATGAAGCGGGAGACCGAACTCCTCTTCCAGAGCCTCATCCGCGAGGACCGGAGCGTGCTCGATTTCTTCCGGGCGGACTACACGTTCGTGAACGAACGCCTGGCCCATCACTACGGGTTCGACGGTGTGGCCGGGCGCGACTTCCAGCGCGTGAGTTATCCCGGCGACGAGCGCGTCGGGATCCTGGGCCACGGCAGCGTCCTCGTCCTAACCTCGCTGGCCAACCG
Source organism: Gemmatimonadales bacterium (assembly GCA_009841005.1). Classification (GTDB taxonomy): domain Bacteria; phylum Gemmatimonadota; class Gemmatimonadetes; order Palauibacterales; family Palauibacteraceae; genus Palauibacter; species Palauibacter polyketidifaciens. The sequence goes on from VXMR01000061.1 coordinate 9,559, forward strand.
CACATCGCCGGTGCTGCGGGGCAAGTGGGTGATGGAGGTCCTGCTGGGGACGCCGCCCCCGCCGCCCCCGCCGGGGGTGCCGGACCTGGATGAGACGGAAGAGTCGATGGACGGACGGCTGCTCACGACGCGCGAGCGGATGGAGATGCACCGGGCGAGTCCGGCGTGTCGCTCCTGCCACCGGTTCATGGACCCGATCGGCCTCGCGCTGGACAACTTCGACGTGACCGGGAAGTGGCGCCTGCGGGAGAACGGGATGCCGCTCGACACGCGTGGCGATTTCTACGATGGGACGGCGGTTCAGACGCCGCCTGAACTCGTCGATGCGCTCCTCACGCGCCCGCTGCCGCTGCTCCGGAACTTCACGGAGAACCTGGCCGCGTACGCGCTCGGCCGCCGCGTGGAGTACTACGACCAGCCCTGGATCCGGTCGGTCGTGGAGGATGCGGAAGAGGACGACTACAAGCTTTCGTCGCTGATCATGGGCGTTGTGAACGGCGACGCCTTCAGGATGAAGCGGGCCATGCCCGCGACGGCGGTAGAAGAGGAAGTTTCCGAGGAGGTTTCCGAAGACCGCCGCTAGACGGCCCGTGCGGACGGGCGACGGTCCGACGTTCCGAGAGGGAGAACATGGAATTCATCACCGGACAGCACCTGCCTCGCAGGACCTTCATTCGTGGGGTCGGGGCCACGCTCGCCCTGCCGTTCCTCGATGCGATGGTCCCGGCGGGCCGTCTGTGGGGATCGACGAGCGCGAAGAGCCTGACCGAGGGGACGGGGACCCGGCTCATCGCGATCGAGGAGGTGCACGGCCTCGCGGGGTGCAACCGCGAGCACGGCGCGACGAAGTTTCTCTTCGCGCCGGAGAAGGCGGGACGCGACTTCGAGATCATCGATGACAGCGCGCTCGTCTCGCTGCGGCCGTACCGCGAGCACCTGACGATCATCAGCAACACGGATGTGCGGAACGCCGAGGCGTTCACGCCGCCCGAGATCGGCGGGGACCACTTCCGGTCGAGCGCCGTGTTCCTCACGCAGGCGCACCCGAAGCAGACGCAGGGGTCCGACATCTTCTGCGGAACCTCGATGGATCAGATCTATGCGCAGCGCTTCGGCCAGGAGACGCCGATGCCGTCGATGCAGTTCTGCATCGAGAACCTCGACCAGGCGGGCGGCTGCACGTACAACTACTCGTGCGCGTACACCGACTCGCTGAGTTGGGCGTCGCCGACGGAACCGCTGCCCATGATCCGCGATCCGCGGGTCGCCTTCGACCTCCTGTTCGGCGCCGGCGGTACCGAGGCGGAGCGGGCAGCGCGGCGGGCCACGCGGCGCAGCATCCTCGACTGGATCTCGGGCGAGGTCTCCTCCGTGCAGCGCACCCTCGGCGCGGAAGACGCGCGCCGCATGGACCAGTACCTGACGAACGTCCGCGAACTCGAGCGCCGGATTCAGATGGTCGAGGGGCGGAACTCAAGCGGCGAGGAGCGTGCCCTGCCGGAGGCGCCGGCCGGCGTGCCGGATTCGTTCACCGAGCACATGCAGATGCTGTTCGACATCCAGGTGCTCGCCCTCGAGACCGACATGACGCGCGTGATCTCCTTCAAGACGGGGCGCGACGCGCAGAACCGGGTCTTCCCCGACAGCGAGTCGGACCGGCCCTTCCACCCGGCCTCCCACCACGGGAACCGGGAGGAGGCGGTGCTGGAGTTCAACAGGATCAACCAGTTCCGCGTGGGTCAGCTCCCGTACCTGATCGACAAGCTGAAGAACACGATGCACGGCGAGTCGAGCCTGCTCGACCAGAGCGTGGTGCTGTGGGGGTCGCCGATGGCCGATGCGAACCTGCACAACCACCGCCGGGCGCCGCTCTTCCTGCTCGGACACGGCAACGGGATGCTCGAGGGCGACCTGCACATCAAGGCGCCCGACGGGACGCCGATGGCGAACGCCATGCTGTCCGTCCTGCACGGCCTCGGCGTCGACGACATGCACGAGTTCGGCGACAGTACCGGCCCGATGTCGCTCAACCAGGCCGACCCGGTCGCGACGGACGCGGGGACCTGAACGTGCGGGCGGGCAGGCTCCGGCACGCCTTCGCGGTCCTCTGCGCGGCCGTCCTCGTCTCGGCGGGGACGCCGCCCCATTCGCCGCCCGATTCGCCCGTCGCCGACGCCGCCATGCGCGGCGAAGTCGAGACGGTGCGCGAACTCCTGCGGCAGGGGCTCGACGTCAACGCGGCGCAGGGGGACGGCATGACCGCCCTGCACTGGGCCGCCGACAGGGGCGACGCGGAACTCGCCGACATGCTCATCTACGCCGGGGCCGACGTGGCGGCCGTCACGCGGATCGGGCAGTACACGCCGCTCCACCTCGCGGCGCGCCGGGGCTCGGCGGAGATTCTCGGCAGCTTGGTCGCGGCGGGTTCGGACGCGATGGCCCTGACCGCGAACAGCGGCGCCACGCCGCTCCATCTCGCCGCGGCGTCCGGCGACCCCGACGCGATCCGGGTGCTGCTCGACGCGGGCGCGGATCCCGACGCGGTCGAGACGGAGTGGGGCCAGACGCCGCTCACGTTCGCCGCGGCCGGAAACCGGGCCGACGCGATCCGCGCGCTCCTGGAGGGCGGCGCGGACCCCGACGTCACGTCGCTCGTCATCGATATCATCGAGCAGGAAAAGCTGGACCGCCTGGCGCGGCAGCGTGAGACGGAGGTGCTCGAGGCCTTCACCGGAGAGGGAGATGAGGCGCGCACCCCGACGCCCGGCGAGCTTCAGGCCGCCGTGCGGGCAGGCCGCGAGGCGTATGCCGAAGGCCTCCCCGAGGAGGAGGAGGAAGAAGAGGACGAGAGCGACTTCAGCCGTCTCTTCCTGCCCCCGGTCGAGAAGATCGGCGGCCTCACGCCGCTCCTGCACGCGGTGCGGCAGGGGTACGTGGAGTCGACCGTCGCCCTCCTCGACGGAGGAGCGGACATCGACGTGGTGAGCGCGGCGGACGGGACGAGCCCGCTCGTGATGGCCGCGATCAACGGCCAGTTCGACCTCGTGCTCATGCTCCTCGAGCGGGGTGCGGACCCGAACATCGCCGCCGAACTCAACGGTGTCTCGCCGCTGTGGGCCGTCATCAACGCCCGCTGGCAGCCGCGCACGCGGTTCCCGCAACCGCAGGAGCGCCCGCTCCAGAGCGCGAACTACCTGGAAGTGGCACGCGCGCTGCTCGATGCGGGCGCGGACCCCAACCACCGGATCACGCGGCATCCGTGGTACATGGTCTACACCGGCTGCGGCAATCGGAACTGCGGTCTCGTCGACACGAACGGCGCCACCGCCTTCTGGCGTGCCGCCTACGCGACGGATGTCGAGGCGATGAAGCTCCTCGTCGAGTACGGGGCCGACCCGAACATTCCGACCAAGGCGCCCCCCCGGCGCCAGCGTCTCTCCCCGGACGAATTCCTGCGGCAACAGGCGCTGAACGCGTTGCGCGACTCCTCCTACGCCGAACTCCCGCAGGAGGAGCGCCTCAAGCTGCTCCAGGACATTCGCGAGCAGTTGCCGGAGGATGAGCAGAAGGAGTACCCCGACAAGGATCTCGACAACCTCACGGAAGACGTGAGGGCCAAGCTGATCGAGGCCGCCGAAGCGGCGGACCGGGCGCGGGCGAACGCGCCGGACGCCTCGGGGCTGCCGCCCGTGCCCCCGGGCGGACCGGGCGTAATGCCGATCCACGCGGCCTCCGGCGTCGGGTACGGCGAGGGGTTCGCGGGCAACGCGCACCGCCATACGCCTGAAGGCTGGATACCTGCCGTGAAGTACCTCGTAGAGGAACTCGGCGCGGACGTGAACGTCCGCGACCACAACGGCTACACGGCGCTGCACAACGCGGCCTCGCGCGGCGACAACGAGATGATCCTCTATCTCGTCGAAGTGGGGGGCGACGTCACCGTCGTCAGCCGCCGCGGCCAGACGACGGCCGACATGGCGAACGGCCCGGTGCAGCGCGTCTCGCCCTTCCCGGAGACCGTCGCGCTCCTCGAGAGCCTGGGCTCGCACAACAACGACAACTGCCTGACCTGCTGACCGACCGAGAACCACCCCAAACCATAAAAAACGGATACGGAGAACCATGGCCAAGTACATGTTCCGCACGAGTTACACACGATCCGGCCTCAAGGGTCTGATCGCCGAGGGCGGTACCGGACGCCGCGAAGCGCTGAGACAGACGGTCGAAAGCGCGGGTGGCACCCTCGATGGCTTCTACTACGCCTTCGGCGACGACGATCTCCTTCTGATCGCGGATCTTCCCGACGCGACCGCCGCCACGACGCTCTCGCTGAACATCGCCGCCGCCGGGGCCCTGACCGTCTCGGTGACGGTGCTCATCGACCCCGAAACCGTCGACGAGGCCGTCGCCCGAGGCGTCTCCTACCGCCTCCCCGGAGCCTGACGCTCCACTTCGAAGACGGGGCCTGATCGCGGGCCCCGAACACAAGGCGCCTGACCGCGTTGCGCGGGGCCGTTGGCGCGGTCTTTCGCGACCGAATACGATACGAACGATCGCGAAATCTCTCCATACTCTTTGGGGGGGGCGCGCGCGCGAAACGCGGTAGTCTCGATTCTCCCGCACCTCTCTCGGGGAGGGTAGCGAGAGGTACACGAGCGCATGAGTAGATCGAGCGAAGGGAACTTTGGTCGGCGCACATCGTCGGCGAGCGTCGCGTTATCGCTGATCTGCGTATGCCTCGTTTGGTATTGCGGCGAGGCGCCGGCCGGCCCCGACC
>VXMR01000143.1 GCA_009841005.1 Gemmatimonadales bacterium
CCGCTCCGTTTGCAAATCCCCCCCACGGGGGGGGGCGGGGGGGGGGGAGGGTGTCGCCGGTAGCGCCAGCCTTGAACGCCTGCGAACTCGGCCCCTTTGCGTCCGGGCCGCCGCGCGACGGGATCCGCCCCGGCCGGTCGGCACGGCCGCGGCGTTCACCAGCAAGCTACCGGCGACACCCTCCTCCTCCCCGGGCGATACGCAGCAACCTCCGTACGACGGCACCCGGGTCCGATGCGGACATCACCGTGGAGAGAACCGCGATACCGGCGTCGATCTCGAGTACCTCGGGGGCGTTTTGCAGCGTGATGCCCCCGATTCCGAGACAGGGGAGACCGCTGGCCTCCCGGACGAGCCGGACTCGGTCGGGGCCGATGGCTTCGTTGGCGAGGCCGGGCTTGGAGTGCGTGCCGAATACGGCTCCGACGCCCAGATAATCCGCCCCTGCAGCCGCGGCGCGACGAGCCTCCTCGGGATCATCGGTGGAATAGCCGATGATGAAGTCCGGCGGCGCGATGTCACGGGCCGCCGGTACGGTGAGATCGTCGGGACCGAGATGGACGCCGTCCGCGCCGGTGGCGAGCGCGACATCGAGACGATCGTTCATGATCAGGGTGGAGCCCGCGGACTCCGTGATCGCGCGGAGCCTCGCGGCGGTCGTGGCGAGCGCCCGGCTGTCCGCGGTCTTGTCCCGGAGTTGGATCGCCGGCGCCCCGGCGTGCACGCATTCGGCCACGACCCGCTCGAGCGGCTGGCCGCAGGCGGGCCGCGGGTGCGTGATCACCATCAGAGGCCAGCCATCCGACGTGGGCGAGCCGGGCATGATCCTTCTCGTCCTACCGTTCCGCCGGCTCGCGGTCGAGGCGTATCCGGTTTATCGCGTTGTTGTGCTCGCGCAGAGTCCTGGTGAATTCGTGCGAGCCGTCGTTTCGTGCCACAAAGAAGATGTACTCGTGGTCGGCGGGCCGGAGGGCGGCGTGCAGCGAGGCCGCGCCCGGCGAAGCGATGGGCCCGGGCGGCAGTCCCTGCTGCGTGTAGGTGTTGTAGGGGTGATCGGCGACGGAGTCGATGTCGCGGTAGAGCAGGCGCGCGCGCGGCTCGCCGAGGGCGTACTGCACCGTGGGGTCCGCCTGCAGCAGCATGTCGCGCTGAAGGCGGTTCCAGTAGACCCCCGCGACCACCGAACGCTCGTCGTCCCACCGGACTTCCTTCTCGACAATGCTCGCGAGCGTCACGATCTCTCGTTCATCGAGGCCGAGCACGGCAGCTTGAGCGCGCTCCTCGATCCCCCAGAAATCCCTGTACCGTCCGACGATCGCCTGGACGATGACCGGGAGTCCGACACCATCGGCGAATCGATACGTCTCCGGGAACAGATACCCTTCCAGTGTGGGGCCCGGCACGCCCAGCTCTCCGACCCGCTTCGGGTTCGTCAGGTAGGCGAGGACGGTCGCGGTCGAATCGCCGACGTACTCGGCCAGGCGTTCCGCGACCTGCGGGACCCGAAGACCCTCCGGGATCGTGAGTGGCGTCGTAGCGACGGCTCCGGTTCGGAGCACCTCGAGCAGGTAGGTGTACGAGGCGCCGCGCGGAATCTCGTACCGGCCAGCCTTCAGCTGCCGCCCCTGACCCTTGAGGCGCACGTACGCGTCGAAGATGCGGGGATGGAAGATCAGCTCCTGCGCCCGGAGCACGCCGGCGACCTCGAGCGACGCGGCGCCATCCGGGACGAGAACCTCGACCACCGACCCATCGGGAACGCCGCGGCCCCGGAACTCGACGGAGAAGAACCCGTATGCGACGGGCGCCATGGCGCCGAGAGCCGCGAGCAACAGGCGAATACCCATCCCCTTCGACCGGCGTTTCATGAGCCGCGGGGGACGCCGGCACCGGCAGGGGCGCTGCGCAGGTAAGCGGCGAGCATCAGTGCCGCGGCCATTTCGTCCGTCCGGCCCTTCCGCCGCCGTCGGCCTCGAGGCGGATCCATGCTGAGGATCTCCCGTTCCGCCCGGGCGGTCGACAGCCGCTCATCCCACTCGATCGTTCGTACTCCCGTCGCATCCTCCAAAGCCCGGGCGAAGGCCCGCGCCTCTTCAGCCATCTCGCCCGCGGTTCCATCCATCGAGAACGGAATACCCACGAGGATGGCGGACGGATCCATTTCCGCCACGAGTTCGGTCAACCCACCCGGGATCGCGGTGCCCGGAGCCCGTCGGTTGGACCTCTCCACCACGCCGTGGGGCGCCGCGATCGTCCGTGTCGGATCCGTGACGGCCACCCCGATGCGACGCCGGCCGTAGTCGAGCGCCATCAAACGACCGCGGGGCATGCTCAGTGCGCCTGGTCCCCGGCCCGCGATTGACCGCCGGCCCGCAGTCGTTCGATCGTCTCCGCGGAGCCGAACACGAACCACCATGGCTCCGTGCCGCCGCCGGATTGCACCTCGGCGACCTCCACCGCGCGGTCCGCCACGCGGCTGAGAACGCCGCGCAACAGCGCCGCCGAAAAGTGGCAGCGGACGTTCCCTGCGGCCGTGGCCTCCGCCGGGTCACGCCAGGCGATGGCGGCGGATGCTCCTCCCCCGGGCTTGAACGATATCGATCCGAGGCCCGCCTTCCGGAGGATCTCGTCGAGGAAGGCCCAGAACTCCGCTGCGGGAAGCGCGTCCGGCGAGTCGCCGAGCAGGGCGACGGCCGCCGCTCCGGTACGGTCCCCTGCCTCGTTCAACGCCGCGATACCGGCGTCGCCCAGACTCGCGCAACGGTGAAAGAGATCCGCGAGGACCGACCTCGGCAGGATGGCGGAAGGGACCTGCGTGGGGGTGATCATCGCCAAAAAAGCTAGACAGGGCGCCGGGGCCGGACAAGGTTGGCGCCCCATGCTCCCCACCCGGCTCATCGAGAGAAAGCGGGACGGCGGGCGGCTCTCGTCCGCCGAACTCGCGGCCTTCCTGCGCGCATATCTTGAGGGAGACGTCGCCGAGTATCAGATGTCCGCCTTCCTCATGGCCGCTTTCATCCGCGGGCTGGATCCCACCGAGCTTTCCGTGCTCCTGCGGGAGATCCTCGACTCCGGGGAGCGGCTGCGGTTCGAGGACGACGGTCCGCCGGCAGTCGACAAGCACTCCACCGGCGGCGTCGGCGACAAGGTCTCGCTCGTCCTGGCGCCTCTCCTGGCCGAGGCCGGACTTCGCGTCCCCATGATGTCGGGTCGCGGTCTCGGGCATACCGGAGGGACGCTGGACAAGCTCGAGGCGATCCCCGGCTTCGACGTGTCCGTGGATCTGGGACGGTTCCGGGCCATTCTCGACGAGGTCGGGTGCGCGATGATCGGCCAGACGAAGGAGATCGCGCCGCTCGACGGACGTCTCTACGCCCTCCGGGACGTGACGGGGACCGTGCCCTCCCCGCCCCTGATCGCGGCCTCGATCATTTCCAAGAAGGTGGCGGAAGGGATCGGGGCGCTCGTGCTCGACGTAAAGTGCGGGCGTGGCGCCTTCATGACCGACCGCGAGCAGGCGCGTGGGTTGGCGCGGACCATGGTCGACCTCGCGGCCGCCGAGGGGGTACGGACGAGCGCGCTCCTCACCGCAATGAACGCCCCCCTGGGTCGCACCGTCGGCAACGCGCTGGAGGTGCGCGAGGCGATGGAGACGTTGAGAGGCGGAGGTCCCGCGGATCTGCGCGACGTCACTCTCGCGCTGAGCGCCGAGTTGCTCGTCTCCGTCGGTCGCGCCCCCGACGCCGAACAGGCTGCGGCGGAACTCGGCGCGATCCTGGATGGCGGGGCCGCGCTCGAGCGCTTCGTGCGGCTCATCGAGATTCAGGGAGGGGATCCGAGGGTAGCCGACGACCCCGGGCGCCTCCCCACGGCTCCGATCCGCGAACCCTTCCGATCCCCCGGCTCCGGCTGGCTCGACATCCACGCTCGCAGGGTGGGCGTCGCCTCGGTGGAGCTCGGAGCCGGTCGCCGGCGCGTCGAGGATGCGGTCGATCCGAGGGTGGGGTTCGAGTTTCACCGCCACGCCGGCGACAGAGTTTCCGAAGGCGAGCCTCTCGTCACCGTACACGCGGCGGGCGCGGCGGGCGCCGCGACGGCCGCCCACCGCCTCAGGGACGCGATCCGGGTCTCTCCAGAACCGGCCGCGCAGCAACCGCTGATCCTGGAGCGGATCGCCTGAACGGCTAGCGTCGCGCGAAGTCTCCCCGGCCGGGGGCGTGCCCGCTCCACGGACCGTGCTCGTCGCACGTCTCGGTCGGTTCCGTCCCCTCGAGGTAGATCTCGACATAACTGGCTTCCACCGGGCACCAGCGCGTGGACAGCAACCCCGTGGTCTCGTCCACGATCCGCTCGATGAGGCCGGGCGGCCGTTCCCACGGGTCGGGGTGTTCGCGCGTCTCGTAGTAGTGTGCGAGCACTGCGGCTCCGACCGGCGCCGCCGTGCCTCCGCCCGTGGCGCCGTTGTAGATGCGGCGCGGCCGGTCGAGCCCGATCCACGTCGTCGTCACGAGGTCCGGCGTGAATCCGACGAACCAGGTGTTGGTCGCATCGTTCGTCGTTCCCGTCTTGCCCGCCACCGGAACGGAGAAGGGAATTGCATAGCGAGACCTCACCGCCAGCGTCCCGGTCCCCCGGTCCACCGCATCACGCAGCATGGACTGGGCGATCCAGGCGATGTCCGGCTCCAGTACCCGCTCACGCTGGACCCGGCTCTCCCAGAGCACGCGGCCGTCCTTGCTCTCCACGCGGAGAATCGACCGGGGAGAGACCCGGACGCCGAGATTCGCGAAGGTGCTGTAGGCGCTGGCGATCTCGATCGGACGAACGTCCATCGAGCCGATCGCGGCCGACGGCACCCGCGGGACATTCGATGAGATGCCCATGCGCTCGGCCATCTGCGCGAACGACTCCTCGCCGACGCGCTGCCCCAGCTTGACCGCCACGATGTTGATCGACCGGGCCAGCGCCCGCCGCAGCGTCAGCGGGCCCTTGAAGTCGTTGTCGAAGTTGCGGGGTGCGTATGGATCGCCGCCGACATTCTCGAGGTAGTACGGCTGGTCGTAGATGATCTCCGATGCCGGGATGCCGGCCGCGATCGCCGTCGCGAAGACGAACGGCTTGAACACGGAACCCGGCTGCCGGATGGCCTGGGTCGCGCGGTTGAACTCGGAGTCGCCGAAATCGCGCCCGCCCACCATCGCCCGCACGTCGCCGGTCGCCGCATCCAGCGCGATGAACATCCCCTGCACGTACGGCATCTCCGCGCCTCCGCGGCTCACCTGATACAGGCTGTCGGGCGGCCACGCCCGCACCTCCTCGAAGGTGACGCCGGAATAGGCCGGGTGGCGGTCCACCCACTCCAGCTGGGCGAGAAGCGCGGAATCCGCGACCGCCTGGAGATCCGGGTCGAGCGTCGTGTAGACGCGGAACCCCTTCTCGTAGATGTCGGTGCCGTATCGATCGTAGAGCCGCTGCCGCACCCATTCCACGAAGTAGGGCGCGTCCTGCTCGATGCGGGCTCCCCGCGCGAGTTCCAGAGGATACGCCTTCGCCGCCTCGGCGTCCTCGACGCTCACGAGTCCCTGCGCGGCCATCAGTTGAAGGACGAGATTGCGCCGTCCGACGGCCCGCTCGGGGCGGCGGATCGGGTTGTACCCCGCCGGATTCCGCGGGATCGCCGCGAGCAGCGCCGCCTCCGGCAGATTGAGCTGCGCAGCGGTCTTTCCGAAGTAGCGCTCCGCCGCGGCCTGGACCCCGAACACCCCGTCGAAATTGATCTGGTTGAGGTAGGCCTCGAGGATCTCCCACTTGCTGTACGCGCGCTCGAGATCGATCGCGACCCGCATCTCGCGCAGCTTCCTCCGGATGCTGATGTCGCGCCGGTTCACGGAACTCTCGAACATGTTGCCTGCGAGCTGCTGTGTGATCGAACTGCCGCCCGCGGCCCCGTACCCCCTCATCAGGAAATCGAAGAAGGCCCGGGTGGTCCGCAGCAGATCCACTCCCGCGTGCCCCCAGAAACGCTTGTCCTCGACGGCGATGAAGGCGTTGTACACATGGCGCGGAAGCCCCTCCATCCGGATGGGCGTCCGCCGTTCGATGGCGAGTTCCGCGAGGAGCGATCCGTTCGCCGCGAAGAGCTTCGTCGCTTCCCTGGGTTCGAAGGCGTAGATCTGGGCGATGGAGGGACACTCGTCGCAGACGTGCGTCCACCCGCGCCACGCCACGCCTCCCCCCAGTCCGCCGCCGACCAGAACCGCGAGCACCAGAGCCCGGCGCACGTGGCTCCGCGTCCGGGACGTCCGCCTCCGGGACGTCCGCCCATTCGCGCCCCGCGACCGGCCCGCGCCTCGTCGTCGACGGATCATCCCCGTTCCCCCCCTACGTTCTCCCGGCCGTTCACTCTTCACCCCTCGCGTCGAACCGCCGATGGTCCGATTCTATCGTCACGCCGTCCCCCGGCGGGAGCGACCCGCGACGGGACGATAGGGAATATACCGACACCAGGCACAGATGTTTCTCCCCGTAGACGAACAGATCCGCCGGATCCGGGCGGGGGCCGAGTCCATCGTCCCCGAAGACGAACTCGTGGCCAAGCTCGAGCGTTCGGCGCGAGAGGATCGGCCTCTCCTTATTAAACAGGGGTTCGATCCGACCCGGCCCGATCTCCACATCGGCCACGGTGTGTCGATCCACAAGCTGCGGACATTCCAGGAACTCGGCCACCGCGTGGTCTTCGTGATGGGCGACTTCACGGCCCGCGTGGGCGACCCGAGCGGCAGGGACGAGACGCGGCCGATGCTGTCCGAAGAAGAGATCGAGTCGAACCTGGCCACCTACGAGGACCAGGTGTTTCGCATCCTCGATCCGGAGGCGACCGAGATCCGGAAGAACAGCGAATGGCTCGCCGGCCTCGCGCTGGCGGACATCCTGCGGCTGACCTCGCAGTACACCGTTGCCCGCATGCTCGAGCGCGACGACTTCGCCGCGCGCCACCGGGAGGGGCGTCCCATCAGTCTCGTCGAATTCCTCTATCCGATGATGCAGGCGTACGATTCCGTCGCGTTGCGGGCCGACGTCGAACTCGGCGGCACCGATCAGCGGTTCAACCTCCTGCTGGGGAGAACGCTTCAGGAGCGCGCGGGCCAGGAGCCGCAGGTGTGCCTCATCATGCCGCTTCTGCGCGGGACCGACGGGCATAGGAAGATGTCCAAGAGCTACGGCAACTACGTTGGTATCGCGATGGAGGCGAGAGAGACGTTCGGGCGAGTGATGTCAATCCCGGACACGCTGCTCGACGAGTGGCTCGTGATCGTATCCAGCGCTTCCGGCAGGGCGCTCGCGACCCGCCGCGCTCAGGCGGAGACCGATCCGCTCGCTGCCAAGCGGTGGCTGGCCGGCGACCTCGTGGCCCGCTACCACGGCACGACGGCGGCCGACGAGGCACGCGAAGCGTTCGACCGCCTGCACCGGCGCCGGGAGGTGCCGGAAGATGTCCCTGCCTTGTCGCTCTCGCTCGGGAATCGGGAGACGCTCTGGATCGCCCACGTCCTTCGAGATTCGGGGCTCGCGGCCTCCTCCTCGGAGGCGGGTCGCCTCATACGCCAGGGAGCGGTACGGGTGGACGGGAGCGTGATCCGGGAGGGCGACTTCCGCCTGGGAGAAGGCGAGTACCTCGTGCAGCGGGGCAAACGAACCTTCGCGCGGGTCGCCCTCCGGCCCTGAGACCCCGGCTTTCGACAGCCCGAGTGGCCGCGCACGGGGTCCCGCAGCGGTCCCTTCAAGGGTCTTGCACGGGCCGAAGTTGGTTCTCATGTTGACCGGTCCCGTTCGTCGGGGAAGTTGCGGGTGTGCGTCAGACTGCCGCACGCCCACGTGTGGAATCGTCGAGCTTCGGAGCGTGGCGGAGAGCGTGGTTTCGGTCCGCCGCGGCCGCGCATCCGACGTTGCGGCGTCCGGTACGTCGCAAAACGGTTCCGCCAATCGTTGTAAAGGAGTAGTGACACGACACGACGCGCAGGTAGCGACGATCGGAAGGCTCTTTTGGTTGGTCTCGACGCGGTGAAATGACCCGGCCGCGTCGGGCGGGGGCTCGGCCCTCGAACAGGTTCGGGTCGTAGAGGATCCCACTGCCACAGGAGGGAGATCCATGTTGTTTCACTTGTCAGGGCGGCGGCGGCGCGCGAGCGCGCTGACCGCTACAGCAGTGAGCGCCTGGCTCTTTATCGGCGCGGCCCCGCTGCTCGCTCAGGGAGCGATCTCGGGGACGGTGACCGACGCGGAGTCGCTGGCCCCGGTGGCCGGCGCGCAGGTGTTCGTTGCGGGAACGGTGATCGGTGGGCTGACAGGTCTGGAGGGCACGTACCGGTTGGACGGTGTACCGGCGGGCGAGCAGACCGTGACGGTTCGCCTGATCGGCTACCGGGAGCTGTCGCAGACGGTGACGGTGGCGTCGGGTCAGGTGGCGACGGCGGACTTCTCCGTGGAGCAGACGGCGCTTCGCCTACAGGACATCGTTGTAACGGGGGTGGTGGGCGAGACGCCTCAGGTGAAACTCCCGTTCACGGTGGAGCGGCTGTCGGCGCAGGACCTTCCGGTCCCGGCCGCGGACGCCTCTTCGCTGCTGGCGGGGAAGGCGGCCGGCGTGTCCGTAATTTCCGGTTCCGGCCAGCCCGGAGCGGAGGCGTCCATCACGCTGCGCGGCCCGACGTCGATCAACGCCACCGGCCGGAGCCAGTCGCCGCTGATCGTAATCGACGGCGTGATCCAGGCCGACGGCGCGTCGCTTTCCGACGTGGGCGCGCTGGACATCGACCACGTGGAGATCGTGAAGGGCGCGGCGGCGGCATCGCTGTACGGTTCGCGGGCGCAGAACGGGGTCATCGAGATCACGACGAAGCGCGGCACGGGCCTGCAGACGAACTCGCTGAACATCACGGCCCGCGGCGAGTACGGCTTCGGCCAGCTCGTCGGCGACGTCGGCCTCGTGCGTTCGCACCCGTACGAGATGAACGCGTCCGGCACGAAGTTTATCGACAGCGAGGGCAGCGAGGTCGACTTCCGCGACCTGAACCGCCCCGGTTTCGGTTCCGCCCGGCTTTACAACCAGATCAATCCGGGCGACGCGGCAACGCCGCAGACCGCGTTCGCGAACCAGGCGTTCCCGGACGAGCTGTTCGACCACATGGACACGTTCTTCGATCCCGGCGAGACGATGGACATCTACGGCGCCGTGACGGGCCGTTTCGGCGAGTCGAGCTTCCGGGTGAGCGTGAACCAGTTCCGCGAGGCCGGTGTCGTGAGTTGCTCCGTCTGCATCGACAACCTCGCCACGCTGAACGCGGACCGCGTCGCACAGGGCCTGTCGGCCTACGACGTCGGACTCCCGAACGACGAAGGCTACGAGCGGCAGAACGTGCGCCTGAACGTCGACACGCGCTTCGGCGATCTTGACATTGCGGCGAGCGGCTTCTACTCGCGCTCCGACCAGGACGACAAGGCGGTGTCGACCGGCGCCTTTTCCCGGCTGACCTTCATGTCGCCCGCGATCGACCTCACGCGGATCGATCCGACGGACGGATATCCCGAGATCGGCGCGGACCCGCAGTCGATCGAGGAGAACCCGCTCTACCTGCTGGCCACGAACGACAGCCGGGACGAGCGGACGCGGACGATGGGTTCCGTGGACCTCAACTTCTCGCCCGCGGCCATCGACTGGCTGACGCTCGAGGCGAACGCATCCTTTGACCGGACGGACTGGAGCGATTACACGATTCGGCCCAAGAACGAGCGTAGCCTGGGTGGCGGCGGCGTCGGCGACTTCACCGGCGGCAGCTTAGAGGAGCGCAACCAGGTGAACGAGGCGGTCAACGCCTCCGTGACGCTCGGCGCGAGCCGAACGTTCATGGACGGCGATCTGACCGTTCGCGGGAAGGCCCGCTACCTGATCGAAGACCAGAGCTTTGCGTCCAACGGCGTGTTCGGCAGCCGCTTTTCGGTGCAGGACGTGCCGAACTTCGGCGCGATCATCGGCGAGACCAGCGGCGAAAACGAAGTCCGCGCTATCAAGGCGGAGGGGCTGTTCGGTATCGCGAGCGCCGACTACCGAGGCCGCTACATCGTCGACGGCCTCATTCGGCGTGACGGTTCCTCGCTGTTCGGACCCGATGAGCGGTGGCAGACCTACTACCGCGGCTCGGTCGCGTGGCGGGTCTCTCAGGAGGACTTCTGGAACATCGATGCGATCGATGAGCTGAAACTGCGCTTCTCGCTGGGGACGGCGGGCGGTCGGCCGAACTTCGAAGCCCAGTACGAGACGTTCGGCGTCTCGGCGGGCGCGATTTTCCCGATCAACCTCGGGAACCGCGCGTTGAAGCCGGAGTTCACGTCCGAGAAAGAGGCGGGATTGAACTTCGTGTTCTTCGAGAACCTCGGTCTCGACCTGACGTATGCGTGGCAGACGACGGACCAGCAGCTCCTGCAGGTTCCGCAGCCGGCGTTCGTGGGCTTCTCGAACCAGTGGCAGAATGCGGGCGAGATCGCGGCATCGACGTATGAGATCTCAATGCGCTACGCCGTGATTGACGAGCAGGACATGGGCCTCCAGTTCCGGCTGAACTGGGACCGGACCCAGCAGGAGATCACGCGATTGGACGTGCCCGACTACACGTTCGGGAACTTCTACGTCTCCGAGGGTCGTCCGCTGGGCGAGCTGTGGGGCGAAGTGTGGGCCACCAGTTGTGCGGACCTGGAGCCGATCGGCGTGTCGGCCTCCGATTGCGGCGCCAACTTCCAGGTCAACGATGACGGCCTCCTCGTCCCGACGGGCGGCGCGGCCTTCACGGAAGGCTTCAGCAAGAAGCTGTGGGGAACCCAGGTCGAGGTCGCCACGGCGGACGGCTCCAACTCGTACCACTGGGGCCTCCCGATCAAGGTTCAGGATTACTCGCCGGCGTGCGTCTCCAAGAATCCCGGCGACTACGAGGAGAAGTGCACGCTGACCGAGTTCCTGCCGTTCGGGAACACGACGCCGGACTTCAACGCGTCCTTCGCGACCAACTTCCGGTATCACGGTCTCAGCGTGAACGCGCTCGTGGAGACTTCGCAGGGCCAGTCGATTTACAACGGCACGGCGCAATGGGCGCTTCGCGAGCTGCGGGGCGAGGACACGGACCAGACGGGCAAGCCGCTGGAGCACAACAAGCCCGTGGGCTACGCCTCCGCGGTCTACTCGGTCAACGCCGACAACTCCTGGTTCCGCGAGGACGGCAGTTGGGTCAAGCTGCGTGAGTTTTCGCTCGGGTATACGCTGCCCCAGAACATGGTCGAAAGCCTGTTCAGCGGCGTCTTCGACCGGGTTACGCTCAACGTGATCGGTCGCAATCTATTCACGATCACGGACTACCGCGGCTACGATCCCGAGGTCGGTGGGGGCGGTGGCCAGCTCGGTAGTGCCGCGCTCAACCGGGTGGACAGTTTCGGATATCCGAACTTCCGGTCGTTCACCTTCTCGGCTGAGCTGGTATTCTGATTCCCTGCCCGTGGCAGTGGCGGGTCGCCCTCTTCGGAGGGCGGCCCGGCCTCGTCGCGACACGGGGTCCGAAGACACCCGATTGAACAACGGAGAGATCATGAAAACGAAGCTGACGCTACCGGCCTTTGCGCTGGCGCTGACGGTCGGCTTTTCGGGCTGCGACCTTCAGGTCGACAACCTGAACGAGCCGGACCGGGCGCGAGCCCTCGCCGGCCCGGACGATGTGGAGACGCTCATCGCGAGCTCCTTCCTCAAGGTCTGGGAAATCGGACACTACTGGAGCAACTCGAACTTCGCGTTCGGCCACATGGCGAGTCGCCACACGGCGACGTGGGGCAACATGGGGATGAACGACCTCGGCCGTGAGCCCCGCGAGTCCCTGCCCAACTCGCCTTCGTATCGCTGGGCCTACGTTTTCGAGGCCAACTGGGGTGACGCGTACGGCGGAATCTCTGGAGCATCGGACGGGATCCGGGCCATCGAGGCCGGCCTCGAGATCGGGCCGGGTGGTGAGCGGAACGCTCGCGCCCTCGCCCTCGCAGCGGGCAACCAGGCGATCCTCTCGTGCCTGCTCGCGCTGTGGTACGACCAGGCCTTCATCGTCGATGAGACGACCGACCTCAGCGGCGAACTCGAAACGGTCGATTACAGCGGCATGTTCAGCTACGCGATGGGCAAGCTGGACGCCGCGGAGTCGCAGGCTCGGGCGAGTTCGTTCACGCTCGACGACGCGTGGGTCAACGGAAATGCGTGGGACAACAACCAGTGGGCGGACTACCTCGTGAGTTGGAAGGCGCGCTGTGCGGCGAACATGCCGCGAACCGACGCCGAGGCTGCGGGCGCCAACTGGGGCCAGATCATCTCCGACGCCCAGAACGGCATCCGGGACGTCGTGATCACGGGTGAGGACTCGTCGTCCGACAGCCCGTGGTTCGACGGCCTCAAATCGCTCATGCAGGAGAACAACACCTGGCACCGGATGCACATGGACTGGGTGGGCATGGCCGACCAGACCGGCGAGTACCAGGACTGGCTTTCGATCCCGACGCAGCAGCGCACCGCGCGCAAAATGTCGTTCGGAGACGACATGCGTTTTCCGGCTAATGAGAACGGCGCGAAGTCTGAGGTCGTGAGTCCATCGATTGCCTCCGACGGTCCGCGGTCGAAGTACAACTCGACGATCATCTTCCGGCCGGAGCGCGGTACGTACCGCCAGTCGCACTACGGCGACATACGGTACGACGCCTACACGCTCAGCTGCAGCTTCTGCTTCTTCGGCGACATGGAGCACATGACGTCGCAGGAGATGGATCACTACGTCGCCGAGGGTCACTACCGCATGGGCAATTTTGCGGGCGCTGCGGAGATCGTGAACAAAACGCGGATGGAAGCCGGGCTGCCTCCGGCTCCGTCGAATCCGACGGATGCCGTCCCGTCCAACGGTACCGGCGAGTGCACGCCGCGGAAGCGGTACGACGTGCAGGGGCGTTGCGGCAACCTGCGGGACGCGATGTGGTTCGAGCACTTCGAGAACGTGTTCAACGTGTTCGGCGGACTCGAGTTCTGGCATGGGCGTCGCAACGACATCCTGCCGGCGGGTACGGCTCTGCAACTGCCGCTGCCGGCCGCCGACCTCGAAGTGCTTCAGCGCGACATCTACACGTTCGGTGGTGGAGAGGCGAGTTCGGCCGGCGATCCTACTCCGAGCGTCGTTCCCGGCAGCCTCGACGCTGCACTGGAGCGGGTGACCTTTGCGCTTGAGCGCATTCGTGAGCAACAGGCTGCGGAACGTCGGGCGCGGGATCTCGTCGTTCGGTAGCAGGCAGTAGGCCCGGCAAGGCCCGGGCAGGGGATGGGTTCTACCCCAAGGTTTTGAACCAGGAAGGCGGTTGTTTGATTAGGCAGCCCTTCCAGGGAGAGTGGACGCCTCCCGGCGCCGTCAGTGACGGTTCCGGGAGGCGTGCGCTTAACGACGAGGCGAACGCTTACGAAACGATGATCGGGGGTCGCGGTCCTGCGCCCCCCGATCATTTCCATTTGTGGGGTGGGGAAGGGGTTCGGGTCGCCGAGGCTATGACGCTAGAGAAAGGGCAGTCCATGTTGCACAAGTCGTCAGGACGGCGGAGGCGCGCGAGCGCGCTGGCCGCCACGGCAGTGAGCGCTTGGCTCTTTATCGGCGCGGCCCCGCTGCTCGCTCAGGGAGCGATCTCGGGGACGG
>VXMR01000047.1 GCA_009841005.1 Gemmatimonadales bacterium
ACGGGTCGTTTCGAGATCGGCGGACCGCAGGGCGATGCGGGCCTCACGGGGCGGAAGATCATCGTGGATACGTACGGCGGCCTGGGTCGGCACGGCGGCGGAGCCTTTTCGGGGAAGGATCCGTCGAAGGTCGACCGGTCCGCGGCCTACGCCGCGCGGTGGATTGCGAAGAACATCGTCGCGGCGGAACTCGCGCGGCGGGCGGAGGTCCAGCTCGCCTACGCCATCGGCGTCGACGAGCCGGTCAGCGTGATGGTCGACACCTTCGGCACCGGGCGCCGGCCGGACGACGAACTCGCCCGCCGGGTGACGGAGGTCTTCGATCTTCGGCCGCGGGCGATCATCGAGCGGCTCGGGCTCCGCAAGCCGATCTACCGCCGGACGGCCGCCTACGGGCATTTCGGCCGGGAGCCCGAAGGCGATGGGTTCACATGGGAGAGAACCGATCGGATCGATGCCCTGGCGGGATAGGCGTCAGCTCCCCGAAAGGAACCGGGGACCGGGATGACGGAGTCCGGGATGCGGGAGGTTGCCGTGGCCAGCCTCGGGCTCGACAAGACGACGGGCGCTCCCGTCGTCATCCTCAAGGAGAAGGACGGCGAGCGTTTCCTCCCGATCTGGATCGGACCCGGCGAGGCCTCGGCGATCGCGATGGAACTCGCCGGAGTCCAGTTCACGCGTCCCCTCACACACGATCTCTTCAACGCGGTGGTGCGCGGGTTGGACAGCGCCTTCGTCCGGGTCCTGATCACGAAGGTCGTTGACAACACCTACTACGCGTCGCTCGTCTTTCGGCGGGAGGACGAGTTCATCTCCATCGACGCCCGTCCCAGCGACAGCATCGCGCTGGCCCTTCGCGCCGGGGTCCCGATTCACGCGGCGGAGAGTCTCCTCGAAGCGAGCGCCTTCGAGATCGATGAGGCGGGGATGGAGGGGAAAGAGGCACCGCCCCCCGAGAGCGGGCCGTCCCGCGCCCCGGACGAGCCGCTGAGCGACTACCTCAAGGGGCTGGATCCCGAGGACTTCGGCCGCTTCGAGCCCTGAGGAGCGTGGAGAGCCGCCTAACGGGCCGCAGCGCGGTTTCTTGCGCGTCGCGGACGGCGGCGCCCATCTTGGCGGCGACGCGCGGACATGGAGGGGCAAACGGAAGTCGGTGAGAATCCGGCGCGGCCCCGCCACTGTGAGAGGCCCGACCGAGCGGACGGCCTCGAGCCAGGAGACGTGCTCCTCCATGCCCCGGCAGCCCGTTACTGCCAACGCATGCTCTTCGCGGGAAGAGCGGGGTCCTCCGTCGCGCCGGGTCCCGGCGCGCTCCCCCGTTCGGACTGGAAGCGGGGGATGGATGTTGGACAACATGGCCCGGTCGCTTGCCGTCCTCTCCGTGGCGCTCGCCGCGGCCTGTGGCGCGCCCGGTACCGCCGGCGGTGGCGACGTTCCGAGGCGGGACGTGGCCGCGCGGGCCGAACCGCGCCGCATCGTCTCCCTCATCCCGACCGCGACGGAGATCCTCTTCGACCTCGGGGCCGGCGACCGGCTCGTGGGCCGCACCCGCTGGGGCGTCCATCCGCCCGCGGCCCGTCGAATCCCCGACGTCGGCGACGGCATCCGCCCATCGCTGGAGGCCGTGCTCGCCCGGGATCCCGATCTCGTGATCCTCTACGATGGGGAAACGAACCGGGAAAGCCGGGAGCGGCTCCGCCGCCTCGGCGTGCCGACCCTGGCTCTTCGACACGACACCCTGGAGGATCTACGCCGCAATATCCTCCGCCTCGGCGAGCTCGTGGGTTGTGCCGAAGGGGGGAGCGCGCTGGCCGGCCGGATCGCGCGTGCGCTCGCGGCCGTATCCCGGGCGACGGAGGGTCGACCGCGCGTGCGCGTCTACTACGATGCCTGGGCCGATCCGCCGATGACGATCGGTGGCGGCAGTTTCGTCGACTCGCTGCTCACGATCGCCGGCGGGGCCAATGTGTTCGGCGATCTCGAGCCGGCTGCGCCGCGGGTGAGTCTCGAGGCCATCATCGACCGCAATCCGGAACGGATCCTCGTCTCCGTTGCCCCGGAAGCCCTGCACCGGCGTCCGAACGTCGCGACGCGCCACGGGTGGGAACGGATCCCCGCAGTCGCGGCCGGTCGAATCTCCACGCTGGATCGCGATGTCGTGAGTCGTCTCGGCCCGCGCGTGGCGGAGGCGGCGTGGTCCATCGCGGAGGCGCTGCACGGAGAACTGCCGGCGGCCGCTCCGGAGCCGATTGCGGTTTCCTGTTCCTCATGACGCGGACCGGCCGTGGAGCGCTCCTGCTCATCCTGCTTCTTGCCATCGCGGCGGTCTCCGGCCTCCTGCTGGGGGCCGCGAACGTTGCGCCCGCGGATGTGTGGCGCGCGCTCACGGGCCAGGAAACGGATCCGTCGGCGCGGACCATCGTGCTCTCGCTTCGCCTCCCCCGCGTCACGGCCGCGGCGCTGACGGGCATCGCGCTCACGATTTCGGGGACCCTGTTCCAGGCCTTGCTCCGAAATCCACTCGCGGAACCGTATCTCCTCGGCGTTTCCTCGGGTGCGGCGCTCGGCGCTGTCCTCGCGCTCACCGCACTCGGAGGCGTGCTGGGATATCTCGGCACGGTGGGCTTCGCCCTTGCCGGAGGCCTTGCCGCGATCGGCATCGTATTTCGCGTCGCGCTCGCCGTGGGTCGCCTCGACACGCACGTCCTGATCCTGGCCGGAGTCGTCGTCTCGGCATTCTTCGGGGCCGGCGTGCTGCTCCTTCTCTCGCTTGCCGAACCGGATGCCACGCGCGCCGCGGTGCTGTGGACGATGGGAAGTCTCGAGCGGGCGGGGTGGGAGTCCACGGTCGCCCTCGGCCTCGTGACCGCGGCGGGCGGGACCGTATCTTTCGCGCTCTCCCGCCACCTGAACGCTCTCGCTCTGGGAGAGGAAGCGGCGGCCTACCTCGGAGCGCGGGTGGAACTGGTCAGGCGGAGCGCCTACTTCATCGCCTCACTGCTCGCTGCCGTGGCGGTGAGTACCGCGGGCGTCATCGGCTTCGTGGGTCTCGTCATACCCCACGGCGCGCGCATGATCTGGGGCAGCGACCACCGACGCCTCCTGCCGCTCGGCGCCCTCGGCGGCGCCGCCGCGCTCGTCCTCGCCGATACCGTGGCCCGGGTCGCGCTCCGGCCGCTCGAACTTCCCGTGGGCGTCGTGACGGCGCTGCTTGGCGTGCCGCTCTTCCTCGTACTCCTGAGGAGGAGTTATGCCTGAGTCGGCCGGCGACCGGGGGGACGCGGCGGCCTATCAGCTCGAGGACGTCACATTCCGCTATCCGTCCGCCTCCACCCCGACCCTCAGGGGCCTGTCCCTCGAGTTCGGTGTGGCCGCGTTCACTGCGGTCATCGGGCCGAACGGTGCGGGGAAGAGCACGCTCGTGCGTCTGCTGGGAGGCATTCTCGAGCCATCCGAGGGGTCGGTGCACCTCGACGGCCGGCCGCTCGTCTCCTGGGATCGCTCGGTGCTCGCCCGGCGCACGGCCGTGGTGTCGCAGGATGCTCCCCCCGAGGCCCTTCGCGTGAGCCTCCGCGGTTACGTCGAACTGGGCCGGAACCCGTACGTGAGTCCGTGGGCGCCTCTCGCTCCGAGGGACGAGGAGGTCATCGGGAACGCGCTGGCGTGGGCCGGCCTCGAGCACCTCGCGCACCGACCGCTCGCCGAACTGTCGGGCGGAGAGCGCCAGCGCGCCAAGCTCGCCCGCGCCATCGTACAGGAACCCGGAATCCTGATCCTTGACGAACCCTCCGCCCACCTCGACTTCAGGCACGCACTGTGGATCTTCGATGCGCTCCGCGAGCGCGTGCGAGACGAAGCCCTCACCGTCATCTGCATCACGCACGACATGCAGCTGGCGAGCCGCTACGCCGATCGAATGATCCTGCTGGCGGAGGGAGAGGGAATGGCTGCCGGGCCGCCGGGTGAAGTGCTCCGCTCGCCGGCCCTGGCCTCGACCTACGGCTGCGAAGTCCGGGTCGAATCGCTGGGAGATCTCGGGCATTCCGTGCTTCCGGTTCGGGCCCGTCGGCGGGGGGTGGCGAGCGGCGCGTCGTCGCCGATAGAGGCTTCCTGAACGTTATTCTGGCGGAAGCGCGCGGGACCCGGGCAGGCGCCGAGGCGCCGGCTTGCCGTCCACGACCCGGGAACGGACCTTTGCCGGGATGCACCCGACCGATGGGGCGCTGCCGTCGCCGGGGCGGCGAACGGCCGCGTACCCGAATCGGTTGGGCACCACAGGAGCAGATCATGCGGAGACGTAGCTGGATACAGATCGGAGCACTGGCGGTCGTCCTCGCCGGGTGCGGCGGCTCGAACGGGACGGGACCGGATGAACCCGGCGTCGTCACGCCCGACCGGTCGGAGTTCGCCGTGCTCAACTCGATCTCCGGGACCCTGCAGCAGTTCAACAGGATCGATGACCGGATCGTCCCCTTTGGGCGTGACATCCAGCTGGGGGCGGGCTTCCGGGGCCAGACGGCGGACTTCATCCAGGATCTGTGGGTGACGGCGTGGGACGAGCCCGGGGGAAGCAAGGTCCTCTTCGGGTCCTTCTCGACGGACGAACAGACGATGGCCACCTTCCCGAACAACGCCATCGTGGACCCCGGGAAACCCACCGTGATCTTCGATGCCGGCGGTACGGTGGGCGCGCTCATCCCCGCCCGGGGGCTGGACGCGGTGTTCGTGGCCTTTCCGGGCACGCCGATGGCGCAAATCGCCGTCGAAGGAGTGGGCACCTTCGTGGAGAGGGCGATCCCGGCCGGGCAGTTCGTCGTCTCCGTCGATGCCAACCTCGACGACGAAGACGGCGGACGAGCGCCCCTCGGCCCTCCCCGCATTGCCCTCCACGAGTTCATCAGCGGCAGTTACTTTGACGAGCTGAGGCTCCCGGAAAGCACGGTCGGGGCCACCGAGGCCATCGTGCTGGAAGACAAGATGCTCCTGTTGGCCGGCGGAGGGGTCGATCCGATGACCTCCGCCCCGCTGGGGGACGGGAATCTCGTCGAAATCGACATGACGGCACGGAGCTTGCAGGACCTGAACTCCCTTGGCGGCAACGGAATCTCGATGGAAGCCGGGCGGAACGGGCTCGTCTACGTCGTGCGAACCAAGGGTGTCGATGCGACGGAGACGGACGTTCTGGCGTTCAGCTTTGCGATCCGGGCATGGATAAGCGGGCCGGAGAACCCGATCCAGCCGCGCGACCGCGACGGTTCGAACCTCAGCTGCCGGGTCGCATCCGCATTTCTGGACGGCCAGGTCCTCTGCGCCACCTACGTGGCTGCGGGCCAGGGACGTCTCGTTCTCCTCTCGGCCGAGGGCGAGTTCATCGACGAGGCGCCGATCGGGGCGGGAACGACCGATATCCTGCTTCGTCCCAGCTGACCGCGCCCGCGGTCGGGGGGCCGAGTGGGACTCGTAACGACCCGGGCCGTGGTCCTCCAGACGTACCGGTACAGCGAAACCAGCAAGATCCTGCGCCTGATGACTTGGGAGCTCGGTCCGTGTTCCGCGCTCGCCCGCGGTGCGCTGCGCCCCCGAAGCCGCTTCGGCGGCCTTCTGGAACCCTTCGTTGAAGGGGAGGCGACATTCTACAGCCGGGAGGGACGCGACCTGCATACGCTCTCCAACTTCGAACTCCTCCACGACCGGCGAGGACTCGACCGTTCGATCAAACTCTTCACGATCGCGTCCGTCCTCTGCGAACTCGTGATGCGCCTCGCCCCCGAACACGGTGACGCGGAGCTGTACCGCACGCTGACGGAAGGTCTCGACGGACTCCATGGCCGAGTCCGGGAGAGTGCGTCGGCCAGCGGGCTCGAGTACGTCTGGGGTGTGGTCAACGCCCTGGGCTTTCGACCGGAGATCGAACGTTGTGTCGGATGCCGGAATCCGATCGGAGCCACGCGTGCGCGCTTCGACTTCGAGGCGGGTGGACTACGCTGCGGCTCGTGCGGTCCGATCGGACCCGAACTCGATCCGGGAGAGCTCGACACCCTTCGGATCCTCGTTTCGGGGGGGGCGGCGGAGCGGAACCAGTCCAACGGCCGCCAGGGCCGCTGGCTGGCGGAGTTCATCCGGCACCACGTGGCGGAGGGCGCACAGCTGAAATCTCTGCCCTTCCTGAGCCGGCTGGACTGACCCGTGAACGACCGGTGAGCATGCCGAGCGAGGGCGTGAGCGATCGGCGCGGGATCGTGATCGGGACCGCCGGACACGTGGATCACGGCAAGACGGCCCTCGTGCGGGCGTTGACGGGAGTCGAGACGGACCGCTGGCTGGAGGAGCGGAAGCGGGGCCTCACCATAGACCTGGGCTTCGCGCGGCTCGACCTCGATCCCGACCTGGAGACGGGGATCGTCGACGTCCCGGGGCACGAGGACTTTCTCAAGAACATGCTTGCCGGGGCCACCGGCATCGATGTGCTCCTTCTCGTCGTGGCGGCGGACGAGGGTCCGATGCCGCAAACCCACGAGCACCTCGCGATTGCGCGCCTCCTGAACATCCGGCGCGGAGTCGTCGCGCTCACCAAGAGCGACCGGGTGGATGGCGACTGGCTCGACCTCGCACGCGAGACGACCCGGGAACTGCTGGACGAGGACTCCGACCGGGCCTCATGGGAGATCGTGCCCGTCTCCGCCCCGACGGGCGACGGAATCGAACCGCTGCGGGAAGCGCTGCGCAGGGCGATGGTGGGGATCCGCGCGCGCGGCGTGGACGACCGCCTACGGCTGCCGGTCGACCGGTCCTTCTCGATCCGGGGCACAGGTACCGTGGTGACCGGCATGGTGTGGAGCGGGTCCGTCGGCGTGGGGGACACCGTGAGCGTCTTCCCCGGAGGGCACTCGGCCCGCGTGCGTGCGCTCCAGGTGCACGAAGATCCTCGGCCCCGCGTCACCGCCGGCCGCCGGTGCGCCGTCGCGCTCGTCGGCGTCGCGCCGGCCTCCGTGGAGCGGGGCAGCGTGCTCTTCGATCCGTCCGAATGGAAGTCGAGCGCACGTCTCGGCGTCCGGGTGCGGGCACTCGGGAGCCGCGACCGGCCTCTGCTGCATGGGCAGCGTCTCAGGGTCTACCTCGGCACGCGCGAAGTCATGGCCCGGCTGCAAACGGCGGATCGCCGACCCGTCGCACCCGGGGCGACCGCCTGGGCCGTGCTTGCCCTCGAGGCGCCGCTCCTCGCCCGGACCCGCGATCGGGCCATCCTCCGCTTCTACTCGCCGGTGACGACGATCGGCGGCATCCGCGTCGCGGAACTGAACCCGCCCCCCGGCTGGCCGGCACGGACGGAATCCTGGGGGCCGATTCTCGATGGCGCCGCGGAGGAGGCGATCGCCGCCGCCGTGACCCTGAGGGGCCTGCGCGGGCTCCCCGTCGCCACGTCATCGATCCTCCTCGGGCGGCGCGGCTCCACACTCGAGACGGCCGCGGAGGAAGCCGGATGCGTGCGCATCGGCGGCCGCTGGTTCGCGGCCGATGCCGTGGCGGACGCCATGCAGGCCGTGGAAGAGAGCGTGGCCCGTCTCCACGCCGCGGATCGGCGCGCCCCCGGCGTGTCGAAGGAGGCCGTGCGCTCCGCCATGGCGCCGGTCTGCGACCTCGAACTGGCGGAGACGGCCGTCCGCCGACTCCTCGACGATCGCCGGCTCGTCGAAAGCGGGCCGCGGCTCGCGCTTCCGGGCCACGCGCCCCGCCTCACCGAGCGGGAGGAAGAGGGGCGCGCGCAACTTGCCCGGACAATCGAAGCCGCCGGACTGCAGCCGCCGCTCGTCGCGGAACTGGGAAGGTCGCTGCGCCTCGACCGGGCCGTGCTCGACGACCTCCTGCGGTTGCTACAGGAATCCGGCCTGACGAAGGCGGTGACACCAGAACTGCACGTTGCCGCCGCGGCTCTCGAAACCATGGAAGCGCAAGTGAGAGATCTCCTCGCCGACGGCGCGCCGGCCCCTCCCGCGCGGTTCAAGGAAACGTTCGGGCTCTCCCGGAAGTACCTGATTCCGCTCCTCGAATACCTGGACCGGGAAGGAGTGACCCGACGAACGACCGAAGGAAGGACCCTCGTTCAGCCGACGTGATAGAGGAAACAGCCGCAATACTCGCACGATTCGACGCGAAGATTGCGGTCTGCTTCCGAGGCACGGGCAGTGGAAACCGCCACGAAGCAGCCGTAGCAGATGCCGTTGATGACCGGTGCGACGACTCTGGGCGCCTTGTCGGCGATGCGTCGGTAGCGCTCCCGGATCCCCCGGGTCAGCTTCTCCGCCAGTTCTTCGACCTTCTCGTCGAGCGACCGGATCGCGTCTTCGATCTTGACGTCAAAGACCTCCGCTTCGAGGTCCGTCGACCCGTCCGTGAGCTCCCGGCGCTGCATTCTCAGGTCCTGGATCTCGAGGAGCAGTTCGAGTTGCTGGTCCACTAGAGATCCTTTGCTTCGAGCAGTTCGATGAACTGTTCGGGGCTCGAGAGTTCCGCGAGCGACTCCGGCACGTCGGCCTCCTTGCCGAACTGCGCAATCTTGCCCAGCACCGGAAGGTACTGATTCGAGACTTCCAGCGGCGGCGCGACGATGAGAAAGACGTACCGAACGGGTTTCTCGTCGATCGCCTTGAAGTCGAGGCCGGAGAGCTTTCGGCCGAACGCGACCCTCAGTCGGGTCACGACGAGCGAACGGCAGTGGGGGATCGCGATGCCGCGGCCGATCCCGGTCGAACCGAGATTCTCCCGCCGCTTCAACATCTTGTAGAGGATTCCTTCGGACTTTCCGTCGAGGCCCAGGCACGACACAAGTTCCTTCAGGGCCTCGTCCTTCGTCTCGGCCGCTAGGTCGAGGTTGATGGCGGACGGGACGAACAATTCACGAAGCTGCACTTGGATCTATATCTCCTCCCCGCGAACGCGGGGCGCATATCGAATCAACGGGAACCGACTCTGCGGGACCCGACAAACCCCGAGTATACCCGCGCCGGTTTCCGGCTGTCAAAGAACCTCCGCGGCCGCTTCCGGAACTTGCGCTGCACGCCGGGATAAACCACCGTATTGGCAGCAGTCACGCGTATCGGGGGGCGACACGGCTTCGACGCGTGAACCGGAAGCTGCGGAAGCGTGCCGAGGTGCCCGGGGCCTCGTTAAACACCGGGAAACTTCAGGTGCCAACGACGGTTTGGCTCTGGCTGCGTAAATCTGCGTAGCCCGTCCCCGAGAGATCCCGGCCCGAGGATCTCCCGACGGACGTCGATGAATCGGGCTGGTCGCCCCGGCGCGCCGTGAGCCGCGGGTGACGAGAGCACGGCGAGAGCCGTACACGGCTGGTTTCGTAAGGGGTTGTTCGTGAACCCTCGCGGGACGAGACTTAATCGCGAACTACGCACGTAGATGCCGTGGCGGATGGGCTCGCGGACGCGGGTTCGATTCCCGCCGCCTCCACTCATGCAGGCTCCACCCGGGGCGCCTCCCTTTCCGGGAGCGCCTCGGCTTTTTTTGCGGCCGGCCCGTCGACGGGTCGAGGAGGTTCCGGATGATCGAAGAACTGCAGCGCAAGATCGGGGACGAAGCGGAGACGCTCCTCCACGAGCTGAACGTCATCCTTCCGAAAGAGATCGAGAAGGCGGTCGCCCAGGGCGACTTGCGAGAGAATTCCGAGTACACCGCCGCTCTCGAGCGGCAGGGTTTCGTGCGGGCGCGGCTCGACTACCTGGCGCGCCGAATGTCGCAGCTCGGGGAACTCGATATCGAGAACATCCCGACGGACCGGGTCGGCTTCGGTTCGAGAGTCGCCGTGCGCGACCTGGAGGACGACGAGATCGAGTCCTTCAACCTCACCATCGGCGACGACGTCGACATCGAGAACAACGACATCTCGATGGAATCGCCCATCGGCCGCGCACTCCTCGGAAGGAGAAAGGGCGAACTCGTGAGCGTGAGACTTCCCGCCGGCGCGCGGGAGTTCGAGGTCATCGATTTCGAGACGCTGCACGAACTCTAGCGGTTGGCGATCCTGGCGGCCGCCCTGCGCTAGAAAACCCGGATCGGCGGGATGAACTTGCCGGGGTTGGCCCGCACCTCGGCGAGGAAGGCGTTCAGGTCCACCACCACCTTGAGCAGCTCCTCGTACAGCGTCTCGTCGCTGACAAGCTGCCCGACCACCCCCTCGCCGCTCTCGATGAGATCCAGGATCGAGTTGGCGCGGGTCGCGGACGAAGCGATCGCCCGATACAGGGAGTCCGACGCCAGCAGACGCCCGAGCGTCCCTTCGCCGGCTGCCAGCGCTCCCGTCACGGTGTCGAGGCGAGCGGTGGAGGAAACGAGGCGGTCGTACAGCTGCGGATCCGTCCACAGGCGGGCCAGCGAGCCTTCCCCGTCCGCGATCGGCCCCAGCACGGCCGCGAGGTTGTCGTTGAGATCGACGAGGCCGTCGTACAGCGCCTCGTCGACAAGGAGGCGTCCCAGTGAACCCTCGCCGCTCGAGACGCGGGCCAGCGTTGCGGAAAGATCGTTCGAGAGCTGCGTGAGGCCGAGGACGGCATCGGCCGCCTGGCCGAGGAGTTCATCGTAGCTCAGCGCGGGCGCCGTCCCGATCGTGTCTCCCGGGACAAGGATTGCCGAATCCGGAGATCCCGGTTCGATGTCGATGAGACGGTCGCCGAGGAGTCCCTGCGTCCGCACGCGGGCTCGCGAGCCGCGACGGATCTGCTCCCGGACGTCCACGTTGACCCCGAGCCAGACCGCGACCGCCGCCTCCGAGTCGCCCCGCTCTTCCGGGGCGATGAACTCCACGCGCTCGACCTGACCGACGCCGCGCCCGGCCACCTGGACGGGAGCTCCCGGGCGGAGCCCCGAAGCCGATTCCATGAGCGCCACGAGCTGGTAGCGCTCGCCGAACACGTCCCCGATCCGACCCACGAAAAGCACGCACAGCGCGAGAAGGACGAGGGAGACGATGAGGACGAACCCCACGCGCATCTGGTCCCATGTGATCGGTTCCGACCGTCGCATCGTATCCTTTCCTGCCTCTGTCCGTTGCCGTGGAAGGCCCGTCCGTCAGCCTCGGAAGGCCCGAACATAGCGGTCTTCCGTGGCATGCATCTCCTCCGGCGTCCCGCTGAAGATAATCTCCCCGTCCTTCAGGAGCGCGGTCTCGGTCGCGATTCTCGATGCGGATCGCACATCGTGGGTCACCACGACGACGCACACGTGGAGTTCCCGCCGCAGCTTCAGAATCAGTTCGTCGATCCTCCGCGTCGTGATCGGATCGAGCCCGCTCGTCGGTTCGTCGAAGAGAAGGATCGGCGGCCGGTGAGCGATCGCCCGCGCGATGGCGACGCGCTTGCGCATGCCTCCCGACAGTGCGGACGGAAGTAGAGGAAGGACCACGGCCGGGTCGAGGTCCACGAAGGACAGCACCTCCTCGACCCGCTCCCGGATCTCGTCCTCCGGCAGCGTCGTATGCTCGTAGAGCGGGAAGGCCACGTTGTCGAACACGTTCAGCGAGTCGAAGAGCGCCGATCCCTGGAACACCATCCCCATCCGTTCCCGGAGGGCCAGAGCCTCCGGACGCGAAACCGCGCTGATGTCGCGTCCCTCGATGAGGACCTCGCCGCGGTCGGGAAGGAGGAGCCGGAGCATGAGGCGCAGGATCGTCGACTTTCCGACCCCCGACCCGCCGAGGATGCAGAGCGTCCCGCCCCGGGCGACGCCGAGCGAAACGCCGCGCAGCACCTCGTGATCCCCGAACGAAAGCCACACATCCCGGAGTTCGACGATTTCGGGCCCGCCGGACCCGCTCCCGTGGGTTTCCAGCTCGCGGCGAATCTCGTCGCGCAACTCCGCCTCGAAGGCCTCGCTTCCCGGCTGGGGCGCGCCGGTGGGCGTCCGGTCGCTCATGGTGGTTCGCTCACCATTGGAACATGGCGAGCAGGATCTGGGTGAGGAAGTAATCCGCCGCGAGGATCAGGATGGACGAGGTCACCACGGCGCGGGTCGTCGCTCGCCCGACGCCTTCCGTGCCGCCCTCGGCCCGAAGCCCGTGGAAGCAACTCGTGAGCGCGATGATCCCGCCGAAGGTGAAGGGTTTCACCAGCCCCTGAATCAGGTCGATGGGGATGACCCTGAGCACGAAGCCGCTCTGGGCGAGGGTGTCCCACACGGAGTTGATATACAGCTGGGCCGTGAAATCCAGCGTCAGGACCGCGATGAGAAGCCCGCCCATGATGGCGACGGCGTCGCCGATGATCGTGACCACCGGGAGCATCACGAGGGCGGCGAGAAAACGCGGCACGACGAGTTTCCGGATCGGGTCGACACCCATCGTGCGGAGGGCGTCCACCTGCTCCGTGACACGCATTGCGCCCAATGCTGCCGCCATGCCGGCGCCCGCGCGGCCCGTGACGATGAGCGCCGTGAGAACGGGACCGAGTTCGCGTATCGTGCTGGCCCCCACAAGGCGGCCGATGTAGACCGTTGCCCCGAACCGCTCCATTTCCACGGCAGACTGGAGGGCGAGCACCATCCCCGTGAAGAGGCCGGTCAGCATGACGATGAAGATCGACGCGACGCCGATCGTGTCCATCTGCTGAACGAGATCGCCGCGATAGAAGGGCTGACTCAAACAAGCCCTCCACACGCGTACGAGAAGCCGGCAATAGGCCTCGACCGCAAAGGCCATGCGGAGCACGGCATCGCGAGCGAGTCTTGCGGCGGAACGGCGAGCGGAGCCGTCGGGCACGATCTTTGGCGCTCTCCCGGGGATCGAAGTATGTTCGCCCGACCGCCAGAACGCGTTCGAACGCAACGACTCGCCTCCAGCGATGAGGCGTACGGGCGAGGTTACCGGCTCCCACCGACCCGATGCAAGGCAACGGCGACCCGCGGATATTCCGCGCCGCGCCCGGTGGCAGCGGCCGATCGCCCGCCCCCCGAAAGGAGCCTCGAGCCATGCAGACCGGACCGGTCCACACCGACCATGCACCCGCCGCCGTCGGCCCCTACTCCCAGGGATATTGGGCCGGCGAGCTGTTTTATTCCGCAGGACAGGTGGGGTTGGTGCCGTCCACCGGCCAGCTGGTGGGCGCCGACGTCGTCTCCCAGGCGGAGCGGGTGATGACGAACCTGGCGGCCGTGCTGGACGAGGCGGGGCTCGCCTTCGGAGACGTCGTGAAGACGACGATCTTCCTTGCGGACATGGGCGACTTCGGTGTCGTGAACGAGGTCTACGCCCGCCACTTCGAGCCTCCCTACCCCGCGCGCTCGACCGTCGCCGTGGGCGCGCTGCCCCTGGGGGCCCGCGTCGAGATCGAGGTGATCGGCCGGGCCCGGCCGGCCACCTGATCGGTCGGACCGGAATGACGACGACACGGATGACCGGGAGCGGATGGTGACTGGTGTCGCCTGCGGTCTTCAAAACCGTTACG
>VXMR01000002.1 GCA_009841005.1 Gemmatimonadales bacterium
GAGGAACTCGTGTTCGACGAGTTCGGCGGGACGAGCAACGCCTCCTTCATGGACTATCTGCTCCCGACCTCGACCGACGTCCCCCCGATCGAGACCGCACACCTGGAGACGCCTTCGACGCTGAACCCTCTCGGGACGAAGGGGGTGGGGGAGGGCGGCGCGATCCCGGTGGCGGCCGCCTTCGCGCAGGCCGTCGAGGATGCGCTGGCCGACCTGGCTCCCGGGCTGGAAATCCTCGACATCCCCTGTAGTCCGGGCCGCCTGTTCGAGCTTCTCCGGAAGCTCCGCGAAGCGTCGACGCAGGCTGGGGGGACGGCGTGAAGCCGCCGCCCTTCGACTACGTGGCTGCCGCCACGCTCGACGAAGCGCTGGAGGCGCTCGCGGACACTTCGCTGGAGGCGCGCCCGCTGGCGGGGGGACAGAGCCTCGTTCCCATGCTCAACTTCCGTCTCGCGGCGCCGGAACGTCTCGTGGACCTGAACGGGATCGAGGAGTTGTCCCGGATCGAGGAGACGGACGACGGAGGGCTGCGCCTGGGGGCGATGACCCGGCACTCGGCGCTCGAACGCGACCCGTTCATCGCACGGCGGAGCCCGCTCCTCGCGGAGGCGGCGCCCTTCATCGCGCACCCGCAGATTCGCTCGCGGGGCACCGTGGGGGGCTCCGTGGCCCACGCCGATCCGGCCGCGGAACTGCCCGCAGTCTTCCTCACGCTGGGGGCGCGGGTCCGGATCGCGCGCCGCCCGCGCAATGGAGAGTCCGGCTCCCCGTTGGAGCGAACGCTGGATCTGGGCGACTTCTTCCTCGGCCCCTTCTTCTCCGCGCTCGAGCCCGATGAACTCCTGACCGCGATCGAGGTGCCGCCCTCCGCCCCCGGCGGGGGGACGGCCTTCGACGAGGTGGCTCGGCGCCGCGGCGACTACGCCCTCGCCGGCGTGGCCGCGCGGATCCGGCTGGACTCCCGCGGGGTTTGCGACGAGGCCGCCATCTCGCTCGTGAACGGGGGCTCCACTCCCTGCCTGATGAAAGAGGCCGCGCAAACGCTCGTCGGCGAGAAGCCGACGCCCGAAGCGATCGAGGCCGCCGCTGCCGCATGCGCGGAAACCTCCGAACCCGCCGCCGACATGCACGCAACCGAGGCATACCGCCGCCACCTGATCCGCATCCTGACCACCCGCGTAGTGTCGCACGCGGCGGATCGCGCCCGGACTTGACCGGCCCCACGCTCTTCCATCCGCCCGCGGAGCGGTCGGATCGCGTAGCCGTGCTCTCGGGCGGTGCGTCCCGCACGTACGGCGAGCTCGAAGCAGCATCGCGGCTATGGGCTCGACATCTCCGTGCCGCAGCCGGTGCCGCCGACCTGGACGGGGCCCGGGTGGCGTTCCTCATGGAGCCGGGATTCGAGTACGTCGTCACCCAATGGGCCATCTGGCGCGCCGGCGGGATCGCCGTCCCCCTCTGTCCGGGCCATCCCGCCCGCGAGATCGAATACGTGATCGATGACGCGGACTGCGCCGCGCTCATCGGGGCCGGAAAAACGGGACGCCGCGTCGAGGGCCCCGCGCGGGAGCGCGGCATCCCGTTCCACGACGCATCCGACCCGGACGCGAGCGCCTCCGCATTCGACGCGCCCGATCCGGGACCGCCGCCACCGGTCGGGCTGGATCGACCCGCGATGATCCTCTACACCAGCGGCACCACGGGACGCCCCAAGGGCGTCGTGACGACGCACCGCCAGATCGAAGCGCACATCCGGTCGCTGCTTGACGCGTGGAAGTGGGAGCGCGACGACCGCATCCTCCACGTCCTCCCCCTCCACCACACGCACGGGATCGTCAACGCCCTCTGCTGTCCGCTCCATGCGGGGGCCGCGGTGGAGTTCGGCGGGTCGTTCGATCCGGCGTCCACCTGGGAACGGCTGGCCTCGGGCGACATCAGCGTGTTCATGGCCGTGCCGACCATCTACGCCAAGCTCCTGCGCGCCTGGGATGCCGCGGAAGATGCCACCCGCCGGCGATGGTCGCGGGGCGTCCGTGCGCTCCGGCTGATGGTGTCGGGTTCGGCGGCGCTCCCCGTGCGCGCGTTCGAGCGGTGGGAGGAGATCACCGGGCACCGGCTCCTCGAGCGCTACGGCATGACGGAGATCGGCATGGGGCTCTCGAATCCGTATGACGGCGAGCGGCGAGCGGGCACCGTGGGCCAGCCACTCCCCGGCGTCGGCCTGCGCCTCGTGCGCCCGGCCACGGGATGCGTGCTCGCTGAGGGCGTGGAAGCCTTCGATCCGGGAGAATCGGGCGAGATCCGGATCCGCGGCCCGATGGTGTTCTCCGAATACTGGCGGCGTCCCGAAGAGACGGCGGCCGCCTTCGTCGACGGGTGGTTCCTGACCGGAGATGAGGCGGTCCTCGAGGACGGCTACTACCGTCTTCTGGGGCGCCGCTCCGTCGACATCCTCAAGAGCGGCGGCTACAAGATCTCGGCGGTCGAGATAGAGGAACTCCTGCGCACGCACGCGGCGGTGAGGGACTGCGCCGTGGTCGGGATCCCCGACGAAGACTGGGGAGAACGGATCGCCGCCGCCATCGTCCCCGAGCCCGGCGCGGCGCCGCGACCGAACGCGCTCCCCGAGCGGCTGGATCCGTGGGTCCGGGAGCGGCTCGCCCGCTACAAGGTGCCTCGCGCCTGGCGCCTGGTCGACGACCTGCCCCGCAACGCGATGGGCAAGGTGCAGAAGCCCGCCGTAAAGGCGCTCTTCGACATCCCCATCCCACCGTCGTGACCGGGGCGCCGGGCATTGCGTTCCCCGACCGGATGGGGGAGCGTACGGCCGTCGGTCCTCGACACCTCAACCTCGAACCCGGTGGAGCCGAGCGCTCATGAAACTCTACGATCTCTCACAGCCCCTCAATCAGGAATGCTTCTTCTGGCCCTACTATCCCCCCTTCGAAGTGAAGTACATCAAGCGGAAGGTCGAACACGGGGTGAACGCGCAGTACATCCAGACCTCGAACCACATGGGCACGCACCTCGACGCGCCCCGCCACTTCGTGACCAACGGGATGACGATCGACGAGATCCCCCTGGAGTGGCTGTACGGGGACGGCGTCATCGTCGACCTGCGCGACGAGATGAGCGACCTCGCCGTGTACACGCCCGAGATGATCGAATCGCGGGTGGAGATCCGCGACGGAGACCTCCTGATCCTGCACACGGGGTGGGAGCGCTTCGCGCAGTTCGGCGCCGACGCGAACGAGGAGCGCTACGTCCATACGCACCCCGGCGCGCACCCCGACATGGTGCAGTGGCTCATCGACCGGAAGATCAAGGTGTGGGGCGTGGACGCGATCTCCACGGATCATCCCATGAACCTCCCCATCGGGAGATTCCTCGGGAAAGGCACCTTCGGACACTGCGACCGCGTGCGGGCGATGGCGGAGAAGGTGTTCGGCGGCGCCGCGGCCGTGGATGAACTGTTCCCGGAAGAGCACTATCAACTCACGCACAATGCGCTCTTCCCGCACAACTGCATGCACATAGAGAACCTCGGCGGACGGATCGCCGCCCCGGAACTGCAGAACCGGCGGCTCACCATCGGGTGCTTTCCCTGGAAGTTCAAGGGAGGAGAGGCCGCCTTCTGCCGCGTGGTGACGTTTCTCGAGGAATAGAGGATCAGAGAAAAAGTCGAGATTGGATCGTCGGGCGTACTTGAGCGCCCCGAGGAAGTCTTCAGACGGAGAAGTGGAACGATGACGATCACAAACCGTGCACGGGCGAACGCAATGTCGCTGCTGCCGCTCGTACTGATCCTCTGCTTCCTCATGCAGGCCGCGGCCCCGCTGACAGCCCAGAGCCATTCGCGGGAGGGGCTGCTCGACTACATGGAGCAGATCCGAAACGACTACGATCTGCCCGGACTGTCCGTCGCGGTGGCGGTGGACGGCGAGATCGTCTTCTCCGAGGGAGTGGGGTATGCCGAACTCCAGAACCATACGCCCGCCACGGGCCGGACGGTCCATAACGTGGGATCGGTGTCGAAGGTGCTCGCCGTGGTCGGTCTCATGCAGCTCGTCGAGCAGGGGAAGGTGGATCTCGACGCGACCCTCCAGACGTACATGCCGTGGTATCCCGAACGGGAGTTCCCGATCACCGTGCGCCACATCCTTACGCACACATCCGGGATCCGACACTACGACGGCGTCGAGTTCGGCCCTCACGACCTGCTGAGTCTGCGCCACTACGACACCTTCGAGGAGGCGACGGAGCTGTGGCGCGACGACCCCCTCGCCTACGACACGGACTCCGGGTGGATGTACTCGTCGCACGCCCACAACCTGCAGCACGGGATTGTCGAGGCAGCGTCGGGAATGGACTACGAGGAATACCTCAAGCGCTTCGTGTGGGAGCCGGCGGGGATGTTCGCCACGCGGTTCGACGTCCCGTCGCGGGTGGTGCAGAACCGGGGGCGCGGATACGTCCGCGGAGCGTCGGGGCGGTTCATCCACCCCCCGCCGGAGGACCCGAGCTACAAGTACGCCGGCGGCGGCATCATCTCGAACGTGGAAGACCTCGTGCGCTTCGCGATCGCGATCAACGACGGGCGGCTGCTCGCTCCGGAGACGGTGGCCGAGATGCACCGATCGCAGCTCGAGCCGGGGATCCGGCAGATCGATCCCTCGTCGCCGGACGGACTCGGTGACCCGATCGAGCACGAGCAGGCGCTGGCGTGGTTCATCCGCACCGACCAGGCGGGGCGGCGCTACCCGAGCCACACGGGCACCGTGAAGGGGACGCGGTCCTTCCTCGCCAATTTCGATGAGTACGGCGTGGCGGTGGCGCTGCAGACGAACGCGCTCCCCTTCGACTCGGCCCGGTATGGGGAGGCGATCGCCCAGATGTTTCTGCCCTAGGGCGTCGGTCGTCGAGCTGTCGGCGTCCTGGTGATGGAACATCGCGATCCGGCGCTGCTGACGGCCCGTGAGCAGGCCCGGCGCATCCGGGCGGGGGAGCTGGCCGCGGCTGAGCTGCTCGGCGCCTGCCTCGCCCGCGTCGAACGGCACAACGGAGAACTCAACGCCGTCGTCACGCTGAACCCCGAGGCGGAGGCGGAGGCGGCCGCCGTCGATGCCTCCCTCCGGGCGGGCGAGGATCCGGGACCCCTCGCGGGGCTCGTCGTCGGCATCAAGGACGTGACCGAGACGGCGGGCCTCCGCACGACGTACGGCTCGCCGCTCTTCGCGGACCACGTGCCCGAGGAGGATGCGCTCGTCGTCCGTCGCCTGCGCGAGGCCGGCGCGGTCATCCTCGGGAAGACGAACACGCCGGAGTTCGCCGCGGGCGGAAACACGTGGAACGAAGTGTTCGGCGTGACCCGGAACCCGTGGAACCCCGCCCTCAGCGCGGGTGGGTCGACGGGAGGCGGAGCGGTCGCCCTCGCGACGGGGATGATCTCACTCGCGCAGGGCACGGATCTCGGCGGCTCGCTGCGGATCCCCGCCTCCTTCTGCGGCATCGCGGGGCTGCGCCCCACCCCGGGGCTCGTGCCGACGGTGCCCGCCGCCTACCTGTGGGACGACCTGCAGTCGACCGGCCTCATGGCCCGGGACCCGGCGGACGTCGCGTTCGCGCTGCGCGAGATCTCGGGACCCGATCCGGCCTCGCCCGTCTGCGCTCCCGAGCCGCTCTGGCCGGACGCCGGCGCCACGGATCTCGCCGGGAGTCGCTGGGCCTGGTGCGGCGACCTCGCGCGGATCGGAATCGACGACGGCGTGGAGGCGGCATGCCGCGAGGCGCTGGCGTCGCTCCGGTCGGCGGGCGCGCGGGTGGACGAGGTGGATCTCGATCTCTCCGGAGCGTGGGATGCGTTTCTCGTCCTCCGCGGGCACTGGTTCGTGTCCCACTTCGAGGCCGAATTGCACCGGGTCGACGCCTTCGGCCCCAACGTGTCGGCCAACCTCCGCTCCGGACTGTCCGTGACCCCGGCCGAGATCGGGGCGGCGGAGAACGTCCGCCGCCGGGTGAGGGAAGAGCTTCTCGTCCTCCTCGAGCGGTACGCCGCGCTCCTGACGCCGTGCATGGCGATCCCGCCCTTCCCGGCGGAGCAGAACTATCCGGAGACGGTGGGGGGGCGGCCGATGAAGACGTATGTGGATTGGATCGCCCCCACCTTCCTGCTCTCGATGCCGGGTCTGCCCGTCGCCTGCGTCCCGGCCGGGCTGGATGCGGCCGGACTCCCCGTCGGGTTGCAGGTCGTCGCGCCGCCCCGAGGCGAGGGCCGGGCGCTTGCGGTGGCGTCGGCCATCCAGGAAGTGAGGCCGATCGGCCTCCCGCCGCGGGTGGCGAGACCGTGACTTTGGGCCTGAATCCGAGCAGCGGGACGTTCCCGCGGGAACGCGTGGAGTTGACGGAACTCCTTCACATCCACATTGAGAGTCAGTCGGGCTGACCACCGCCCGGAACCCGAACCCCCTGAGGACCGATCATGATGATGTCAAACGACGAAACCGCTCCCGAACTGCCGGGCGAGGGACTCGACGCCTGCGTTCGTTTTCTCCAGCGACTCATCCGCACGCAGTCGATGCCGGGCGAAGAAGGCGAACTGGCCCGGATCGTCGCTGCCGAGATGCGCGCGCTCGGCTACGACGAGGTCGAGTATGACGCCGCGGGCAACGTCATCGGCCTCATCCGGGGAACCGGCGACGCGCCCTCGGTGATGTTCAACACGCATCTCGACCACGTGGACGCCGGGGATCCGGGGGACTGGCCCCATGACCCCTATGGCGGCGAGATCCACGACGGCCTGCTGTGGGGGCGGGGCGCGATCGACATCAAGGGACCGCTCGCGGCGCAGGTGCACGGGATCGCCCGCCTCATCGCCGCCCGCCGGCGGCCTCCCGGCGACGTCTACGTGACGGCAACGGTACAGGAGGAAGTCGGCGGACTCGGCGCCCGCTACATGGCGGAAACGCTGCAGCCCGACCTGGTCCTGATCGGCGAGCCCAGCCGGAACGAGGTCCGTCGCGGGCACCGGGGCCGGATCGAACTCCGCGTCCAGGTGCGGGGAAGGATGGCCCACGCCTCGATGACCGACATCGGCCGCAACCCGCTGACGGTACTCGGACGGTTCCTCGCGGCGCTGGAAGACGTCGACCTCGCGCACGATCCCGATCTCGGCACCTGCTCCATCGCCCCGACGCTCATCGGTACGGACCAGACCAGCGGCAACGTCATCCCCGGCCTGGCGGAGGTCACGCTCGACTGCCGGACCGTGACCGGGCAGGACGCGGCCTCGCTGCGGGAGCAACTCCTCCCCGTGCTCCGCGCGTGCGAGATCGAGGGATCGAGCAGCGACATCCTGATCCCGCAGCACGAGCGCTCGAGCTACGCGGGGTACGAGATGACGTATCCGGCCGACAACCCGGCGCTCTCGCTGCCCGCCGACCACGACGCGGTCCTGACGGCGGTCGAGGTCCTGGCCGGCCCGCTCGGAGGGGAGCCGCCCGTCGACATCTGGGACTTTGCGACCGACGGCGGACACTTCGGGCTCGCGGGCATGACCGTGGTCGGCTTCGGCCCCGGGGACGACCGACTGGCCCACACCGTCAACGAGCACATCGTGATCGACGA
This sequence comes from Gemmatimonadales bacterium, assembly GCA_009841005.1. Taxonomy (GTDB): domain Bacteria; phylum Gemmatimonadota; class Gemmatimonadetes; order Palauibacterales; family Palauibacteraceae; genus Palauibacter; species Palauibacter polyketidifaciens. The sequence goes on from VXMR01000002.1 coordinate 7,624, forward strand.
ACTGGCGACCGGCATCCGCGGCAACGCGGCCCTCGCCCTCCACTGGCCGGCCCGTTACGCCCGTGCGGCCTGATGCGGTTCGGCGTCGGGCGGTGCGCCCTCGTCGTCATCTGGATGAGGTAGCTGCCGGGACGAACCGCTCGCAGTTCGTGGCAAGCGCTCTGGCCGCCACGGGCTGCTAACGGTCCACGAACTCGGCGACGTGCGCGGGGGCGAGGCGCGCGGTGTGGCGGGAGACCGCGATCATGACGATGACGTTTCCGACCATGCCGTAGATGCCGGGGTGGACGCCGGCGGTCGCGGCGGCTGACACGACGTCCAGCCGCAAGGCCAGGTCGAGGAAGAACGCGATGCCGCCTCCCGTCACGAGACCCCACAGTGCCCCCGCCCGCGTCACGTCCCGCCACAGGAAGGTCACGACCGTCAGCGGGAAGAGTTGTGCGATGAACCCGTAGCTGAGGAGCAGGAGCTCCACGAGGCTGAGTCCGGGGATCAGCGCGAGCCCGTAGCTGACCGCGCCCACGAGGATCACCATGTGGCGAATCCAGCGCCGTTGCGCCGCGTCGTCGAGCGCGCCCGGCCGCACGTTGCCCCAGAAGTCGCGCACCGCCACGGACCCCGCCGCGTGCAGGAGCGCGTCTCCGGTGGACATCGAGGCCGCGAGTGCCCCGGCGCAGAAGAGGCCCACGATGAGCGGCGGCAGCCCGATCTGCGCCGAGGTCACGATCGTGGGCAGGATCGCGTCCGCCGGCTCGACGCCCGGGAAGGCGAGCAGGCCCGAGAAGCCGATGAAGAGGATGGGGACGAGGAAGAGCGCGAAGGTCGGATAGTAGACGACCGTCCGCTTGAGGGTGTCCACGTCGCGGGCCGTGTAGATCTTCATGAAGTAGTGCGGCCACACGCTGAACCCGAAGGCGGAGATGGCGACCGAACTCGAATAGGCGCCCCAGCTCCACGGTTGCCCGTCCGCGCCGAGTCCCGGCCCCCGCAGCATGTCCGGGAGCCCGGCCGCGATCGCGTCGAACATGGGCCCCCCGCCGCCGTGCAGCTTCGCCGGCAGGTAGAGGCCGAGCCCCCACGCGAGCACCATCATGAACATCCCCTGGAAGGTGTTCGTCCAGCCAACGCCCAGGACGCCGCTCCGGAAGACGTAGATCAGGACGACCCCGTACGCGATCGCGGACCCGGCCCACTGCGGGACGCGCCCCTCCGTCACGACGTTGAAGACGTATCCCGCCCCCTTCATCTGAATCACCAGGTAGGGGACGAAGGCGAAGACGGAGAGGACCGCGAGGATGGCCGGGATCGCGCGGCTGTCGAAGCGGTGCGCGAAGAGTTCCGCCTGCGTGACGTAGCCGAAACGCCGGCCGAGGGCGGCGACGCGCGGGCCGAAGAAGTACCAGGGGACGAGCCCGACGGACGCGTAGGCGAGGATGTAGAAGGCTGCGGCCCCGCGAGAATAGGCCCAGCCGGGCCCGCCCAGGAAGGCGAACGCGCTGAACACCGAGGCGCCCATGATGAAGTAGAGGACGAGGAAGTTCAGCGAGCGGTCGCCCGCGACGTAACCCTCCGTGCTGTCCGAGGCGTGGCGGCCGGAGGCGAGCCCGATCGCGAGCGAAGCGAGCAGATACCCGATCGTGACGAGGAAGACGATCAGCCAGGCGGGCATCAGCGGCTCGCGCCGTTCGCGTCCCCGTCGGCCGTCTCCCGCTTCCGTTCCCACAGGTAGTACCCGAAGAGAACGAAGAAGGAGAAGAGGAGCCCGACGACGACGTAGAAGAGCGAGAACGGCATCGCGAGCACGCGCGGCTCGATGGTGGCGAACCACGGATAGACGGGCCACACGAGCGCCGCGAAAAGGAGCACATAGAAGGCCGCGACGGCGACAGCGACCGGGTTGCGGCCGGGAGGCGGAGCGCGGCGTGGTTCGTCCATGGCCGCAAAAGGCCGGCTGCGCCGGATCCGGTCAAGACGCGTTGAACGGTTGAGCGGCGGGCTCGATCGAACGATCTTGCCGCATGTCCCGCACAGAACGAAGCCGCATGCGCTCGACCATCACGACCGGCCTGCTCCTCGTCTGGCCCGCGCTGGCGTTGCCGGCGTGCGGCCCCGGAGAGCCTTCATCCGCCGCGGCCGAGGCCGCCCGGGATCTCTCCACCGGGACGCACGTCGTCCTGCTGGGCACGGGGACGCCCAATCCCGAACCCGAGGCGTCGGGCCCCGCCACCGCGATATTGGTGGACGGACGGGCCTACATCGTGGACGCCGGCGTCGGCCTCGTGCGGCGCGCGGCGGAGGCGGCCGATCGCTATGGCGCCGAGAGCCTTACGGCGGCGCGGCTGGATATCGCCTTTCTCACCCATCTGCACAGCGATCACACGATCGGGCTGCCGGACCTGATCCACACCCCCTGGGTGGCCGAGCGGGAGGCGCCGCTGAAGCTGTTCGGCCCGAGCGGGACACTGGCGATGGCCGAGCACCTGACGGCCGCGTGGGAGGCGGACATCGAGAACCGACTCGGCGGCCACCAGCCGTCGACGCCGGACGGGTGGCGCGTGGACGCGGTCGAAATCGCCCCGGGCGTCATCTACGAGGACGACCGCGTCCGCGTGACCGCCTTCGCCGTGGTGCATACGGGCTGGCCGGAGGCGTACGGTTTTCGGTTCGACGCTGCGGGACGCTCGGTAGTCCTCTCCGGCGACACCGCTCCGAACGAGGCGATCGTCGAGATGTGCGCGGGGTGCGACGTGCTCGTGCACGAGGTGTACTCGGCCACGACCTTCCGTGACCGTCCGCCGGAATGGCAGTCGTATCACGCCCAGGCCCACACGTCGACCGTCGAACTGGCCGAACTCGCCGTGCGGGCGCGCCCGGGAATCCTCGTCCTGCATCACCAGTTGCACTGGGGAGCGACACCGGAGGAAATGGTCGCGGAGATTCGCGCTGCCGGCTACGACGGACCGCTCGCATACGGCCGGGACCTGGACGTGTACTGAGATGGGTCCGGGTCGGAACGTCGGGATCCGCACCTCCCGCGCGGTCCTTGCCCCGGCCCTCGCGGTCATCACGCTCTCGGCGCCGGCCGCCGCCACGCCCGCCGCCACGCCGCCCGCACCCACGCCCTCCGCCGCCGCGTCGGGGCGCGTCGCCAGCGAGCACGCGGCTCAATCTCGCGAGCCGCCCGCATCTCCCGAAGCCGCTTCGGCGAGGCGGATGGCGCGTGACGCACAGCGCGCCTTCGAGCACGTCCGGCGCCGCAATTTCCCGCGCGGCCCCCTGGTCAACCCGAAATGCGGCGAGGGGATCGGGCGCTTCTGCCTCGTCGAGGGGTGGGACGACGACGATTGGGAGCCGGTCCCGGAGGAGGCGGAAGTCCTGGGGGAACGGCACGCCCTGATCGCGGTCCTCGACAGCGCCGCCCGGATCATCCCCGGCGACGAATGGCTCACGGGGCAGCGCGTCGCCTACCGGCTGGAGGCAGGCGGCGCGGAAGAGGCGCTCGCGCTGCTGGAAAGCTGTCGCATGGAGAGCGCGTGGTGCGCCGGGCTGGCCGGATTCGTCCTTCAGGAGAGTGGCCGCTACGCGGAAGCGGAGTCGGCCTTCGAGCGCGCGCTCGGCCGGCTGACCGAGGAGGAGCGCTGCCGCTGGACCGCGCTCGGGCCCGTACTCGACCGCCGGACGCGCGGCCGTTACGAACGCTTCGCCTGCGGCAGTTCGCCGCGCCGCGCCGTGGAGCGCTCGTTCTGGCACCTTTCCGACCCGCTGTGGCTCGCGCCGGGACTTGAGCGACGCTCGGAACACCTCGCCCGCCGCGTCCGCGCCGCGCTCCAGGCCGATGCCGCGAGCCCCTGGGGGATGCGGTGGGGCGACGATCTCACCGAGATCACGCTGCGCTTCGGCTGGCCCGCCGGCTGGGAGCGGGCGCGCCGCCGGTTCGTCGGCTCACGCACGGACGAGATCGTGTGGTCGCACCGCCTTCCGGGGGCGCAGCGCTTCACCGTGGTGCGCCTCGGGCCCGCGGACGACGAGCCGCTCTGGGAGCTGGATGAGCCGGAGGGCCGCACGAGCTGGGCGCCCGTCTTCGGCGAGATCGCGAACCTTCCTCACCAGGTGGCCAGCTTCCGGCGAGACGGCCGCCGGCGGGTGGTCGCGGCGTTCACGTGGCCCGACTCCCTGCCGTCCTGCGATCTGCAGAGCGGACTCTTCCTCGCCGATGCCCACGGCGTGATGGCGGCCAGCACCGGCAGCGGCGACGGGCCGCTCGCGGTCGCGGAGCTTCGGGAGTTCACCCCCGCCACGTTCGTCGGCGTCGAAGCGCGCTGCGACGAGGGACCCGGCGCCGCACGCGCACGGATGCCCCTCGCCGAAGGCCATCCGCTGCTGTCCGACATCCTGTTGCTCGACGCCGGCGCCGCCGCCCCCGCCACGCTCTCGGAGGCGCTCGCCCGCGCGCGAGGCGCTCGCACCGCCCGGGCGGGCGAGACTCTGGGCGTCTACTGGGAGTGGTACGGCCCCGCTGCCGAGGCCGCCGCTCTCGAGGTGACGCTTTCGCTGGCGCGAGAGGGGAAGGGGTTCTGGCGCAGGGCCCTCGAATGGAGCGGACTCGCCCGCGACGACACGGAACGGGCGGGCATCCGCTGGCTCGAGGCGGTGACGAATCCCGGCGCCGAGGGCCGCACCCTGGAACTCCGCCTTCCCATGCTCGACGAGGGGCAGTATCGCCTGACGCTCCAAGTCGCTTCCCCCAGGCACGGGATGGCCGAATCCAGCATCGAAATCGAAATCGTCGCCGCGTCCCCGACCGCCGCCGTTCGGCCGGGCCGAGCCGTCGACGTGCGACCCCGGTCCGTCCCCGGCCCAACCCGATCAACGCAAGGAGCAGAGCCGTGACGCACGCCAGGATCTTCCCAGCCGCCGTCCGCGTGTTCGTCGCCGCGGCCGTTTCGGTCCTCGCCGCCGCCCTGCTCGCCTGGCGTGCGGTCAGTCCGGCGACCACGCGGAACCGGCCGCCGAGGCCGCGACCACCGGGCGCACGCCGCAGTTCGAGAACGAGTACGGGCCTATTGGCTCGACGCCGATCCTCCGGGCGAACTGCACGGAGATGTGAACCGGGGATCCGAACCCGTCGAGGTCATCGTCGTACAGTTGAAGGGCGTCGGCGGAGGGTCGGACACGCCGTGACGGGCCCGGCCCCAACGTGCATATTCCGCCCCGCGCCACGACAGGATCGACCCGCAGCCACACCGGAGGCCCCCATGAACCACCGCGCCCGACTCCCGCGACGCCCGGCAGCCCGCGGCTCCGTCCTCGCCCTGGCCCTCGCCGCAGTTGCGGGCTGTGCACCGGACGGCTCCTCTCCCGCGACCTCGACCGCTCTTGAGCCCGATCAGGTCCTCGCCGATTCGCTCATCGGCGCCTGGGTCGAGGCCGCCGGCGGCATGGAGGCCTGGCATGACATCGAGTCGGCCCGCTACACGATCACCACCGTGTGGTACGACTCCACGGGAGGCATCCGTCGCATGCGCCCGCGCCGCGTCGAGTACCGGAAGGTGGACGGCGTCGAGCAAACCCGCATCGAGCGCCCCGAGGCCGAGGGGCTCTACGTCCAGACCTTCACGGGTTCCGAGATGTGGGCCACGCTCAACGAACGCCTCCTCGAACCGGGAATCCGCGCCTGGGATGAGTCCGAGTACGTGGGACGGGACGTCGTCTACTGGTTCGGGCTCCCGTACAAGCTCCTCGACCCCGGCGTGAACCGGCGCGCCGGAGCCCGGGACGAAGGGGGATACGAGGTGCGCATCACCTTCGGCGACGGCGTCG
>VXMR01000087.1 GCA_009841005.1 Gemmatimonadales bacterium
CAAGGTGCGCAGCCTGGTCCCAGGTGCAACCGCGTCGCGCGAGCATACCCCGAAGCGCCGAAAGCTTTCCCCTTCCGGAACCGAGCGAAACCTCCGCGATATCCAGCTCCCTCGCCCGCAGGCGGACGGCAGCGGATCGCTTGCCGCTGAGAAACGCAACCACGAGTCCCGCCCGCTGCATCATCCGGATCGCCAGGCCATCGAGTGCATGAAAACGACGCACGTCACGCGCGGCGCCGAGGGCGGAGTTCGAGTCCGCGCCGATCCAGATCGAACCGTCCGTGAGCACGCCGTCCACGTCGAGGGAGACGAAGCGGACGGACTCGGCGAGTCGGCGATCCATCGGGGGTCTCGGGCTCATGGGTACCGGGCTCTCAGACCGCCACGACCTCGCGCACGCGCAGCGCCCGGTCCACCACACGCTCGAGTTCGGCGAGCGGCAGCATGTTCGACCCGTCGGAAGGCGCCGCGCCCGGGTCCGGGTGCACTTCGATGAAGAGGCCATCGGCCCCGGCCGCGACCGCCGCCGCCGCGAGCCGCCCGATGTGTTTCGGCTCCCCGCCGCTTCGCGACCCTTCCCCGCCCGGCAACTGCACGGCATGGGATGCGTCGAAGACCGTCGGGCAACCCGTCGCTTCGCGCATGAGGCCGAAACTCCGCATGTCCACGACCCACCGCCCGTAGCCGAAGGCGAACCCGCGCTCCGTCACCGCCATCTCCCGCGCCCCCGCCTCACGGAGCTTCCCGATGACGCCGCCGACATCTTCCGGGGCCATCCACTGCCCCTTCTTCACGTTCACCGGCCGGCCCGTGGCGGCCGCCGCCCGCAGCAGATCCGTCTGCCGGCAGAGAAAGGCCGGAATCTGGAGGGCGTCCACGACCTCCGCCGCGAGCGCCGCCTGTTCGGGGAGGTGAATGTCGGTGAGCAGCGGGAGTCCGGAGCGGTCGCGCACGCGGGCGAGCGCGGCCAGCCCTTCGTCGAGACCCGGTCCCCGGGGAGACGACGCGGAACTCCGGTTCGCCTTGTCGAACGAGGCCTTGAAGGTCACAGGCAGGTCGAGCCGCTCCCCGAGCTCCGCCAGGTGATCCGCGACCTCGAAGTTCAAGGCGTCGCCCTCGAGCACGCACGGCCCCGCGATGAGAAAGAGCGATGTACGCCGGCGACCCGAAAAAAAAGAGGGACGCCCCGGCTTCATCTCCCGACCGTGACCCCGCTCGTCCCGGCCGCCGCCGAGTCCGCCCACCCCTCGGCCGTTCGGTTCCGCGCGGCGGAGTCCAGGGGTGCGTCCCGCCGCGCCAGCGCCGCCTCGACGAACGCCGCGAAGAGCGGGTGCGCCTTCGTCGGCCGCGACTTGAGTTCCGGGTGAAACTGCGTACCGAGGAAGTAGGGATGCTCGGGAAGCTCGAGCATCTCGACGAGTCCCCCGTCCGGCGACATGCCGCTGAAGACCAGCCCCTGCGCGCCCAGCGTCTCCCGGTAGGCCGGGTTGACCTCGTACCGGTGGCGGTGCCGCTCGGAGATCTCGTCGGCGCCGTAGACGCCGTGCGCCCGGGATCCCGGCTGAAGCAGACACGGGTAGGCGCCGAGCCGCATGGTCCCGCCCATGTCCGTTACCTTGTGCTGCGAGTCAAGGAGCGAGATCACGGGATGGTCCGTCTTCGGGTCGAACTCGGTCGAGTGCGCGGTCGGGAGATTGCACACGTTGCGCGCAAACTCGATGATGGCGCACTGCAGACCCAGACAGATCCCGAAATAGGGGACCTCGCGCTCCCGGACGAACCGGATCGTGTCGAGCATCCCGTCGATGCCGCGCTCCCCGAAGCCGCCCGGGATGAGAACGCCGTGGAAGGGCTCGAGGAAGTCGGTCCCCCGCGCCTCCACATCCTCCGCGGACCGCCACTCGACATCCACCTCGACATCGCTGACGGCGCCGCCGTGGATGAACGCCTCCGCGATCGACTTGTAGGAGTCCACGAGTTCCGTGTACTTCCCCACCACGCAGATCCGGACCCTGCCGTTCGCCGGGTTCTTGATCCGGTCCACCATCGCCATCCAGCCGTCAAGATTCGGCGCAGGCGTGTCGAACCCGAACTGCTCGCAGACGCGGTCGTCCACCTCCTGCGCGCGATAGGTGAGCGGGAGCTCGTAGATCGTCGATACGTCGCGGGACTCGATGACCCGGTTCACCTCGACGTTGCAGAAGCGGGCGATCTTCTTCTTGATCCCGTCGTCGAGGTCGTGTTCCGTACGGCACACGAGCAGGTCGGGCTGGATTCCGATGCTCAGGAGTTCCCGCACCGAGTGCTGCGTCGGCTTCGTCTTCAGTTCGCCGGACGCATTGATCCAGGGGACGAGCGTGAGGTGGATGAAGAGGGAGTGCTCGCGGCCCACATCCTGCCGGAACTGCCGGATCGCCTCCAGGAAGGGGAGCGACTCGATGTCGCCGACGGTTCCGCCGATCTCCGTGATCACGACGTCGTGGCCCTTGTCCAGGCGCCGCACCGCCATCTTGATCTCGTCGGTCACGTGCGGGATGACCTGGACCGTCGCGCCTAGGAAATCGCCGCGCCGCTCCTTCGTGATGATGTCCTGATAGACGCGGCCCGTCGTGACGTTGTTCGCCTGCGAGAGCGACTCGTCGATGAACCGTTCGTAGTGGCCGAGGTCGAGGTCGGTCTCCGCACCGTCGTCCGTCACGTAGACCTCGCCGTGCTGGAAGGGCGACATCGTCCCGGGATCGACGTTGAGGTACGGATCGAACTTCTGGATCGTCACGCGCAGGCCGCGCTCGACGAGCAGGCGCCCGATCGAGGCCGCGGTGATCCCCTTCCCGAGCGCGGAGACGACGCCTCCCGTAATGAAGATGTACTTCGTCGTTGACGTTTCGCCCGTCATCCCCGCACCTCCTTGCTGGACAATACTCTCTCCGCCCGCATGATGTCGGCAGGAAGATCGACCCCCGGCTCGGTCCACGGACCGAGTTCGACGTGAATCCGCATGCCCGCTTCGAGCGCCCTCAGTTGCTCCAGCCGCTCGGCCCGTTCGAGCGTGGATTCGGGCAGGGCCGCCCACCGCTTGAGCGCGGAGCGCCGGCACGCGTACACGCCGACGTGGCGGAGCCGCGCACGGGTGCCGAACTCCGGCTCGTCCCGGGAGAACGGGATGGGGCTGCGGCTGAAGTAGAGCGCCCTTCCGTCGGCGGCCCGGGCGACCTTCACCACGGCCGGGGATCGCCACTCCTCATCCGCCCGGATCGGGGCCGCGATCGTCGCGACCTCCTCCGCCCTCCGCACGGCGCCCTCGATCGCCCCGCCGTCCACGAACGGCTCGTCCGCCTGGAAGTTCACGACGACGTCGTCCTCGGCCGCGCCGAGAAGGTCCGCCGCCTCATCCACGCGATCCGTGCCGGAGGCGTGGTCCGACCGCGTGCGGACGACCTCTGCATCGAACCCCCGCGCACAGCCCTCGATCTCGTCGCTGTCGGTCGCGATCACGACCCTGTCGAAGGAGCGGATCGCCGAAGCGGCGCGCCAGCACCACTCAAGGAGCGTGCGGCCGGCCAGCGGCTGGAGGGGCTTCCTGGAGATACGGGTGCTGGAGATACGTGCGGGAAGGACGCAGATCACGCCCATCGCTGGGGAGGCCGGGAGACGGTCCGGAGCGGCATCGCGAAAAGCTAGACTTGCGCTCCGGGGTTGTCAAAAGAATCAGCGCGGCGGCGGCATCCGGCCGGGTCGCGCCGAGCGGCGGGTTCGGACCTCCACGAAGCCGATAAGACCGGGATCTCCGGGCTCCGCCGTGGAGCCGGCGGCGGCCCCGAATTCGAGCCGGAAATCCCACATCCGCAGGGCGAGTCCCCCCTGGATCGAGCCGTACAGATCGAAGTCGCCGTGTTCCGAACCGACGCCCCCGACGCTGCCGCGTGCGAAGGCGTCCAACCCCCCGAGTGCCGCATCGCCGAGAAGCGGGATCGCATAGGTCGTTTCGGCGTAGAGCAGGCGCGGGCCGCGCAGACCCCGCAGCGGCATCGTGGGCAGGGTCCCGATGCCCCCGATCGTCGAGTAGCGCTGCTCGGGCAGGAGGCCGGTGACGTCGAGGCGTCCGATCGCGAACGCTTCCACGGCATGCCCCGACGGCGTCACGCGGCGGAGAGAGAAGCGCCCCTCCAGCAGCAGGAAGTCGTACAGGCGGGGGGGAATGTTCGGAGTCCCCGGGATCGCGGGCCCAACCTCAATCCGCCGAATATCATCCTCGAATCCGGCCTCGGCGGCGAGCCCGAACGCCATGTGCCCGCCGCGGCCGGCGACGGCCCAATCAAAACCCAGACGCCCGAACCAGATACTCCCGCTGTTGATGAACAGAGCCGGCTCGAACCACTCGACGGCGTTGGTGTACTCCCCGCCGATGAGGACGGTCACGTTGCGGCGGCGGACCGATTCCGCTTCCTCCCTTCCTCCGGCGACGACGACGCGCCAGCGGGGCGCATCCTCCCACACGGGCGGCTCGGGCGACACCCACTCCAGTTCCAGTCCGAACTCCTTCGCGTCGTAGTGGTTGCGCACATCGTCGGCCGCGACGAAGTGCGCCAGGCTGTTGTACCACACCGGCCGGATCCAGTTGTCGTTGCTCACGGTCGCGCTGGTCGCGTACAGGCCCAGTCTGACGCGCTCGCCGAGGAGCCACGAGTTGTGGAGGCGGTAGTCCACATCCCCGCGGGCGGGGATCCACGTGATGCCACCCGCGAGTTCGGGCCGGCCGGGAACGGCGGAGAGGCGGGCCAACGCGCCGACCGGGAAGGCGAGGCCGTTCACGCGGTCGTAGGTGGGGAGATGGAAGCCGTACGTGCCGTCGAATTCGAAGGCGGGGTCCGGGTCGATCTCCGGGATGATCTCGAAACCGCCCCGCGTGGGCCGGACGCGCAGCGGTTCGTTCGGACGATACGTGACGGCTCCCTCGACTTCCGCCACGTCCGAGTCGTAGAACCCTCCCCCGAGCACGACCACGTCCCCCGTGATGGAGGCGCCGGAGCGAAGGAAGAGGTCGCCGTCGACGACATAGAGATCGCCCTCGATCCGTCCCGCGATGCGCGCCGTACCTTCGAGCAGAAGGACGGCTTCCGGCACCGTGTCTCCCCGCGCCAGGACCGTGTCCGTCGTCCACACCGTGAAGCCGCCGGCTTCGAGGAAGGCCTCGAGCGCCGCCTGCGCTTCCGACCGCGGCTCCTCCGCCAGCCACACCTCCTGCCCGTCCGCCGCGGCCGGCACTCCGGCGGCCGAAGCCGCGGCGAGCGCGCCCGCGAGGCCGAGGCGCTTCACTTCGCGGCCCTCACCGGCGTCCGCCAGCGGTCCCACGCGATCACCTCCTCGCGAGGCAGCCGCTCCGGCAGCTCCGCCAGCCCATCGTGATATCCGAGGCAGAAGAGGGCCACGATCGGAACGTGCTCCGGCACGCTCAGGATCTCGCGGACGTCACCCTCCCGAAAGCCGTACACCCAGCTCGACTGCACCCCTAGATCCGCCGCCGCCAGCATCATCGTCTGGGTCGCGGCGGCGAGATCCATGGCGAAGCTCGGGCGGCCCGTGCCGCTCACGTGCGAGTGGATCCGCGCGCAGCAGGCGACAACGACGGGCGCCGTCCTCACGTGCGGATGGTTGAAGGCGGCCGCGGCGATCCTGTGGCGCGCGAGCGCCTCCTGCACGACGACGAGGCGCCATGGCTGCGCCTCCCGAGCGGACGAGGCGTAGCGTGCCGCCTCCAGCACCGCCTCCACGACCTCGGGTTCGACGAGCCGGTCGCGGAAGCGCTTGACCGGACGCCGGTTGCGCGACAGGTGGAGGAGGCGGGTCAACCTCATGAGCGTCGCCTACCCGCGCGGATGGTGGCTGCGGTGCATCTGGCGCAGGTGCGACCGGTCCACGTGCGTGTAGATCTCGGTCGTCGAGATGTCTGCATGTCCGAGCATCTCCTGGACCGACGCGAGGTCGGCCCCCCCCTCCAGCAGGTGAGTCGCAAAGCTGTGGCGCAGCGTGTGGGGCGTCACGCGCTTCAGGATGCCGGCACGTTCGACGTGGCGGCGCAGAATCTTCCAGACGCCCATCCGGCTCAACGGAAACCCCCGGGCATTGAGGAAGATGTGTCCGGCGGATCGCCCCCGGTCGAGCGCCGGTCTGGTGGTTCGAAGGTATCGGCGCACCGCCGAGCGCGCAGCCGCGCCGACGGGAACGAACCTCTCCTTTCCCCCCTTCCCTCGCACGCGCACGAGGGCTTCCTCCAGATCGAGTTCCCTTCCCTTCAGGGCGACGAGTTCCGACACCCGGAGCCCACAGCCGTAGAGCATCTCGAGCATCGCCTCGTCCCGCGGCGCCGTGCGGCTCACCGGGTCCGTCGCTCCGATCAGCGCCTCGATCTCGTGGACGGAAAGCACGTCGGGCAGAGAGCGCCCCGCCTTGGGCGCTTCGAGGCGTTCGCTCGGATCGGACTCGATCGCGTTCTCGACGATGAGGAAGCGGAAGTAGCCGCGCAGCGCATACACGGTGCGCGCGACGCTCGAGGCCGCTCGCCCCTCCCCGGCCAGCCGAGCGACGTGGTCGCGGAGAAGTCCGTACGTGACTCCGGCCGGCTCCGCGACGCCCTCCGAAACCGCGAACGCCGCGAATCGCCGGGCCTCGCGCAGATACGCGTCGATGGTGCGCGGGGAGAGCCCCCGCTCGAAGCCGAGGTGGTCGCGGAAGGACTCGAGGTGGAAGGCGCGCTCGATCCCCGGTCTTTCTCCGGTCACGGCGGCACCCGCGGCCCGTCGGCGTCGCCGCCGGAGTCGTCGTCGGGCTCTGTGGACGCCGGTGGAGCCTCCTCCCGCCGGCTTCGGATCCACCAGCCGACGATGCCGCCGATGAGGACGACGGCCACGACGAGGAGCCACGCGTTCACCTGGCCGAGAAGCGCCATGAGGCGGTCCACGTTTCGCGAGGCGAACATCCCGCCCGCGAGCATAAGCCCGTTCCAGAGGAGCGAGGCGGCGACGACCGGGGCCATCGCACGCACCGCCCCCAACCCCGTGAAGCCCGCGAAGGTGGGGACGACCACACGCAGCACCGGCAGGCAGCGGGCGAAGAAGATGGCCCACAACCCGTGCCGCTCGTAGAAGAGGGTCAGGCGCCGGAACTGGTGCGGGCGGAGGAGGCGCCGCCCCCACCGGGTCTCGAACGCCCCTCGGCCGTGCCGGCGCGCGAACCCGAAGACGACCATGGCGCCGCCGGAGTTCGCGATCCACGCGCAGAGGAGGACGGGGAGAGGCTGCAGGGAGCCCCGGTCCGCAAGCACGGCGCCGAGTACGACGAAGGTGTCGGACGGGACGGGCGGAAAGATGTTCTCGAGAGCGGACCCGACGGTGATGAGCGCGTAGGCCGTGACCGCCGGGAGGGCGATAAGGAAGTCGAGGAGGGGTTGAACGCCGGGGACCTCAGTCACCGTCCCCCTCGGCCCCGGACACCGTGGCGACCGCGATGGCGGCGAGGCCCTCGCCCCGTCCGATCCATCCCATCCCCTCGTTCGACTTTCCCTTCACCGACACGCCGCCCGGCCCCGTGCCGAGCGCCCGGCCGAGCCGCTCCCGCATCGCCTCGGCGTGTGGCCCGATGCGCGGCCGTTCGGCGATGACGGTCGCGTCGACGTTCACGACCCGGAGTCCCCCCTCGCGCAGTCGGCACACCGCCTGGGCGAGAAGTTCGATGGAGTCGGCGCCTTCGTACGCGGGGTCCGTGTCCGGGAAGAGCGCGCCGATGTCCCCGAGGCCCGCCGCGCCCAGGAGCGCATCCGTAATCGCGTGCGCAACCGCGTCCCCATCGGAGTGTCCCTTGAGTCCGGGCGCGTTCGGGATCGACACGCCCCCCAGCACGAGGGGCCGCATCTCATCGAAACGGTGGGAATCGTACCCGACGCCGGTTCGCACCGGACGAACCTCCGAGCGGCCGGTCTGCGCTAGCCCCTCGCGCCCAGGATGCGGAGAGCGAGATGGGCCGCGTTCTTCGCGTTGTCGATGCCGACGGCGGCGACGGGGACGCCCGGCGGCATCTGCGCACACGAGAGGAGCGCGTCGAGCCCGCCGAGCGTGCCCGCCGAAACGGGAACGCCGATCACCGGCAGCGACGTGTGCGCCGCCACGACGCCGGGGAGCGCTGCCGACAGTCCCGCCCCGCAGATCACGACGGAATGGCCGGCCGCCGCCGCGCCCTCCGCCAAGTCCGCGGTCCGCTTCGGCTGCCGGTGGGCCGAACTCACCTCGACCTGCACCTCCACGCCGTTCTCCCGAAGGATCGCCACGCCCTTCTCCATCGTGGGCATGTCCGATTCCGACCCCATCATCACGAGTACCGAACTCATTCCTCTAGTCTCCGTTCCAGCGCCGAACGGCCAGACAGACGTTGTGGCCGCCGAACCCGAAAGAATTCGAGAGCGCGACCTCGACCTCCCGCTCGATCACCCCTCCGTGGGCGTATTCGAGATCGCACTCGGGATCCGCTTCCTCGAAGTTGATCGTGGGCGGGATGATCCCGTGCCTGCAGACGAGGGCTGAGATCGCCCCCTCGATGGCCCCCGCCGCTCCCAGCGTGTGTCCCGTCATCGACTTCGTCGAACCCACGACGATCGAGTAGGCGTGATCGCCCAGAACATCCTTGATCGCCTTCGTCTCCGAGACGTCGTTCGCGGGCGTCGAGGTCCCGTGCGCGTTGATGTACCCGATGTCCGTCGGGTCGACGCCCGCGTCGTCGAGCGCCTGTTCCATGGCGAGCCGCGCCCCCGATCCATCCGGCACCGGCGCCGTCATGTGGTAGGCGTCCGCGCTCTGCCCGAAGCCCGCGAGTTCCCCGAGGATCAGGGCGCCGCGTGCCTTCGCGTGTTCCATCTCCTCGAGGATGAACATCCCCCCGCCTTCCCCGAGCACGAACCCGTCCCGGTGAGCGTCGAAGGGTCGCGAGGCCCGCTTCGGATCGTCATTGCGCGTCGACATCGCCCGCATGTTCGCGAAGCCGGCGACCGCGAGCGGCGTGATCGTGGACTCGCTGCCCCCCGTGATCATCACATCGGCCTCGCCGTTGCGGATCGAGCGGAAGGCCAGCCCGACGGAGTGGCCGCTGGAGGCGCAGGCCGACACGGTCGCGTAGTTGGGGCCCTGCGCCCCGTATCGCATGGAAACCATGCCCGAAGCCATGTCCGGGATGAACATGGGGATGAAGAAGGGGGAGACGCGCCGCGGCCCGCCGGCGAGCAGCTTCTCGTGCTGAGCCTCGAGGAGCGGAAGCCCGCCGATCCCGACGCCGATGAGCACGCCGACCCGATCCGGAGGAAGCTCTCCGAACCCCTCCGCGAAGCCCGCCTCGGTCACGGCCTGATCCGCCGCGGCCATCGCGAAGTGGAGGAAACGGTCCGCCCGCCGGGCATCCTTGCGGTCCATGTGCCGGGCCGGGTCGAAGTCCTTCACCTCGCAGGCGAAGCGCACCGAATGGTCGGTGGTATCGAACTGCGTGATGGGCCCGGCGCCGCTCTCGCCGCGGATGAGCGCGTCCCAGGTCGAGTCGGGGTCGAGCCCGATCGGGGTGACGAGGCCAACCCCCGTGATCGCTACACGTCTTCTCATGAAATGAAAGGCCTGCGGCTGCCGGCGGCCGGCGCGAAAGCCGCGATCCCTAGACCTTCTCGTTCAGGTAGGCGATGGCCTCCTCGACCGTCTGCATCCTCTCCGCGTCCTCATCCGGGATCTCGATCCCGAACTCCTCCTCGAAAGCCATCACGAGCTCGACGGTATCGAGCGAGTCGGCGCCCAGATCATCGACGAAGTTCGCGTCGTCCACCACCTTCTCCTGCTCCACGCCGAGTTCCTGCGCGATGATCTCCCGCACGCGTGCCGCGTTGTCCATGATTGCGTGTTCTCCTTGTATGAAGGGGACCGACCCGCGGCCCCGCCGTTTCCCGACCCTGTTCCAGCGATCGTACCGGCGACCGAATATGCCGCGTCGGCGCTACGACTGCATGACCATCCCGCCGTCGACGACGATCACCTGCCCGGTAACGTACGAAGCCCCGGGACCGACGAGAAATCGCACGACCGTGGCGACATCTTCCGGGGATCCCGGCCGGCCGAGGGGAATCCTCTCCGACATGGCTTTTTGAACGCTTTCGGGCAGTCCCGAGGTCATGTCGGTCGAGATGAACCCGGGTGCGACGGCGTTGGCCCGCACACCGCGACTCGCGAGCTCCTGAGCGACGCTTCGGGTGAGCGAGATCAGGGCGGCTTTGGCCGCCGCATAGTTGGACTGGCCGCGGTTTCCCGTCAAGCCCACGACGCTGGAGATGTTCACGATGTTCCCGGTGCGCCGCTTCATCATGCCGCGGGCGACGGCCCGCATGAGATAGAACGCCCCCGACAGATTCGTATCGAGCACGGCGCGCCAGTCCTCGTCCTTGAGGCGGAGGACGATGTTGTCGCGCGTGATGCCCGCGTTGTTCACGAGGATCGTCGCGTCGCCGAGGCTCCCGGAGACGTCCGAGACGAGTCCCCGGCACGCCTCCGGATCGGAGACGTCGCAGCCGAAGCCCGCATGGCCCTCTCCCGGCAGGCGCTCGGCCACGGCCCGGGCCCGGTCCGCTCCGGTGCCGACCACGGCAACGCGCGCCCCTCCCCGGGCCAGTTCCGTCGCGATCGCGGTCCCGATGCCGCGCGTCGCTCCCGTGACGATGGCGATCTCCCCCGTCAATTCGCTCATTCAGGCACCCTTCAGTCCGAAGATCCGAGATAGCCGTCCACGGACCGAGAATCCCCGACCGCGGTCACGCGCAGACTTCGATCGATGCGGCGGGCGAGGCCCGAGAGCACGTTGCCGGGTCCGACCTCGAGCCAGCGCTTGGTCCCCGCCTCGCGGATACGGTCGATCCCCTCCATCCACCGGACGGGCGACGTGAGCTGCAGGATGAGGGTTCGCCGCGCCTCCTCCGAGCCCGTCACGGGCGTCGCCGTGGCGTTGGAGACGATGGGAAAGGACGGCTCCCGCCAGGCCGCCCCCCCGAGCGCAGCCGCCAGTCCGTCCGCCGCCGTCGCCATGAGCGGCGAATGGAACGCACCGCTCACATTGAGCGGGAGGAAGCGGCGCGCGCCGGCTTCCGAGGCGAGCCGGCCGGCCGCAGCCACGGCCTCGACGTCGCCGCTGATGACGACCTGGCCGGGCGCGTTGAGATTCGCGGGCACGGCCACCCCTCCAGCCTCCGTCGCGCGCGCGCACGCGTCGGCAACGGATTCGGCATCCAACCCGAGTATGGCGGCCATCGTGCCCGGCCGGTCCGCGCCCGACGCCCCCATGAGCCGTCCGCGCTCCCGCACGATCCGGAGACCGTCCTCGAAGCCGAAGGCACCGGACACGAGGTAGGCCGACAGCTCCCCGAGCGAGTGTCCCGCGCCGATGCCGGGCTTCCCGGCGCGCGCGGCGATGAGATGCCAGATGGCGAAGGAGTGCAGCATGATCGCGGGCTGCGCGTTCTCCGTCGCCCGGAGTTCCTCCTCGGGCCCCTCCCAGCAGATCCGGCTCAGCGGCATGCCGAGGGTGTCGTCGGCCCGCTCGTAGAGTTCCCGCACCGACCCATCGTCCTCCGCCAGGTCCCGGCCCATGCCCACGTACTGGGCCCCCTGTCCCGGGAAGAGGAGCGCGACCCCGCTCACAAGCCGCTCTCCTGCGGCATCCGGGCGAGGGACGTGCGAGTGACGGAAGTGAAGCGCGAGGCGGCACAGTCGGCCGCCGTGCGGATCCCGTTCATGATCGCGCGCGGGGGGGAGGTCCCGTGACAGATGACGGTGACCCCGGCCACGCCGAACAGGGGCGCGCCGCCGTACTCCGCATAGTCGAGGAAGCGCAGCGCCTCGCCGAGCCTGCCACCTTCGCCGACGCCGGCGTTCCGGAAGATCTCAAGCACGAACTCGGCGATCGACTCATAGAATTTAAGCAGCACGTTGCCGACGAAGCCGCCGCACACGAGCACGTCGCAGGCCCCGGTCACGATGCGGTGTCCCTCCACGTTTCCGATGAAATCGAGTTCGTGGTCGGCGGAGAGGAGGCCGTGGGCCGTCGCCATGACGCCTCCTCCCTTCTCGCCCTCCGCCCCGATGTTGAGCAGTCCGATCCGCGGCCGCTCGATCGAGAGCGTCCGGCGCAGGTAGGTCGATCCCAGGTGCGCGAACTGGTGCAGCTGCCGCGGGGTGACGTCCACGTTCGCGCCTACGTCCATGACGAGGACGCGCCCGGTCGCGGTCGGGAAGAGGGCGCCCACCGGCGGCCGGTCCACGCCGGGGAGCAGGCCGAGCGTGAGCACGGACGCCACGACCGTGGCCCCCGTCGGTCCCGCCGACACGAAGCCATCAGCCTTCCCGTCGCGCACGGCCTCCAGCCCGCGGACGATGGTGCTGTCCGCCTTCCGCCGCACGGCGAGCGCGGGCGGCTCCGCCGGATCGATGGACTCCTCCGCGGCGAGCCACGCCACGCGGTCGCGCGGGAACCGGGTTCGTGCTCCACGGAGGAGGCTTTGCGGGCCTACGAGCAGGAGGGATAGATCGTCCGGCCATGCGTCGAGCGCGCCCTCGGCGGCCTCGAGAGTGGCCTCCGGCGCGGCATCGCCGCCCATGAGGTCGAGTGCGACCCGCATCACGGTCGGCTGCCCAGATGATCTACCCGGCCCGGGGGGCGGGGGGGGGGGCGCGCCGGGGGCGGGGCGGCGGCCGCCGCTGGGGGGGGCGCCGCCGGCCCGCACGCATGGGGGGGGGGGGGGCGCCCCGCGGCGGGGGGGTGGTG
>VXMR01000126.1 GCA_009841005.1 Gemmatimonadales bacterium
GCTTCGAGGTCGTGGTCGTGGATCCGCGCGAGGCCTTCCTGCGGCCGGAGCGGTTTTCGGATGCCGCGTCGCTCGACGCACGCTGGCCGGACGAGGCGATGGCCGCGCTCGATCTCGATCCCCGAACGAGCGTCGTCATCCTCACGCACGACGAGAAGCTGGATGAGCCTGCACTGGAGACGGCGCTCGCCTCCCGCTGCGGCTACATCGGCCTCCTCGGCGGACGCCGGACGCAGCAGCAACGTCGAGCCGCGCTCCTCGCTCGGGGGCTGGACGAGGCGGCATGCGACCGCATCCACGGTCCGGTCGGGCTGCGGATCGGCGCCCGCTCGCCCGCGCAGATCGCCGTCTCCATCCTCGCGCAGCTCATCGCCCTCGACAGAGCGCCCTGACGCCGGCGCGGGATCGCGCCGCGCCGGTTCAGTCGCGTTCAATCACGCGCGCGCCGGATCTTCCACCGGTCCACCACGCGCCGACCCCGCACGACCTCGAAGCGATCGAAGTGCGCGACTGTGAGGCAGGCGTGATTCGGAAGGACGCGGACCTTCTCGCCCACGGCGAACCGCCCGGACAGGCGCCCGTGTTCCTGGCTCACGGAGCTCACCTGATGGTCGCTCAGCTCCCGTCCGGACGTGTCGCGGAAGAGGCGGCCGTAGTGAGGCGGATCGTCCGGCCCCACATCCTTGGACAGAGCGAGCGCGCCGCAGTCCGCGATCGCCCCGTCGGATCCTTCGCGCGCGGAGACGACCGTCGCGAGCACCGTGACCGCGCAGTCGCTCACCGCGCACGACCCGAGCCGCGTCTGGGTGTAATCGTAAAGTGCGTAGTTTCCCGGCCGGGCCTCGTCGATCCCCTCCAGCGTCTCGACCCGGCTCATCCCGGGGGTCGAACCGAGCGAGAGCGCCCCCGGTTCGAGCCCCGCCTCGCGGAGCGCGCGACCCACTTCGACCATCACCCGTCGCTCCTCGTCCGCCAGCGCGGCGATGGCGGCGGGCGAACCCGCTCCGTAGGTGTGGCCGGCGTGCGTCAGGCATCCGCGCAGCGACAGCCGATCCGCGCGCGAGATCCGCCTCGCGATCTCGACGACCCGGCCGCTTTCGTGCGGGACGCCGGAGCGCCCGTAGCCACAGTCGATTTCGAGCCAGACGGAGAAGGGGGCGCCCGCGGCTTCGAGCGCCTCGACGGCCGTGGGGGAGTCCACCGTCACGCCGAGTTCGACGCGGCGGGAGAGCGCGGCCGCCTCGCCGATCCATGAGAGATTGAGGGGAAAGGCCCACAGGATGTCATCGAAGCCCGCCTCCGCGAAGATTCGGGCCTCCGCGAGCGTGGAAACGGCGATGCCCGACGCGCCGCTCGCTCGCTGAAGTTCGGCGATCTGCACACACTTGTGCGTCTTCACGTGGGGGCGAAGCCGAACGCCGAGGGCGTCCGTGCGTTCCTGCATGACCCGGAGGTTGTTCTCCAGGACATCGAGATCGAGGACAAGCGCCGGAGTGCGGAGATCGGACAGGTCCGGCGCGTGGGTGGCAGCGTTCCCGGCGTTCACGCAGCAAAGGTAGTTGGAGGATCACCGTTCCGCTAAGTTGCGAAGAGGGTTGCGGGCCGGTGGCGGGTCGAGTGACCGCAAAGCCGTAGAGGTCGTCTTATTCACGAAGAGAAGATCTTTCGGATCGGGCCGGAGGGTCGGGTTCCGGACGATGAACCGAGCGACGCGGATGTCGTGACCGCCGTAATCGAAGGCGATCGCGAGGCGTACGGTGTTCTCGTGCGCCGGTACAAGGACGTGCTGTACCGCTACGCGGAGCGCATGACCGGGCGCGCGGACGACGCCGCGGATATCGTGCAGCGCACGTTCATTCGCGGCTTTCGGAGCCTCGACCGCTGCCGTGATCGGGAACGGGTGGGAGGCTGGTTGTTTCGGATCGCCGTCAACCTGTGCAAGGATCAGTTGAAGGGGCGGGCACGGCGGGAGGTGTCGCTGGAGGCGGCCGGACCCCTCACGGCGACGCGGGGGCTCCCCGAGGCGCGCGCCGAACGGGCTGAAATACGGGAGCAGATATACCGGGCCCTGCAGTCGCTGAGCGACGAGCAGCGTGAAGCCTTCGTCCTCAAGCACGTCGAGGGCTGGTCGTACGAAGAGATGGCGGAGAGACTTGGAGCTTCGGTGTCCGCGTTGAAGATGCGCGTCCATCGGGCTCGGGATCAGTTACAGGTGCTGTTAGAGAACTACCGATGAACGACGATCTGAAGCTGTACCTGGATGGAGAAATCGACCGTTCGGAACTCTCGCGGGAGTTTCGCAGGGAAGCCGAGCGGTGGGATGCCCTCCTGTCGGACGTGCGGGATTCGGGGGTGCAGGGAGCTCCGGTCGGACTCGAATCGAGGGTCATGGCCGAGGTTCGCCAGGAGCGGCGTCGGCCCTTGCCGAGTCTCGTGGACTGGTGGGTGCATCCCCGCTCCGTGCGCGTCCGGCCCTGGCTGGGACTCGCGGCGGCCGCCGTGCTTGCGACGTTCTTCCTCTTGCCGCGTGAGAACGTATACACCGAGCCGGCGGGGGCGGCGACGGCACTCGTGGGCGAAGAAGTCCACTACGTGCAGTTCCGTCTCGAGGCGCCCGGCGCGGCGTCGGTCCACGTTGCGGGCGACTTCAACGACTGGCAGCCGGAGGTCGCGCTGGCCGATCCCTACGGGACCGGCGTGTGGACCGGTCGTGTGAGGCTCCCGCCCGGCGTGCACAAGTACATGTTCCTCGTGGACGGCGAGACCTGGATCACGGATCCGCACGCGGAACGTTATGTGGAGGACGGTTACGGCAACCAGAATGCCGTGATCGCCATCACGGGCGGCGCGGGCGCCCGCTCGCTGGCTCCCTAGCCAGAGCAGGCAGCCCGTGGCAACAGCCCTGCGGCGCCGTTCTCCCGCGGCCGTATTCCTCGTCGCCAGCCTTCTCGCGCTCGGGCCGCCGCTTGCCGGTCAGGACGCGCGCGCGCGCTTCAGCCGTCATCTGGGCGCGGTCTACGCGGCGCGTACCCTTTCCGTCATAGAGGCGGGCGTCCAGGACGGTCTGCCCCGAGGTCTCCTGATCGACAAGGCCATGGAGGGCGTGGCGAAGGGGATGTCTCCGGAGGTCGTCCTCGCCGCCGTCGACACGTTCGCCGCGGAGCTGCGGGATGCGGCGTCCGTCGTCGGTCCGGGGGCCGCGCCGATCGCGCTCGAGAAAGCCGCGGATGCCCTTCGCCGCGGTGTCGGGCGCGAGCTCCTGATGCGGCTGGGACGTGACCGGGCCGATTTTCCTCTCCTGGTCGTCTCCCTCGAGGAGTTGCTGGACGCCGGCGTGGAACGGGGTTTGGCCGAAGATCTCCTGCGCTACGCGGTGGCCGAAGAGTTCGACAGCGATGCGGTCCTCCGACTGCCCGCCAGCGTGAAACTGCTCATTCGGGAGTGCGGCGATGGTCAACCCGACTCCTGCTGGTCGCAGGCGAGCATGAGGGAGTGCGCCCGCGTGATGCCGACGCGGCCGTGCCCGACTCGAACGCTTGCGGAGGCGGCCCGCTCGGCCGCGGCGCGGCTCCTGCTCGCCCGTTCCCCGCCTCCCCGCAGCCTGCGGACGTCTGCGACACCGGGCTAGCACCCTTCCCGGTCTCTGCCGTATACTCTCGGACTTTCCGGCGGCCGAGCCCGCCGACGCAGGGTTTTGCCATGGGCGCTGGCCCACGGATCTCACCCGCGGATCTCGCCCACGGATGATGGAGAGGGCCTTGGCAGCCAGAGTGACCGCGGCGGTCACGGGTACCGGGAGCTACCTGCCGCCGGACAGCATCGACAACTTCCAGCTTCTCGGCATGGGCACGCTGCGCGAGTCGTTCGACGTCGGGCAGGCGCGGTCCGCGCTCAGGGGTGTCGAGGGTGCCAACGGACTATCGGCCCCCGAGGTCTTCGATCAGTGGGCGTACCAGTTGACCGGCATCCGGTCGCGCCGGCGGATCCCGCCGGAGAGCGACCTGACGACCGAGGACATGTGTGCCCGGGCGGGGCTCGCCGCGCTGGAGGCGGCCGGACGCGAGCCGGACGAGATCGACCAGCTCTATGTCGCGACCGTGTCGCCGTCCGACGAAGTTCCGAACAGTGCCTGTACCGTGGCGACGAAGATCGGGAATCCACGATTGGGAGGATTCGCGATCAACGCGGCGTGCGCCGGCTTCGTGTACGGCGTGGGGGCGGCGTGGTCGGCGATCGTCAGCGGCATGGCGGAGCGGGTCCTGGTGGTTTCGGGCGACGCCCTCACGCGGCTCGTGGACTACACGGACGTGCGGACGGCCGTGCTCTTCGGCGACGGAGCCGGGGCGGTCGTGCTCGAGCGGAGCGAAACGGACCACGGGGTACTCGGCCCGATGGCGGCGTCCGGCTGGTTCGCTCGCGACCCGCTGTACCTCGTCGGGCAGAGCTGGCGGGACGATCGGGACCGGATCCCCATTCTCCACATGGAAGGCGGGCCGCGGATCGTCCGCAACGCGATCGTCAAGATGGCCGAAGTGGGCGATCAGGCGCTTCAAAAGGCGGGTCTCGACTGGTCCCACGTGGATTTCGTGATCCCTCACCAGGCGAACGCGCGAATCACGCAGGGCCTCGAGCAGAGGCTGGAACTCCCGAAAGGGCGCGTCGTCCACAACATCGTCGACTACGGCAACATGTCCGCCTCGACCGTCGCCGTGACGCTCGATGAGGTCGTCCGCGGAAAGCACGGACCCGTGCCGGACCCGGCCACGATCGTTCTCACCTCGATCGGCGGCGGCTACACGATGGCGGCGGCGGTCGTCCGCATCTGATTCGACGGGCCGTCTGACAGCCCGCGGCGGACCCGCGCGTCAAGCGGGACTCGCCCACTCCCTGAGCGGAATCACGTCAACGCGGTCCCCGGCGCCGATGGCGTCCGTCCCGACGGGGATCGCGAGGAGCCCGTCGGCCAGCATCGACCCCAGGTTGCCCGAACCCTGCGGACCGCTCAGGCGAGCCGTGAGGACGCCGGACTCGGCGGATCCGATGAGCACGCGCACGAACGAAAGCACGTCCCGGGGCCCGCGCAGGTCGTGTGCCGCGACGCACTGCAGCGGTCGCCGGCAGGGGCGCGCGAACCCCGCCATCTTGCGGATCGCCGGCCTTACGAGCGTTTCGTACGTGACGAGCGCCGAGGCCGGATTGCCCGGGACCCCCCAGAACGGCCGGCCGCCGAGCAGGCCGAAGACGGCGGCGCTGCCGGGGCGCATCCGCAGGCGCCAGAAGGAGCGCTCGAAGCCGAGTTCGTCGAGTACCTGCTTCACATAGTCGTGTTCGCCGACGCTCACGCCGGCCGCGGAGACGATCGCGTCGCAGGCTCCGGCCTGCGCGAGACAACGGTGCAGGTCGTCGGGGTCGTCCCGGGCGATGCCGAGCGGCACCGGTTCCGCCCCGGAATCCGCGATCTGGGCGGCCAGCGCGTGCCCGTTCGAGTTCATGATCTTCCGCCCGGCCCGCACCTCGTCGAATTCATCGAAATCCGCGAGTTCATCTCCGTTCGCAAGCACGCCGACGCGGGGTCGCCGGCCCACATCCACCTGGTCGAGGCCGGCCGACGCGAGCAGCGCCACCGCCGCCGCCCCAAGTTCCTCCCCGCGCTCCACCACCGTGTCGCCCGCCTTGACATCCTCCCCGAGGAAACGGATGTGCCGCTCCCCGTCGGCATCGTCGAATATGCTCACGCGCTTGTCCGGGCCTCCGTCCGTGTGCTCCACGCGGACGACGCCCGTGGCGCCCTCCGGCACCGGCGCCCCCGTCATCACGCGCGCCACGGAGCCGGGCTCCAGCGGCCCGCGCGGAAACGCGCCGGCCGGGATGTCGTCGGAGATCGGGAGAACCACGGGCCGTTCCGGGCTCGCGCCGCGAACCTCGTCGATTCGGACGGCGAATCCGTCCATGGCGCTGTTGTCCCAGGGCGGGTGGGGGGCGACGGCTTTCGCGTCGCGTGCGAGGGAGCGGCCGAGGGCGGCGGAGAGCGGGATCCGTACCGTCTCCAGCGGCGACACGGCGTCCAGCACGAGAGCGAGGGCTTCGTCGAAGGAGATCCAGTCCGCGTCGTTCATGTTTCACCGCCGAGGCGCTTCGCCACCGAAAGCTAGAAGTAGTACCAGATGGAGATGCTGAACTCCGGGTTGTGGCCCCACACGGAACCCTGCGGCGCCGGCGCTCCGGAGGCCTCGAACAGGTCCAGGGTGGTTCCGAAGAGGAATCCGTCCGGAGACGTCACGCGGACCAGGTAGTCGCGGGCCTCGAAACCGATCCCGATCGTCTCCGTCGGAAAGATCTCGAACCCCAGCCCCACAAAAATGTGCGGAGCGGTGGAGATGTCGTACCGGAAGGGTTCGAGCGCCTGGTCGGCGAGGAACTCGGAGGCGCCCTCGTCGACGCCGAACACGAAGCCGCCGCCGATGAGCCCGTAGGGGTGGATCCCGTTCCACGTCCGCGCTCCGGTGAGGCCGATTTGCGCGCCGAGGTCGGCCCGCAGCCAGCCCGCGGCGACGGTGTCGACGACCATCGGTCCAGCCGGGTCGAGGACGTCCAGCGTCCATCGGTCCGCCGCTCCGTACGTGGCCCCAAGCTCGAGAGAAAGGGGACTCGACGCCCGGACGCGCATTCTGGCGCCCGCCACGTTGGTGGGTCCCTGGGCGAACTCGAGCCGCCCCCGGTTCCCCGCGTGGTGGCCCCCGAAAAGGCCGACGCGGAAGCCCTTCTCGCGCCAGCGGAAGGGGGAGTCGATGCGTTCGGCCTGCGCCTCGAGCGTCGCCGGGGCTGCGGCGAGCAGGGCGAGTCCGACGACGAGGATCAGTCTGTTTGACACTGGGTTGACGCGGATTCCATATGTTGGATGAGTCGAATCTCGAACGGAAACGGCCCCGACTCGCGAGTTTCGCGACGGGGTCGCGGCGCGGGGAATGTAGGTGGAGGACCGGGTCCTAACCAGAAAAACGTCTCGTCGCGGTCGCCTGCGACACCGGCTTCTCCTGCCGGTCGTCCTGGCGTGTGCGTACGCGCCGCCCCCCGTGGCCGCGCAGCTGCGCGAAGTCGTCATCGACGGCGAGGTCTTCCGGAGGATGGCGGATGGCCGCCGGCTGGCCGAACTCGCGCTGCGCACGCCGGTTATCCTCAAGCGTACGGAAGGGATCTGGGCGGAGGTGGAGATCGAGGGTTGGGTCCCGTCCAGCTCGGTCGCGCCATCCACCCGCGAGGGCCACAACGGCGTCATCGCCAGCCGGGGAGGCGAACGTCTCAGATCCGGACCCGCCGGGTCCGTGACCGGACTGCTCCTCGAGGGCTTCCTCGTCGACCGGCTGGAGGAGCGGGGGGACTGGAGCCGCATTCGCCGCTCGGGCTGGGTACGCGAGGCCGCGCTCGGGGCGAGCGACGCCGCCGGTGGCGAAGCCGGCATCCTGGCCGGCGTCTCGGCCGCGGCGCTGAGCGCGAACCCGGATGACTATGCCGGCGCGACCCTCCAATGGACCGTCCGGTTTCTGTCGCTGGAACGGGCCGAACCGGAGCGGATCGACTTCTACGAGGGAGAGCCCTTCCTGCTCGCGCGGGCCCCTGACCCCGGGGACGGTCTGGTCTACATCGCCGTCCCTCCCGACCTGCTGGCCGCGGCCGAAAAACTCCGGCCCCTCCAGACCCTCGACGTGCTCGTGAAGGTCCGGACGGGCCGGTCGGCGCTACTGAGGGTCCCGATACTGGACCTGCTCGAACTCTACTGAGCCGATGCCGGTCCGGGACCCTCTGCGGGGCCGGGCGAGCGGAGAGCCGCTACCGGTTCCCCTGGTTCCCCTCGCTCTCGGCCGCGTTCAGGAAGGCCTCTGCCTCCATCAGGCCGGCGTGCGCAAGGCCGCTCCAGAGGTTGGCGACCTTCGCGTAGGCCTCGGCGGCGAGCACCGCGTCGCCGTTGGCGGCGTGCGCCCGGGCCAGGCCGAGGAGCGAACGCGGCCGGTTCGGCATTCGCAGCAGCGACGTCTCGAACTTCTCGACCGCCTTGTCGGGCATCCCGAGTTCGAGCAGCAGTTCACCGTAGAGTTCGTGGAGGGGCTTGACCGGGCTCGCGGAGCCGCGCGGCGGCGCCATGCTCATGACCTCCGCCTCGGCCTCGTCCATGAGACCGGTCGCCACGTCGGGATGGCCCATCGCGGCGTGCCGGAGCGCCCCGACCTGCTTGTGCATGACGTGCGTGTAGCCCTCGCCGTCCGACAGTTCCTTCAGGGCGGCCTCCGCCTCGGTCACGATCGCCTGGTCGCCCATGCGGTGGGCGCTGAGTCCCGTGGCGAGGAGTTCATGCGCCGGGGAGTCTTCGGTGATCGGCTGGGTCTCCCACTGCTCGGTCTCGACGATGTAGCGTGCCTTGAGGAGCGAGACCGCGTTCTGCGCCCGCGCGATGCCGGCCGCGCCCCGCGCCCCGCCCGTCGTCGCGAAGCCCTCGTTGTCGACCATGTCCGCGAGCCGATCCATCCACAGCCGCGCCTTCTCGTAGTCGCCGCGCTGGAGGTCGCCGTACTGCCCCCAGTCGAGCGAGTGCACCGCGTCGCCCACCGCGTCGCCGGGCTGCCACAGCTCCTGCGCCACGTCGTAGGCCGACTGGTTGTTGCCGGACACGCGTTCCCACATCCCGTGCTGGATGAAGATGTGCGTCGGCATGTGCCGTGCGTGGGAAACCGCCGGCGCGATGTCCGCGAACGCGTAGGCCGCGTCCAGCGCGAGCGGGGCCATGATCGGATTGTCAAAGGAATGGATCGTGTAGTGCGCCGCGCCCGGGTGCATCGGATTCGCGTTGAACAGCCGGAGCGCGATCGCCCCCGCCATCACGTTCCAGCGCTGGCTCAGATCGCGCGTCGCCGCGGTCGCCCCGAGCAGCGAGAGCGCGTAGAAAGCTGCGACCTCCGGGTCCTCCGGATAGGCCTCGTACAGGTCGCGCATCGCCTCCATGTACCCGACGCGCCGCTCCGTATGGTCGGCCTCGCCCCACAGGATCTCGACGGCCTTCAGGAAGCCCTTCTCCCGGTCCGTCGGCGCTTTGGCCATGCGTTCGGCCGGCGTCTCGCCCAGCCTTTGCAGCGCCTTTCTCGGATCCGTCGGGTCCATCTGGGAAACGAGCGGGTGGTTGTAGGCGAGCGACTCGCCCCAGTAGGCCATCGCGAAGTCCGGGTCCAGTTCCTGTGCCGCGTGGAACTGCTCCCGCGCCTGCTTCCAGCCGAAGCTGTGCAGGATCGCCACGCCCCGGAGGAAGCGCTCCTGCGCCTCGCCCGTCGCGGAGGTCGGGAAGGTGATCGATCCGACCTCGTCGAACTGAGCCTCGACCTGCGCGGGAACCGCCGACAGCATCGCGCCAAGGAGGAACGCCGGAAGCATCATGGACCATCTTTTCATCGTACTATCCCTCTCAGGAAAGAAACGCCGGCCTGTTTCGTCCGGTACTGCACTGAAGTCACGGTGTCAAAACCGGAAGCGGGCAGCAAGGCGTCATGCCGCGGCGCGGCGTCGTCCGCCGCCTCACGCGTCCGGGAGTTCGTAGTTGATCGTCAGCGTGTGCGCTCCGTCGCCGTCGACGGCGATCTCGACGGAACCCGTCAGTCCCTTCAGGTCGCCGGTCGCCGAACCCGGCACGATCTGTCCGCCCGTCTGTTCGCGGCCGCTCGCGCTCAGTCCCCAGTGCTGCATGACGAACGTCCCCTCCCGTCCGCCGAGCGCTCCCCGCACGACCTCCCGAGCGATGTAGCCCGCTCCAGCGGTGATATCCGCCACATCCGCCTGACACATGAGGAGCCGGGCCTCGCTCTCCGCCACGAGGTCCCCGCCGAACCGCTTCAGGACCGTGGCGTGCGAGAGGGTCGGCCCCCCGCCGCCGGACTCCGGTTCGCCCTGGTCCCAGCCAGTGACCTCGAAGGAGGCGACCGCGCGCGTCATGCCGGACTTCTCTGTGGCCTTCCCTGTTGCCGCCGGGCTCTCGCTAGAGCTCCGCCACGGCGGTGGACAGGT
The DNA here is from genome assembly GCA_009841005.1 of Gemmatimonadales bacterium. Classification (GTDB taxonomy): domain Bacteria; phylum Gemmatimonadota; class Gemmatimonadetes; order Palauibacterales; family Palauibacteraceae; genus Palauibacter; species Palauibacter polyketidifaciens. Next base: position 10,045 of record VXMR01000126.1, read on the forward strand.
TGTCCAGGGCGCGCTTCACGAGCGTGCGCGAGGTCGCGATGTTCATCCGCATGTGCCTCTCGCCGCCGGTCCCGTAGCTGGGTCCGTTGTTGAGATAGATGCGCGCATTCTCGGCGAGCCAGCGCTGCAGGATGCTCTCCGGCGACACCGGATCCGCGGCCGTCCGGTTCTCGTAATCCGCCTTCCCCTGCGCATCGATGCGGTCCATCAACCCGCCCATGTCGAGCCACGCGAGAAAGGTGCCCTGCGCCTTCGTGTACTTCACGCCCGGCACGTTCTCGCGAATGTAGGACTCGGTGAGTTCGTGGTTGCCGTCGAGGTAGACGAGGAGCTGGTCGAGCCACTCATCGCCCTCGTTATTGGCGGCGCGGGCGGCGTACATGCCCAGCGTGCTGAGGTCCGCCCGCGTGTACTGGCGAAGGCGCGTCATGAAGGAGGGGTTGGTCGAGAAGTACCAGGCGACCTTGTTTGCCGCGAGGCTGAAGGTCTTGCTGTTGGATTTGAAGGTGACGCTGTTGTCGACGATCTTCGGATCGAGGGTGGCGAACGGCGTGTACTTCTGTCCCTTCGTCACGAAATCGCAGTGGATCTCGTCGGAGAGCACCGGCACGCGGTGCTCGAGACAGATCTCGCCCATGCGCGTCATGTCTTCCGCCGACCAGCAGTTTCCGGTCGGGTTCTGCGGGTTACAGAGGATGAAGGCGTGGACCCGCTGCACGCGGCGCTCGAAGTCGTCCCAGTCGATCTCGTAGACGCCGTCGACGACCTTCATTTCGCTGTCCTCGGCGACGTTCCGCGCGAAGCGCAGGTCCGAGTAGAAGCCGTTGTAGGTCGGCGTCGTCATGAGGACCCGGCTGCCCGGAGGCGCGAAGGTGTGCAGCCCCGCGATGATTCCGGGGTGGACGCCGCTCGTCCAGACGATGGTCGAGGGGTCGATGTCGAGGTCGTAGCGGCGCTGGTTCCAGGCCACGACGGCGTCCGTGAAGGAGCTGTCGCGGTGCTGGTAGCCCCAGTTCTCGTGTGCGGAGCGCTCGGCGATCGCCCGGGTGATGCACGGCGCCGCGCGGAAGTCCATGTCCGCGATCCCCATGCCGACCTCAAGATCCGGGCCGAACTGCTCGATGGCGCGGTCCCACTTGACGCAGTCGGTGCCGCGCCGGTCGTAGATCTCGTCGAAGTCGAATTCTTCGCCGGCGACGCCGAGCCCGGCCGGGGCGACATCGGTCGCGGCCACCTCGCTCGCAAGCGCCGAACGCGCGCCCACGGCGCCCAGGACGGCGGTGGCTCCCGTGCTCTTGAGAAACGCCCGACGGTTCAGACCGTGATTCCGCAGCATTTGCACGCCCTCCTCGGAACTTTCCCTCGCGGCGGATCGACACCGCGCAGCCGATTCAGGGTGGTCGAAACGTTCGGTTCTGGCAAGACGGAGGGGCGTCGGGCGTCGCCCCCGGCGACTTTCAGCCGAGGCGTTCGAGGTGGGCTGTGCTCTCGGACACGCCGGCCTCGACGCCCGCCTCCCGGTACAGGCCGTGGGCCTCGAGCCACAGCTGGCGGGCCTGGTCGGGCTCGTCGAGCGCCTCGCACAGGGTGGCCGCGGACCGCACGGCGTTGGCCGCATCGAGCGGCGGGGCGGCCGGATCCGCCCGGTACAGCGGCAGCGCCTCCGCGTAGCATCGGCCCGCCTTGTCGAGATCGCCCATCTCCCGGAGGACATCCCCCAGGTGGCGCACCGTGTGGGCGTGGACGAGCCGGTCGTCCCCGCGCCGGCAGAGCGGGACGGCTTCGAGGTAGAGGCGCATGGCCGCATCGAGCCGCCCCCTGTCCCGTTCGACATTCGCCTGTCCGTGAAGGGCGCGGGCGAGCGCGAGCGGATCCTCGCCGCGACGGGCGAGCGCGACGGCCGCTTTCATGTGCCGCATCGCCTCGTCCGGCCGGTCCTCCCGTCGCGCGGCCATCCCCCGCCGGATGAGCGACTCGACGGCGTCCCGGGGCCCAGTGCCGGTTTCCGGAGAAGTCCCGTCCGGCATGTGGCTACCCTCCGCGCGGAACCGGGGCCGAGGAATGGCCGCTCAGGATGCGCCACCCTCCGGTCTCGTGTGCCCAGATCATCGTCACGGCTCCGTCGAAACCGAAGGAGGACCCGTCGGCGCCCGTGAAGGTGCTCTCGAAGCGGGCGCGGACCTGGGCGAGGCCCGGCGCCAGCGCCACGACATCCGTATCCCGGTACTCCGTCTCGATGCGCATCCCCGGAGGGAACGCTCCCAATGCGGCCCGGACATCCGCCGCGCTCCGATATTGGAGCACGCCGTTCTCATAGAAGCGGAAGTTCGGGGATTCGGAGTAGAAGTCGCCGACGGCCTCCCAGTCCGCCGCCGTCCCGAGGTCTCGGAACTCCTGCATCGCC
>VXMR01000154.1 GCA_009841005.1 Gemmatimonadales bacterium
CGATCCGGCCGCCCGGCCCGGACCCGGCGAGGCCGGCCAGCGCGATCCCGCTCTCCGCGGCCATCCGCCGCGCGACGGGCGAGGCCTTGATGCGGCCCCTGGCGGCAGTAGCCGCGCCGGCCCCGGTCGCCGCGCCGGCCCCGGTCGCCGCCCCGGCCGGGTCGGCCCCTGCCGGCTCCGCCGCGACTTCGACCGGCTCCGCGGGCTCCGGCTCGGCGGCAGGCGCGGCAGGCTCCCCGGCCGGGCCTTCCGCCGTCCCGGTGCCGTCGGCCGCCTGCGCCTCCGCGAGCATGTCGTCGATCGACTCGTCGGGCTCGGCGATCACGCCGATGAGCGCGCCCACCGGGACCGTGGCGCCCGCCGGCACGACGATCTTGCGCAGCACGCCGCCGCCGAGCGCCTCGACGTCCATGTTCGCCTTGTCCGTCTCGATCTCCGCGACGACATCCCCCTGCGCCACGGCATCGCCCTCGGCGACCTTCCACTCGATGAGCTTGCCCTCCTCCATCGTCGGGCTCAGCTGCGCCATCACGACTCTCGTAGGCATATCGGTCGGCGTCCCGGGGCTAGTCCGCGTAGCACACGTGGCGCACCGCCGCCGCCACATGGTCCGCGTTCGGAGTTGCGAGCTTCTCGAGGTTCTTCGCGTAGGGCATGGGCACATCCAGCCCGTTCACGCGCGCCACCGGCGCGTCCAGCGAATCGAAGGCCTCGCGCTGAATGTCATCGACGACTTGGGCCCCGACGTTGCACATCGGCCACCCCTCCTCCGCGACCACGGCCCGGTTGGTCTTCTTCACCGACGCCACGACTGCGTCCACGTCCAGCGGACGCACGGTGCGCAGGTCCAGGACCTCGACATCGATGTCTTCCTTCTCCAGGGCGCGGGCCGCCGCGAGCGCCTGGTGCACCATCTTCGAGTGGCACACGACGGTCACGTCCGACCCCTCCCGCTTCACCTCGGCCTTGCCGATCGGCGTCAGGTACTCCTCCTCCGGCACTTCATCCCGGACGAGGTTGTACATGATCTCGCTCTCGATGAAGACCACGGGGTCGTTGTCGCGGATCGCGCTCTTCAGGAGACCCTTCGCGTCCTTCGCCGTGGCGGGCGCGATCACCTTCAGCCCGGGCACGTAGCTGTACCAGGGCTCCGGCGACTGCGAGTGCTGCGCCGCGAGCTGGAGCGCCGCGCCGCCCGGTCCCCGGAAGACGATGGGAACGTTGTACTGCCCGCCGGACATCTGGAACATCTTCGCCGCCGCGTTCACGACCTCGTCGATCGCGAGCAGGGCGAAGTTCCACGTCATGAACTCGACGATCGGCCGCAGGCCCGCCATCGCCGCGCCCACGCCGAGCCCCGCGAACCCCAGTTCGGCGATGGGGGCGTCCCGGACGCGCCATTCCCCGAACTGCTCGAGCAGCCCCTTCGTGACCTTGTAGGCGCCGTCGTACTCCCCGACCTCCTCGCCGATGATGAAGATCGAGTCGTCGCGCTCCATCTCCTCCCGGAGGGCGTCGTTCAGCGCTTCCCGATACGTGAGGACGGCCATCAGCGCAGCTCCTTCCGCCACGCGTCGCGCCGCCGCATGTCGTCCGGGTACCCGTCCGAATACACGTAGCGATAGAGCGCGTCCGAATCGGGGAAGGGGCTCCGGTCCGCAAAGGCCGCGGACTCCTCGGCGATCTCCTTCGCCTCGCGGTCGAGCGCCTTGTACTCCTCCTCCGTCAGCCGCCCCGCGTCCATGAGTTGCCGGGTGAAGGAGAGGATCGGGTCATCCGACCGCCACTTCTCGACTTCCTCGCGCGTCCGGTAGGTGCCGTGCATCGGATCCGCCATCGAGTGGCCCATGTAGCGGAAGCAGCGCGCCTCGATGAAGCTGGGCGTCTTCTCGTTCCGTCCCCGCTCGATCGCCTCCTCCACGGCCTGGCGGACCGCCAGCACGTCCATGCCGTCCACATCGAGCGAGGTGAGGCCCTCGTACGCCCGGCCGCGGTCCTTCAGTTCCTTCACCGCGGCCACGCGCCGGAAATCGGTCCCCATCCCGTACCGGTTGTTCTCGAGGAGGAAGATGACGGGCAGCTTCCAGCGCGCCGCCATGTTCATCGACTCGTGGAACGCGCCGATGTTGACGACCGAATCTCCGAAGAAGCAGAGGCAGACCTGGTCTCCGCCCCGGTACCGGATCGTGTAGCCGACCCCGACCGCGAGCGGCAGGTGGCTCCCGACGATGCCGTGCCCGCCCATGAAGTTGAGCGTCTTGTCGAACATGTGCATCGAGCCGCCGAAGCCCCTCGAGCAGCCGTCCGCCCGTCCATAGAGTTCGGCCATGACGGCGTTCGGCGTCATCCCGCGCGCGATCGCCTGCGCGTGGTCGCGGTACGCGGTGACCACGTAGTCGTCGTCCCGCAGCGGCGAGATCGATCCTGCGGAGACCGCCTCCTGCCCGATGTAGAGGTGGCAGAAGCCGCCGATCTTGCCGACCTGGTAGACCTCCGCCGCCTTCTCCTCGAACCGGCGCTCGATAATCATCTCCCGCAGGAGTGCCACGCACTCCTCCTTCGAGAGTCCGAGGAACGCGTCGGGGTCTTCGCCCGATCCCCCGCCGGGGGCTCCCGCCGCCGGAGCGTCGGAGACCGTGGCCGTGGACCGGCCGGGGTCCGCCGGGCTCATCCGGCCGCCAGCGCCGCGACTCTCCGGCGCAGTTCGACCACCTGCTCGCGCGCGTGATAGCTGGACCGCACCAGCGGCCCGCTCTCGACGTGCAGGAACCCCCGCGATTCCCCGATCTCCTTCCAGCGCATGAACTCCTCCGGGGACACGTAGCGGTCGATCGGAAGATGGTCCGGCGATGGCCTCAGGTACTGGCCCAGGGTGAGGATCTGGACGCCGGCTTCGAGCGCGTCTCCCATGAACTCGTCGATGTCGGCGGCCGTCTCCCCCAGCCCGAGCATGATCCCCGTCTTGATGAGGACCTGGTCGTCCAACTGCCGGCCCGTCGTCAGGACGTTCAGGGAGCGGTCGTAGCGGCCGCCCGGCCGGGCGACCCGGTGCAACCGGCGCACCGTCTCCATGTTGTGGTTGAAGATCTCCGGCCTCGCGGCGATCACCGTGCGGATCGCCTCGGGATTCCCCTGGAAGTCCGGCGTCAGGACCTCGATCGAACACTCGGGACGGCGCAACCGGATCTCGCGGATCATTTCGGCGAAGATCCAGGCGCCGCCGTCGGGGAGGTCATCGCGGTCGACGGACGTGATGACGCAGTGGTTGAGTTGCAGCCGCTCGATGGCCTCCGCGACCCGCCGCGGCTCGTCCTCGTCGAGTTCCTCCGGCCGGCCGTGCGCGATCGCGCAGTAGGGGCAGTTGCGCGTGCACACGTCGCCCATGATGAGGAACGTCGCCGTGCCCGCCTCCCAGCACTCGCCGATGTTGGGGCACTGCGCCTCCTCGCAGACCGAGCTGAGTTCCAGCCCTCTCATCAGTTCCTTGAGGCGCTGATAGTTGGGGCCTCCGGGCGCGCGCACCTTGAGCCATCGCGGCTTCCGCGAAGGCCAGGAATCGGCCGTGCTCCCTCCCTGTATGACCTCGAGTGGCTTCAACGTCGCCGCCTTCTCGCTGTGTGATCCGCGCCGTATTCGCCGTTCCCGCGAACCCGGCCGACACGTCCGCATCCCGTCCGCCCGGAACCCTCCAAGATACCGGCTGTTGCGCGACGGACCAACCCGATGTGCCCCGCTCCCGCGGGCGGCGTTGCGGAATTGCTCAGCCTTCGGACCCCCGGTATGTTCCCGCGCATGACCTACATCATCACCGAACCATGCATGAGCGAGAAGGATGCATCCTGCGTGGACGTGTGCCCCGTCGACTGCATCTACGAGGGAGAGGATCAGTACTACATCCATCCCGAGGAGTGCATCGACTGCGGCGCCTGCGTGCCCGAGTGCCCTGTGGAGGCGATCTATCCGGACGACGAAGTGCCGGAGCAGTATGACGCCTTCACCGCGAAGAACTACACCTACTTCGACGTTCCGCCGCCCGACTGAACCCGGCGTGAGCCGACCGCCGAGGCGATCCGCCGCGATGCGGAACCGGTGTCCGCGCGGCCTGTCGGTGCCGCGCATCATGAGCCTCGGCCTCCTGCTGTTGCCGCACCCGCTCTCGTCGCGCGAGCCCGCGCCGCATGTTCAGACGCCGGACACCCCCGCCGCGCAGCAGCACGCACACGGAGCTTCGGCGCACGCCGGCGACCCGGACCCGCCGCGCCTGCCTGCCGCGAGCCCGCTCATCGACGTGCGGGTGCACGCGGCCGAGCGCGAGTTCGAGATCGTCGTCGGCCCCGTGTCGCTGCCGGCCGGCGGTCCGCACCTCCGGCCCCCGGTGCAACTCGCGGAGCTGCCCGTCGCCGGCTGGATGCACGGCTTCTCGTGGCGAATGAGGGACCGGGCGGGCAACCCGCTCCCCGACCGGCTCCTCCATCACGTGAACGTCATCGACCCCGACAACCGCGAACTCTTCTCCGCGGTCCCGCGCCGGATCCTCGCTGCGGGCCGCGAGACGAAGAGCGAGCTTCTGCCCGGCGTGCTGGGCGTTCCCCTCGCGCCGGGCACCCGGGTCCTTGTGAGCGCGATGTTCGCCCCGCTCCCCGACGCGTCGCACGGCGAGGCCTTCCTGCACGTCCGGCTTCCGTACACGCCGTTCGAGGATCCGGGCTTCGTCGAGCCCGTGGAGGTCTATCCGTTCTATCTCGACGTGATGGGCCCGGTCGGCGAGAAGGAGTTTCCGCTTCCGCCCGGGACGCACGGGCGGAGCTGGGAGGGCAGCCCCGCCGTGGACGGGCGAATCCTCGGCATCGGCGGGCACCTGCACGACTACGGGGAGTGGATTCGGCTCGAGGATGTCACGGCGGGCAAGGTGATCTGGGAGGCGGGGCCCGAGGTGGACGGCGAAGGCCGCACGGTCGGCGTGCCGACGAGCCGGCTCTGGTGGCGCGGGGGCGTGCGGATCCGGAAGGACCACGTCTACCGCATCTCCGTCCAGTACTCGAATCCGCTCGGGCACCCGGCGCCGGACGGTGGGATGGGCGCGGTCGGCGGCATCATCATCGCCGCGGATGAGGACTGGCCCGCGTTCAGCCGCGCGCACCCGGACTACGTCCAGGATCTTCGCAATACCCTCGAGAAACCGAACGAAGTTGCCCAGGGGCGCGGCCACGGCCACGCATCCGGCTCGGGCCGCGGCGGCTAGCCGTACCCGGGGTTTTTCGCCAGGCGGCGCCCATGCCCGAACTGCCCGACATCACGATTTACCTGGAGGGGCTCGAAGCGCGTCTCCTCGGGCGTACGCTGGAGCGGGTGCGGCTCGGCAGTCCCTTCCTGCTCCGGAGCGTCGATCCGCCCCTGACGGACGCGCACGGACGCGAGGTTGTGGCGCTGCGCCGGCTGGGGAAGCGAATCGCGATCGGACTCGCCGCCCCGGATGACCGGGAAGACGAACCGGAACTGTGGCTCGTCCTCCACCTCATGATCGCGGGGCGGCTCCGGTGGCGGGATCCCGGCGTGAAGATCCCGCGTCGGCTCGGTCTCGCCGCCTTCGATTTCGTCGACGGGAGCCTCCTGCTCACGGAGGCCGGGACGAAGAAGCGGGCGTCACTCCACGTTGTGAAGGGTGCGGAGGCTCTCGCCCGGCACGACCCCGGCGGCATCGACCCCGTGACCGCGGACGCGGCCCTCTTCCGCGAGACGCTCACCGCACGCAACCACACGCTCAAGCGCGCGCTCACGGACCCGCGGCTCTTCTCGGGCATCGGCAACGCGTATTCCGACGAGATCCTGCACCGGGCGAAGCTGTCCCCGATCAAGTGGACGAGCCGGCTGGACGATGAGGAGATCGGCCGGCTTCATGACGCCACGCGCCGCACGCTCGAGGAGTGGACGAGGCGGCTGCGCGACGAGCTGGCGGGGAAGTTCCCGGAGAAGGTGACCGCGTTCCACGACGCGATGGCGGTACACGGGAAGTACGGGCGTCCGTGTCCGGCCTGCGCGGCTCCGGTGCAGCGGATCCGCTACGCGGACAACGAAACGAACTACTGCGCCGCCTGCCAGACCGGCGGGAAGGTGCTCGCGGACCGGGCCCTCTCCCGGCTGCTGGGGAAGGACTGGCCCCGCAGCCTGGAGGCGCTCGAAGAGCTCAGGTCGGGCGGACCGCCCGCGGCTCCCGAGGGGGGCGCATGATCCGCTACCAGGTAGCGAGTTCCACGATCGCTTCGGCGATGTCGTCGACCTGCGGCAGGGACGCGTTCTCGAGCGAGGGCGCGTAGCCGATGAAGGTGTCCGTCGAGGTGATCCGCCGGATCGGCGCGTCGAGCCACTCGAACAGTTCGTCGGCCAGGCGGGCCGAGATCTCCGCCCCGTAGCCCCACGATTTCGCGTCCTCGTAGGCCACGAGCACGCGGTTCGTCTTCATTACGGAACGGCGGATGGAATCCATGTCGACCGGGTTCAGAGACCGCAGGTCGATCAGGTCCGCGCGCACCGGCTCTCCCGCGCGTTCCAGCTTCGCGAGCGCCTTGCGCGTGCGCTCGACCATCGCGCCGTACGTGACGATCGTGAGGTCGTCCCCCTCCGCGACGAACGCGGCCTTGCCGAACGGGATCATGTACTCGGGGCCCGGATAGATCCCCTTGTTGTACGTCTGCCGGTAGAGGTGCTTGTGTTCGAGGAAGAGCACCGGGTCGTCGCACCGGATTGCCGTCCGCAGGAGCCCGTTCGCGTCCTCCGCGTTCGAGGGGCAGATCACGTGCATGCCGGGCGTGTGCGTGAAGAGCGAGGCGCCGGTCTGCGAATGGTACATCGCGCCGCCCGTGATGTAGCCTCCGTACGTGGTCCGGATGACGAGCGGGCACTTCCAGCGTCCCGCGGAGCGCCAGCGGAAAGTCGCGACTTCGTTACGGAACTGGTGGTAGGCGGGCCAGATGTAGTCGAAGAACTGGACCTCGGCGACCGGCTTCAGCCCCCGCACGGCGAGACCCGCGGCGCGTCCGACGATGTTCGCCTCCGCGAGGGGCGCGTTGTACACCCGAAGCGACCCGAACTCGCGCTGCAGGCCGTGCGTCACCTTGAAGACGCCGCCCTTGCCCTTGACCTCATCCAGGAGCTCCTCGCGGCTCGCGTCCGCCACATCCTGCCCGAACACGACGATCCGCGGATCGCGCCGCATCTCGTCGCGGATGCACGCGTTGAGCAGGTCGACCATCGTCTTCGGATTCCCCTCGGGCTCGGGGCGGGCCTCCGTCTCGAAGGCGCTCGACCGGGGATCGACGTCGTGCGAATAAACGTGGGTGTAGACGGTCTCGGGGGCCGGCTGCGGTCGGGCCATGGCCCGGTCCGCGGCGTCTGCGACGTCGGCCTTGATCTCCGCCTTGAGCGATTCGAGTTCGTCGGCCTCGATCACGCCTTCCCGAACGATATAATCGGCGAAGGTGACGAGCGGGTCGCGTGCGGATTCGAGTTCCCGCTCGCTGTCGGACTTGTAGAGCCGCTCATCGTCGGACATCGAGTGGCTGTAGGGCCGGGTGACATGCGCGTGAACGAGCGCCGGACCGTGGCCGGATCGCACATATCGCGCGCTGCGCCGCATGACGACGTAGCTCTCGAGCGGGTCCGTTCCATCGACCTCTTCAACGTGGAGGTTGGGGAAGTTCCGCACGAGACTCGAGATGCTGCCGCCGGCCGTGTTGACCTCCACCGGCACGGAGATCGCGTATCCGTTGTCCTCCACGAGGAAGAGGATGGGAAGCTGCAGGTTGGAGGCGGTGTTCATCGCCTCCCAGAACTCTCCTTCCGAGGTCGTGCCATCGCCCGTGCACACGAGCACGATCTCATCCGCTTCCACGTGCGGGGCGACCGCATCGAGGTCGTCGAGGCCGGCGGTCCGGGCGCGAGCGATGCCCTCCGCGCACCCCACCGCCTGGTTGAACTGGGTGCCCGTCGGACTCGAAGGCGTGACGATGTGCAGCGCCCGGGAACCGAAGTGCGCCGGCATCTGCCGTCCGCCCGTCGATGGATCCTCCTCCGCCCCGACGGCGCCGAGGAACATCTCGTAAGGCGACATGCCGAGTTCGAGGCAGAGCGCGCGGTCGCGGTAGTAGGTGAAGAACCAGTCGTGGCCGGGTTTGAGTGCGCGGCCCGCCGCGACGAGGAGCGCCTCGTGTCCGGCGCCGGAGATCTGGAAGAAGATGCGGTTCTGCCGCTTCATCGCGATTTCGCGGTCGTCGATCGTCCTCGACGTGTACATCACGCGATACATCGCGAGGAGGTCCTCGGCCTGGAGGTCCCGCCATTCCGGGCGGGCGAGGGCGCTGAGGGCGCGCTCCAGGTCGTCAGTCTGGTCGATAGGGGTTGCCATGTATGTCCAGATATTCAGGAAGAGTTGAGTGCCGGGTCTCCGGGCTCGGGAGACTCGCCACGACTCCGCCTTCGCCTTCCGCAACCTCCCCGCCCCAACCGCGACGAAGACCCGGCGAGGAATCTACGCGCCCCTCCCGCGTCTAGAAACCGACCGTCCGAAATCGGCGCAGCCGCGGGAGAATCGAGGCCGGGTGGTCCGAGATCGGATCGCCCTCCCCGCTCTCGGGCATGAGCCGGCTCAGCGCGTGCAGCATTGCGACGGCGTAGTCGGAGAACGCCCGGTAAGGCGGCGCGTGGCGGAACCCCCACGCTCCCGGCGGAAGGAGGAGGAGCCAGCGCAGGTCGCCCGCCAGCTCGATCAGGTCCCCCTCATCCAGCGCGAGCCTGGGTTCGCCCATGGCCAGCCGCGTCAGCGCGGCCATGAACAGGGCCGAAGCTTCCGGCGAGAGCAGCTCGAGGTCGGGGTAGCGCGCCAGGACCCGGGCGGCGAAGGAGGAACCTTCCCCCGCCGGCGACGCCGCCTTCGTCTCGAGGCCCTCGGGCGCGGCGAGCCGCTCGGCGATGGTCGTCGGCTCTCCGTCGCCCAGGATCAGCCATTCGAGCCGAAGGGGAGGGAAGGCTCGTTTCAGCGCCGCAAGAAACTCGGCCCGCGGGCCCGCCCTCGGGGACCCGCCGCCGTCCCGTTCGTAGTTCGAGAGCGTGCCGAGGCTCACGCGAGAGCGCTCGGGCAACTCCGCATTGACACGGCTCCGAAAATCGCGCAGCGACAAGCCCTGAACATCTTTACGGAAGAATCCGAGACGAGACTGAACAGTGTCCATATTTCTGAACATACCGATTGGCGACGCACAGTTGCAACTGTGTGGCACCGGTACGTGTTGACTCAGCGTTATCTTCCGGTCCCGGTACGCGCAGATCCATCCTTCGAGGTGTTCGCGATATGAGCTTCCGAAAAACCCATGGTCTACCCTGCCATCGACTCGGCTGTCGACTCGGCTTCGGTATCGCCTGTCTCATCGTCCTGTTCGTGCCGGCGCCGGAGTTGCGCGCGCAGGACGGTCCGGGGCAGCGCGAACCGGAAGGGGTATCGCCCTCTACGCTCGAAGGCCTCGCGGTGCGCGCGGCGCAGGCGCCTGCCATCGATGGCGTCCTGGACGATGCGGCCTGGCACGGGGCTCCGGTGATGACGGACTTCATCCAGCGCGAACCCTTCGACGGACAGCCGGCGTCCGAACGGACCGAAGTGCGCATGGTGTTCGACGACGAGGCGATCTACGTGGGGGTGTGGGCTCTCGACGAAGACCCGGCGGGGATTATCTCCGGGGACCGGATCCGGGACGCCGAGGTGTCCGAGGCGGACCACGTGCTGCTCGCCTTCGATACCTACCACGACGACCAGAACGCGTTCGTGTTCGGGACGACGCCGGCGGGTATCGAGTACGATGGACAGGTCGCCAACGAAGGCCGCGGCGGCGGCTTCTTCCTGGGGGGCGGCTTCAACACCCAGCGGCGGATGCAGTCGGGCGCCGGCGGAGGCTTCAACAAGAATTGGGATGGCTCCTGGAACGTCGCGACGAGCCGCGACGGCGAGGGCTGGTACGCCGAGTTTCGGATTCCCTTCAACACGCTCCGCTACGGGACCGATCCGACCTGGGGCTTCAACGTCTCCCGTCAGATCCGGCGCCGGAACGAGGAATCCTTCTGGTCCGCGGTCCCCCGCGAGTTCAACCTCTACCGGCTCAACTACGCGGGGAACCTGACGGGGCTCGAGCTTCCATTCCGGCGTCTCGGCTCGGTCACGCCGTACATGCTCGGTGCGACGGCGCGGGACTACGCGGGCGGGCAGACGGCGTTCGAGCAGAACTACGATTTCGGCGGCGAGGCCAAGCTCCAGTTGACGCGTGGAATGACGCTCGACGCGACGTACAACACGGACTTCGCTCAGGTGGAGGTCGACGACCAGCAGGTCAACCTGACGCGCTTCAGCCTGCTATTCCCGGAAAAACGCCCCTTCTTCCTCGAGAACGCGGGTTTCTTCGCAGTCGGCGGTGGCGGGGCGGATCTCTTCTTCAGCCGCCGCATCGGCATCGCCAACGGACGGCAGGTCCCGATCACCGGCGGCGCCCGCGTCTCCGGGCGCGCGGCCGGGTTCAACGTCGGGATGCTTCACATCGGGACGGACGGGATCGAGGGCGTCCAGGGGGCGAACGCGTACTCGGTCGCCCGCGTGGCCCGTGAACTGCCGAACCGGTCGCGGATCGGCGGGGCCTTCATCAACCGCGACGGGAGCGCGTCCGGCGACTACAACCGGACCTGGGCGGTGGATGGACAGCTGGGACTGGGGGAGGCGTGGACGTTGACGGCGTGGGGGGCGAGGACGGCGACTCCCGGCCTGACGGACGCGGACGGGGCGTTCGACGCGACCTTCGGTCTCACGACCCGCAAGTGGCGGGGGAACCTCCAGTATCAGCACTTCGGCGAGAACTTCAACCCCGAAGTGGGCTTCCTGCGGCGGACGGGCCACAAGTACTACCAGCTCTTCCTCATGTACAACATCCATCCGGAGGAGACCTTCCGCGAGATCCGCCCGCACATCTCCTACTTCACCTTCCGGAGCGACAAGACGGGGGTGACGCGGGGGTTCGAGGAGTCGGCCCGGCTCCACATCGACAACCACTGGGAGTTCAACGACGGGATGGAGGCCCACACCGGCATGAACTGGAACCGGGAGGGGCTGTACGAGCCGTTCCCGATGCCCGGAACGGACATTATCGTGCCCGCGGGGACCTACGACGGGTGGGAGACGCAGCTCCGTTTCTGGACGAACGAATCGGCGAAGGTCTCCTTCCGCAGCGGGGCGAACATCGGCCAGTTCCTGTCGGGTTCGCGCCGCAGCCTGAACGGGACGTTGACCGTGCGGCCGGGCTCCTCGTTCAGTACGTCGCTGCGGCTCGACTACAACAACGTGACGTTGGAGGAAGGGGATTTCGTCGCCACGCTGGCCGGGGTGAACTTGGGCTACTTCTTCACGCCGCGGATCTACCTGCAGTCGCTCGTTCAGTACTCGACCCAGCTCGACACCTTCTCCGCCAACGTGCGCTTCGGATGGCTCAACACGGCGGGGACCGGCCTGTTCATCGTCTACAACGACATCCAGGGGATCCAGGACCTGCACGGGCCGCAGGGCCGCTCGCTGATCGTCAAGTTCAGCCGGCAGTTCAACGTCCTCGGCGGCTGAGCGCCGCGGGCGCGAGCGGGGATCGGTGCGGCGGACCTGACCATGACGCGCCCGCGGCTCCTTTTCGTCTGCGTGGAGAACTCCTGCCGCAGCCAGATCGCGGAGGCATTCGCCCGCATGCTGGCGGGTGCCGGCGTGGAGGCGTCGAGCGGGGGCTCGCGGCCTTCAGGCGTCGTGAACCCGCGGGCGATCGAGTCCATGGCGGAGTTGGGCTACGATCTCGGCGTCCACCGGTCGGAGGGGCTGGACGACGTGCCGCCCGGGCCGTTCGATGCGGTCGTCACGATGGGGTGCGGCGACGCGTGTCCGCACGTGCCCGCGCGGCGGCGGGAGGACTGGGAGGTGAAGGACCCGAAGGACCTGCCCCCGGACGAGTTCCGGGCGGTCAGGGATGACATCCGCCGGCGCGTGGCCGCGTTGCTGGTGGATCTGGGCGTGCCGCCCGGGGTGAAGGCGGCAGGGCCCGGAGGGGATCCCGGGGCGTGAGCGGGCCGGACCGGTCGCTCGTGATCGTGGCCGGCGGGCGTTCACGCCGCCTCGGCCGCGACAAGCCTCTGGTCGAGATCGACGGCCGCACCGTGCTGTCGCGGATCCTGGAAGCCACGGCGCATGTCGAGGACACGGTCCTGGCGGCGCGCGAGGTTCCGCCCTTTCGGCGCGCCCTCGCCGCGGAAGGCTGGGAACTCGACGCGGATAGCGCGGGCCCGCCCGGCTCGGTCGCGTTC
>VXMR01000040.1 GCA_009841005.1 Gemmatimonadales bacterium
GAAGGACGATCTCCTCGAAGTCCTGCTGGTCGTAGTTCTGCCCGAGGGTCCGCACTCGAACCTGGGATTCCCGCGTGTCGATGCTTCCGGCCGACAGGTCGAGCGAACTGCGGCGGATCGCCCCGGCAACGTCGGTGAGAGAGAGTCCCAGGGCTCTGAGCCGGTGAAGCGATACCTCGATGGAGATCTCGTAGTTCCGGACCCCGCTGACCTCGACCTGGGAGACGGAGGGTAGCGCGGCGAGGTCATCCTCGATCCGATGCGCCAGTTCCTTCAGCGAGCGCTCGGAGACGTCGCCGTGGACGATGAGCCGCATCATGCTGAAGCGGTTGTCCATCTCCTGGAAACGCGGACGTTCGGCTCCGGCCGGGAAGGACTGGACACGATTGACGGCGGATTCGATGTCGTCCAGGGCCCGAGCCATGTCCGTGCGGGAATCCATCTGGATCCGCACGGAGGCAATGCCCGGAGCCGCCAGGGACTTGACGGCCCTCACGTCATCGAGCCCGCTGACCTGGTCCTCGATCTTGACGACGATCGACTCCTCGATCTCCTCCGGCGTGGCGCCGGGATAGGCCATCGAGACTTCGATGTGGTAGAAGGGGGTGATGGGCCAGGCTTCCCGCTCGAGGCCGGTCAGGGACACGAGTCCGGCCGCAACGATGCCCATCATCAGGAGATTGGCCGCGATGCCGTTGCTGGCCATGTAGGCGAGCGGGCCGGACCGCTCGCGGCGGTCGTCCGGTTCGGGACCCGCGTCGGGATTCATCGCGCCGGGTCGGTCTGGACGCGCATCCCTTCGGTGGCGAACTGAAGTCCACCGGTGACTACCGACTGGCCGCCTCGCAGGGCACCGGTGACGAACACTGCATCGTTGGCGCGTTGCAGCACCTGAACCGGAACGATGTTCACGACGCCGTCGCGGTCAACCGTCCAGATTTCGTTGCCAGGTTGCAGCGCCGCTCGCGGGATCCGGAAGTAGTCCTCCGGTGAGAGTCCCTCGATCTCCACCTCCACGAACTTGCCGACCAGCAACGGAGGATCGCTCCCGACCGCGGCGGACGGGCCCGCCCGCGCGCTTGGGTCGAACGGGTCCGGCACGCGCACGATCACGTCGATGGTGCGTGTCTGCGCGTCAACGGAACTCTCACCCCGATCCACGTAACCCTCCCAGGCGTACATCACCTCCCCGTAGTGGGCGATCACACGGGCCGCTACGTCCCGTGCTCCGTCGCCTGCCTCGAGCCCCCACAATCCGGGGACCAGGGCGGCGTCGGCGTCGGAGAGGGGAACGACGACCTCCACCGCCTCCGAAGCGAAGAGGCGTCCGACGGGCTGCCCGGGGTTCACGACCTGCCCCGCATCGACGGACTCCTCGCGCACGAAGCCATCGAACGGCGCGGTGACCTGGGTCCTGGAGAGCGCAAGCCTCGCCTCCTCAAGCCGGGCTTCGTCCCGGCTCAGCGCGGCGCTGGCCGCTTCCAGCTGAGGCTCCCTCAATGTGAGCGGACTCGCCTCCGACGGCGGGGGGCCCGTCTCGCGCCGCTCCGAGTACAGTTCATACTGGGCGCTGGCGATCTTCGCCCGTTCCTGTTCCTCGAGGAAGGCGACGCGGCTTGCCGCGACGTTCGCTTCCGCTACCTGTACGCGGTACGCGTAGTCGGCTTCTTCGATGCGGAAGAGCGTCTGGCCCGCCTCGACGCGCCCTCCGCTCTGGAACCGCGGATTGACCCAGACGACCTTGCCGCCCACCTGGGGTGCGACATCGATCTCCTCGCTTGGCCGCACGGTGCCGGATCCGAACACGGGTATCGCGCCCGATCCGGCCACAACGCCGGCCGTTTGCGCAAACGGGATCTGGGGGGGCGGCTCCTGGCTCTCCGGTTCGGGGGCGAGCGAGAGCATTAGTGCCGCGACCGCAATCGTACCGACGATGATCACGGCGATGATCCTGAGACTGGATCCGAACAGCAATCTGCGCAGCATTGTGCCTTATCCCATGGAGTCGAGGAGCGCCAGCTTGAGCATAGGAATCCGCGGTTTGTTCGGTCAACGGGACGGAACCTACCCCGGCGAACGGTCGCGGAGCACGCGCACGACGCGGCCGGCCGAATCGACGACCTGCACCGGCCCCCTGAGGACATCGTCGCCCAGGTCGACCACGCGGCCGGGTTTCTCGTCCGCGGCGCCGACGCCGGGGAGCGTATACGGCTCCGCCAGGCTCGCGTCGACCTCGTAACCCAGGTCGGCCAGCGATCGGATCGTGATCGCGCTGAGGGTCTCCCGGACTCCGAGCCTGTTGAGCGGCCTCATGAGTTCTCCGCGGAGGACGGAGCCGCGCCAATGGAGGTTCGCGCTCCCGGCTCCGCCGCGGTTCTCGACGGGGACCTTCGCCCCGCCCGCGTAGTCCGTGCCGCCCGCCGCGTCGAAGGCGGCGATGGCCTCGGGACCGACGAAATGCGCGTCGATGGCTCCCACGCCCAGGGCGGGATCCCGGAGGAGACCGAGGGGGCGCCACAGCACGCCGAATCCGAGCGCGTGCGCGATCTCGTGCACGGCGAGTTCGGTCGCGTCGCCGGAGTCGATGAGACGGTCGATGTCCGCCACATCGAAGAACGCCACGCTCGCGAAGGGCAGCATCGACTCTTCGCGCAGGCGGCACACGCCCGCCTGGGCGAGCGTGCGGCCCGGACCGTCGATGTCCCGGAACTCGACGAGCACCATCAGGTCATCGACGGTGCCGACCGGCGCCGCGGTGCTCGCGCCGTAACACTCGATGCGGTCGTCGACCGCAACTTCCGGCAGTTCCGTATCTGCCAGCACCGACATCCAGAGTTCCGCCGCCTCGAGGACCACGGCCCGCCGCGGCGCGGCAGACGTGGTGTCGAAGCGGACCTCGATGTCGAACCTGCGGGCCGGTCGGACCTCCACGGCGAACGACAGTTCGGCGCCCAGCCCGCCGGGGTCGCGCGCCGCGATCGTCACCCTCGACGTTCCCGCCGCGAGGGCCGTTACCGTGACGGTATCCGCCGAGACGCCGATCGCGGCCACGTCCGGGTGTGACGACGTGGCTTCGTAGCGTAGCGCGTCGCCGTCCGGATCGGAGAAGAAGCCCGACATGGCCAGCAGTTCCGCACTTCCGACCCGAAGTTCGACATCGGGGATCGCGCCGACCGTTACCGGCGCCATGTTCGGCACGGTGACCTCGAACCGGAGGGCGGCGGCCCGGCCTTGGGGATCGCGCGCCGTGACGGTCACCGTGGCCATCCCGCGCGCGAGGGCGACCAACTGGACGGCGCCGCCCGACACCTCCGCCGCGACCACGGTGGGGGCCGACGACCGGACCTCGTAGGAAAGCACATCCCCGTCCGCGTCGCTGAAGAGGCCCGACACCTCCACCAGCGCCGTCTCACCCACGGGAAGTTCGAGATCGGGAAGCGCGCCGACGGCCCTCGGCGCGTGCGTCAGAGGAAGGTCCGTGCTCCCGTCCCCGCACGCCGCGATCCCCACGGCGAGCAGAACCGCGCATATCCCGAATACAACCTTTCGGGCGTGCGCCGATTCGGTCGTGAACACCGTCGTACAAGCTGTCACGTAAGGAATGCTATCCATTGATCTGAAGGTCGGATATGCCTATCATCATTAGAGTTTATGGATGTTACATACCTGTCAAACAAGGTGTCACACAAGGTGTCATAAAAGGTGTCGTAAGATATGGATTGGCAGACGTTCAGCTTCGAATACCGCCTCGACGGCCCCGGCCTGACTAGCCTTCTCATCGAAATCGAGGCGAGTCGGAAGGCCGTCGAGAAACTTCTGCTGCCCCCGGATTGGAGGGACCAGCTCGACCGATTGAATCGCATCAGGACGATCCGTGGCACGACCGCCCTCGAGGGCAACCCGCTGTCGGAAGCGCAGGTGCGCGAACTGCTGGATCGTGAAACCGAAGCCAGCGCCACAACTAGGGAATCTCGACAGATCGAGAATGCCGATGCCGCCCAGAACTGGGTTCGCGAACGGTTCGGACCCGGCGAGGCACCGCTGGCGGTGGCGGACATCCTCCGAATGCATGAATTGCTCACCAGGGGCTCCGATGAAGGAAACAACGTACCCGGCCGGCTGCGAGCATACGGCGTGCAGGTGGGTACGCCGGATTTGGGAGGAGTCCACCTGGGAGCACCTCACGAGGAGCTCCCGCAGTTGCTGGACGACTTCGTCGTCTTCGTCAACTCTCGGCGCGTACGGAACGAGCATCCGGTGGTCCGAGCGCTGCTCGCCCACTTCTTCCTGGTGACCATCCATCCGTTCGGAGACGGAAACGGCCGCGTGTCGAGGCTGGTCGAGGCAGCCATCCTCTTTGAAGGGGGATACAACGTCCACGGTTTCTACGGGCTCTCGAACTATTTCTACCGCAACGGAGACCTCTACAAAAGGCGCCTGCAGGAATGCCGCAGGGTGCAACCGGTCGACGTCACGCGCTTCGTGGAGTTCGGGTTGCGTGGCTTCGACGCCGAGCTGCGCGGAATCAACTCCTTCATCAACTCGAAGCTGAACCGCCTGGTCTACCGGCAAACGTTGACTTGGGCGCGCGACAAGCGAGTGAGCAAGCGTCGCCGTCTCATCAACGAGCGGGAGCATGGCCTCCTGGGTTTCCTCCTTGAGGAAACGGAGCCGGCCGATCCCTTTTCGGAGAGCCCCTCTCGGCGACTCTCGCTCGACGCGCTGATCGATTCACCCTTCGTCGACACCGTTTATCGCGCCGTAACTTCACGAACGTTCTTCCGGGAACTCACGAGGCTTGCCGAACTCGGTTTCATCATCTTCGAGCGCGACGCGGATTCGGGCGAATTCGTGGTGGACCTCGACTTCGAGGCCATCGGAAAATACGGCTCCAAGTAGACCGCTATGCGCCGGTGACGTGGAGGACCGCCGTACGGCGGTGCGGACGGCTGCGGTGCTCGAAGAGGAAGATCCCCTGCCAGGTTCCCAGGGCCGGCGCCCCGTCGAGCACCGGGATGGCCAGGTGCGTCTGGGTCAGGGCCGACCGGATGTGCGCCGGCATGTCATCGGGCCCTTCCATCGTGTGCCGGTAGCGGCGGTCACCTTCCGGAACGAGCCGGGCGAAGAAGTTCGAGAGGTCGTGGAGGACGTCCGGGTCCGCGTTCTCCTGAATCGTCAGGGACGCCGAGGTGTGGCGGATGTAGACGGTGAGCATCCCCGTCTCGATCTCGAGCCCGGCCGTCCACTCCAGGACCGGGCGGGTGATCTCATACAGGCCCTTTCCCCGCGTCTCGACGCCGAGTTGTCGGACGAACTGCTTCATTCCGGCGGGGGACATTCGCCGCTCGAACGCGGCGGGGCTTTTGCCATGGACTGTCAGGCGACGTCCTCGCGCGCGGCCCCGGCGGCGTGCGCGCGCAGGGCTCTCCACACGCGCTGCGGCGTGAAGGGGAGCGCATCGATGCGGACGCCCACCGCGTCGTAAATCGCGTTCGCGATCGCCGGGAGCGACGGGTGCAGCGGCCCCTCGCCCGCCTCCTTGGCGCCGTACGGACCTTCCGGGTCCACGGACTCGACGATGAGGGCCTCGAACTCCGGGCAGTCCATCGAGGTGGGGATCCGGTAGTCGAGGAGCGATGGCGACGTGTGCAGGCCGCCCTCCACCTCCCCCTCGCGGAAGAGTTGCTCCTCGAAGATCGCCTCCGCGAAGCCCATGTAGGCGGAGCCCTCGATCTGGCCTTCGACGAGCACCGGGTTGAGCGCGCGGCCGCAGTCGTGCGCCACCCAGATGTTCTTCACGTCGACGACCCCCGTGTCCTCGTCGACCTCGACTTCGGCCACGTGCGCGGTGAAGGAATAGGCCGGCGACGATCCGATCGTGCCGCCCCGGTAGTCGCCGTGGACATCCTTCGGCGTGTCGTAGGAACCCACGGCGCCCAGCAGGCCGAACTTCGCTTCGGCGATGTTGAACGCCTCCGAGATGGGGAGGCGGCGGTCGGCGTCCTCGGGGGTGTCGCTGTCGAAGGCCCAGCCGCGCGCCAGACGCACCCGGCCGGCCGCAACGCCCCAGACCTCCCCGACCGCCTCCGTCACCTGCCCTCGCAGCGCGCGGCAGGCCTCGAGGCAGGCGTTTCCCACCATCACGGTCTCGCGCGAGGAGTAGGCCCCCAAGTCCACCGGCGTGAGGTCCGTGTCGGCGGAGAAGACGCGCACGTACTCGAGCGGGACGCCGAGTTCCTCACAGGCGATGTAGGCCATGGTGGAGTCGGAACCCTGCCCGATCTCCGACGCGCCGTGCAGGATCGCCACCCGGCCGGAGCGCTCGATCTGCACCTGCACCGCAGCCTGGGGCATCTCGTTCGGATAGATGGGGTAGTTCGTGCCGGAGATGTAGGAGGAGGCGGCCATCCCGAGGCCGCGACCTGTCGGCAGCCGCCGGTACCGCGTCTTCCAGTCGCTGGCACGCTCGACCGCCTCCAGGCACTCCAGGAAACCGTTCGACCGGACCTTGAACTCGTTCACCGTCCGACCCGTGCCCATGAAGTTGCGGCGGCGGAGTTCGAACGGGTCGAGGCCGAGCCTCCCGGCCAGCTTGTCGAGCGAGATCTCGTACGCGAAGCGCGGCTGTACGGAGCCGTGGCCGCGCTTGGGGCCGCACGGGGCGACGTTCGTGTACACGCGCGTCGAGTCGAAACGGTAGGACTCGATGTGGCAAGGCGCGGTGAGGAGCTGCCCCGAGTAGTACGTGGTTACGAGGCCGAACGAGGCGTAGGCGCCGCCGTCCAGGATCGTGCGCGCGTCGAGCGCCCTGAGCTTCCCGCCGCGCGAGGCGCCGAGCCGGTACTTCATGCGCATGGGGTGACGGCCGCGGTGCGAGTAGAAGAGTTCTTCACGCGTGTAGAGGATCTTCACCGGACGGCCGGTCCGCATCGCGAGGAGCGCCACGCAGAACTCGAGATCGAACGGCTCGGACTTGCCGCCGAAGGCCCCGCCCACGGCCGGCTGCGCGACCCGCACCTTCGCCACGTCGTGGTCGAGCACCCGCGCGAGCTCCCGCTGCAGATAGTGCGGGACCTGCGTGGAGGACCACACCTCGAGCACGCCATCCGGGTTGAGTCGGGAGATCGCGCAGTGGGGTTCGATCGGCGTGTGCGTCGTCCCGTGGAAGAAGTACTCCCCCTCGATGGCGACGTCCGACTCCGCCATCTGCGCGTCCACGTCCCCGAACTCGAGGTGGACGTGCTTGAGGACGTTGCCGTTCGCCCCCGGCTTGCGCGGCGCGTGGATGGGCTCCGCGGCGGCTTCGGGCGTCAGCGACTCCTCGGGCGAAAGATAGACGGGAAGCGGCGCGTACTCGACGTGAATCCGCTCGAGCGCCGCGTTCGCCGTGTCCTCGTCGACCGCGGCCACTGCCGCGACCGCGTCGCCGATGAAGCGCACCTTGTCGACGCAGAGCGCGTGCTCGTCGCGGGTCCACGGGATGATCCCGTACGGCGTCGGCAGGTCCTGCCCGGTGATGACTCCGTACACACCCTCGAGGGCCTCGGCTTCGGCCGTGTCGATGGACACGATCCGGGCGTGGGCCTCCGTGGAGCGGAGGATCTTCCCGTGCAGCATCCCCGGCAGGACGATGTCGTCCGTGTAGATCTCGCGGCCGGTCGACTTGCGGAGCCCTTCGACGCGGCGCGCGCGGCGGCCGAGCGCCGTGAACTCGGCGTCGGCGAGCCCCGGGAGCCCGTCCGGGGCTTCGGCGGCCGCGCGCTGTGCGGGCGTCAGTTCGTGCGGGTGCATGCGTTCAATCTACGTCCGGCCGGCGAACCGGGCATCGGCTGCGGACGAACGCCGACGTGCTCGACAGGTGCGCGGGCGCCTTCACCGGGGCGTGACCTCTCTCCGAACTGCGGGAGGCCACGGGCTGCTGACGCCGCCCGCAGGCCTATTTCGTCCAGATCGCGACTACGCCGCACCGTGAATTGGGTCCACTGAACTCGGCCGGCAGCGATGCCGGACCCTTGTACACCTCGACGCCTGCGATTTCGACGGGTGACACCCACGTGTCGGCCGCGCCTTCCTCGCTGATGAGAATGCCATCGAGGTAGATCTGCATGAGGCAACGCGAGCCGAAACCGGTGGTCAGCCGCGTCGTGTATAGCCTGCAGGTGCGCGAACCCATACCGCAGACGCGTCGGATCGACGCTTCCTCCATGATCATGTCGGATATGATCCGGGGGTTGCGACGCTCGATGTCGGCCACGGTGAAAAAGGCGCCGAGTCCGAGAAGTTCGCCCCAGCGTTTCCGCTCGTAGAAGCCCTTGATCTCCAGTCGGCGCAGGCGCACGGCCGTTGCCACGAGCGGTTCCATCTCGAGCGGAGCCGGGACGAGGCCGATCTGGACTTCCGTGGTGGCGCCGCGGGCCACATTGACCATGTGGCGCAACGGGGCGTACCCGAGGTGCCGCACGGACAGCTCGTACACGCCTACCGGCACGTCGCTGAGGATGAATCCGCCCTGCCGGTTCGTCTGAACTTCCTGCGAACGGCCCCGGAGGGACACCGCGGCCGCAGTCACCGGGGCGTTGCTGAGCGCGTCCGTCACGGTGCCCAGCAGACGCCCGTTCTCGACCGAAGCGACGCGAAGTCTGAGGACCACATCCTGCGTTGCCGCGAGCCCGATATTGATTTCGGTTTCGTCGCTGGAGGCATCCCCGAACTCCGCCCGCAGCGTCGCGTGACGGACGCCCGCGGGGACGCAGAACACGAGTCGCCCGTCGGATCCGGCCTGACCTCGCAACGGCCCGTCCAGCGCACCCTCGTCTTCCGAGGTCAGGCGCACCGTTGCGAACGGGATCGGGATCGAGCCGGACTCGTCCACGACGGCGACCCCGAGGGAAAGATGGGCACCGCGGTCTCCCGCCTCCTGTCCCGCCAGCCCGCCGGCACCCACCGTGAACTGGAGCGCGCCGAGCAGGACACCGATCCGTAGCGTCCCGGCGCGCATCGGCGCCGTGACGAGGCAGCGGGAGCGTTCCCTCCGTTGATTCATGGCGACCTCCGAAAAGCGACCGTGAACGAGTTTCCCCACGGAAGACCGCGTGCCGCTGACCGGCTTCTGATGCGGCTGCATGATAGACTGACGGCGGACCGACGGGCGGGGTCACTCGTCACGTCGGGGGCACTTGCTGTGCGGCGCGGCGATTGGTGAGGTTGGACCGGATCCGGGCTATCGCAACGAGGAACTGAATATCCGCTACATCACGCTTCTGGGGCTTGGCGCCCTTCTCCTTCTGCCGGGCCCGACGCTCGGTCAGGAAGCCGTACACCGAGTCTCGCTCGCGGCAGCCCTCGAGGCGTTCGCCGCGAACAGCCTCGCTCTGAGGATCTCACGCTCCGAGGCCGCCGAGATCGCGGGAGCCGCGCGCCAGTCCCGCGCCTGGTTCAACCCGTCGCTCTCGGCCAGGCGCGACGACCTCGACCGGAATGGCGACGAGTACTGGGAGGAGAATCTGCTCCTCTCTCAGCCCCTCGAATGGCCCGGCCGCACCGCCGCCCGCTACCGGGCCGCCGCCCGCACGATCGAAGCGAGCACCGCCCGTTTCCGCAGCGACTCGACCCGGCTCGCCTTCGAGGTTCGCGAAGCCTGGGCGCTCGCGTGGTTTGCGGAAGCGGCGGAACTCACGGCGCGGCAGACCGTGGCGGTGATCCAGGAGGTCGCCGAGGATGCGGAGATCCGCCTGGAGGAGGGAGACATCTCCGCCTACGAAACGCGGCGGCTGCGACTGGAACGGGTGCAGGCGGAGCAGGGTGTGGCGGAGGCCGAACTCCGGTCTCGCGACGCCCGCAGGCGCCTCGCCGCGCTGACCTTTCCCGGGACGGGAATCGAGGAGGTCGGACCGTCCGCGGGGCTGGAAGGGCTGCCGCCCGCGGTGACTCGGGAAGCCGCGCTCGGCGCGCTGCTCGAGCGGCCGGACCTCGAGGCCGCGGCCCGGGATCTGGACGCCGCGCAGGCCGAACTCGCCGTTGCGAAGTCCGGCTGGATGCCCGATCCGACCGTCAGTATGGGATATCGACGGCAGGAGGGCGGATTCCAGGGCCTCAGCCTGGGTCTCGATCTCCCGCTGCCGCTGTTCGATCGCGGAGGGGGGGACCGGCAGGCAGCCGACGCCCGGAGCGCCGCGGCCGCCCATCGCCTCGACCTCCGGAGACGGCTGGCCGAGAACGATCTCCTGATGACCGCGGACCGGTACGCCTCCAGTCGAGGCCGTCTCGAAACGGCGGCCGATGGCCTGCTGGCGGATGCCGAGGCGCTGCTCGCCTCGGCGACGGCGGCGTACGGAGAGAACGAGATGTCGCTCCTGGAGTTGCTCGACGCGGCGAACGCCTTCCGGAGCGCGCGGCTCAGCGCCCTCTCCATGCGATCCGCGGCGTGGATCGACTACTGGGACCTCCTGCGTGCCATGGGACGGGCTCCGGAGGACGAACGTTGAACCGGGCTCCGTCGCCCGCAGGGACTCACGACCCCGCGAAGACGCCGAGCACGTCGGTGAGGAGCCACCAGGCACCGACGGCGAGGATCGCGGCGGGGATCACGAAGCGGAGCCAGTAGTAGAGCCAGATCGCCGGCACGCCCCGCTTCGCGCGCCGATCCTCGCCCGCCGCCAGTTGCCGCAGTACTTCAGAGCGGTCCAGAGCCCATCCCACGGCGACGACCGAGAGCAGCGCGCCGAGCGTCTGGAAGCCCGATCCGAAGGTCAGATCCCACGGCGTGAACACGTTCATGTTGATCATCGGCGGTAGCGCGAACGCGAACACGACCACGGTCGTCAGGGTGACGGCGCGCGAGCGGCCGATTCCGGTGTTGTCGGTGACCCCGGCCACCAGCACCTCCAGCGCCGCCACATCCGACAGGTAAGCGCCGCCGAACAGGGCCAGGAAGAAGAGCGTCCCGAACACGGCCCCGGCAGGGATCCGTCCGAACACCTCGGGCAGCGTGACGAAGAGGAGGCCGGGGCCGCTCGCCGGTTCAAGTCCGAACGCGAACACGGCGGGGAAGATGGCGAGCCCCGCCATGAGTCCGGCGCAAAGGTCGCCGCCCGCGGTGAAGACGGCGTTGCCGCGCAGGGGGTCGTCGCGGTTCAGGTAGGAGCCGTACACGACCATGAAGGTGCCGCCCAGCGAGAGGCTGAAGATCGCCTGACCCAAGGCGCCCAGCATGACCGGCGGCGTGAGCGCGCCGGGATCGAAGGCGCCGAGGTACCAGCGGAGACCCTCGCCGGCCCCCGGCAGCGTCAGAGAGCGGGCGATGAGGATCACGAGCCCCGCAAGGAGCGCCGGAACGATGAAGCGGCTCGCTTTCTCGATCCCGCGCCGCAGCCCGCGGCGCAGCACCGCGGCGCAGGTGAGGAGGACGGCCCCGGTGCAGGCGCACTGCAGCAGGAAGGAGCGAAGGGAGAACCCCTCGTCCGGGGGCAGGATCGCGGCGGCGTCGATCTCGATCCCGACGCCGGAGAGCAGCCCGGCCAGGGCGTGGTACAGCACCCAGCCGAGCGCGTTCGAGTAGTAGCCGGTGGCGGCGGTGACGCCGACGAAGAAGATCCAGCCGAGGGCGCGGCCGAAGGGGAGACCTCCCGACTCGAACGCGCCGACCGGGCCGCGGCGGGTATGCCGGCCCAGCGTCCACTCCGCCATGAGCGCGGGAACTCCGATCAGCACCACGGCCAGGACGTAGAAGGCCACGAAGGGAGCCCCGCCGAACTCGCCGACCATGTACGGGAAGCGCCAGACGTTCCCCAGCCCGACGGCGACGCCGATCATCGTGGCCACGAGCCCGAAGCGGGAGCCGAACGTCTCGCGTCTGTCTCGTTCCATCGCTGTTCTCTAGCTTGGCGGGTCGCAAGTGGCCGCCGGCACCCGGCGCCCGGGTCCACTCGCCCCTCGCTGACGGGCGCAACCTTGGGGCAGGGGCCGGCCGAGAGAAAGGGACGCCAGTGTGAAAGCTCCCTGGTTCCGCCGCTATCTGCTGCCGGGGCTCGTCTTCCAGTCCGCCGTCATCGCCGGCGGATACGGCACGGGACGGGAGAACGTCGAGTTCTTCCTCTCGATCGGCCCCACACCCGGCCTCTGGGCGATGGCGCTCTCGACTGCGATCTGGAGCGCGGTGTGCGCCGTCACGTTCGAACTCGCGCGGCAGTTCCGCAGCTACGAATACCGCAACTTTTTCAAGCGTCTGCTCGGGCCGTCCTGGGTCCTGTTCGAGGTCACGTACGTACTGCTCACGCTCCTCGTGCTCGCCGTCATCGGGGCGGCGGCGGGCTCGATCGTGGACGAGACCTTCGGCCTTCCGTATGCGCTGGGCGTGATCGTGGCGCTGGGGGCGGTCGCGCTGCTTCTCTTCTACGGGAGCGTCGCGATCGAGCGCTTCTTCGCCGGCTGGTCGTTCGCGCTCTACGCCGTGTTCGTGGCGCTCGTCGTGTGGTCGCTGGTGCGCTTCGGGTCCACGCTGGGCCCGAGCTTCACCGCCAGCGGTCCCAACGGCGACTGGCTCGTGAAGGGGGTCCAGTACGGAGGCTACAACCTCTCCGCGGCCGCCGTCGCGCTCTTCACCGTGCGCCACATCCAGACCCGGATCCAGGCCGTGTGGGCCGGCCTGCTGGCCGGCGTCATCGGGATGCTGCCGGCGTTCTTCTTCTACCTCGCGATGGTGCCGCACTACCCCGCGATCATCGACGCGACCGTCCCCTCGAACTTCATCCTCGAGGCGCTCGGGTCGAGGACGTTCCAGATCGCCTACCAGGTCATCCTCTTCGGCACCCTGATCGAGACCGGCACCGGGATGATCCACGCGGTGAACGAGCGGCTCGCCGTCACGCGGGGTGAGCGGGGCGCCGGGATGCCGAGCTGGGCGAGGCCGGTGGTCGCGGCGGTCTTCCTCGGGATCGCGCTGTCCCTCACCCCTCTCGGCCTCATCGACCTCATCCGTCAGGGCTACGGGACGATCACCTGGGGCTTCATCGTCTACTACGTCCTGCCCGTGCTCACGGTCGGCGCGTGGCTCGCGTTCCGGAAGCGGCGAGGAACTGGGAACGCCGGGACATCCGGAGGGGGTGAAGGGACGTGAACACTCGCGCCATTCTCATCGGTCTCGCACTTGGACTGGGGCTCGGGGTCGCCGCCTCCGTCACCGGATCTCCGGCGCTCCTGCGCGC
Organism: Gemmatimonadales bacterium; assembly: GCA_009841005.1. GTDB lineage: Bacteria > Gemmatimonadota > Gemmatimonadetes > Palauibacterales > Palauibacteraceae > Palauibacter > Palauibacter polyketidifaciens. Next base: position 13,203 of record VXMR01000040.1, read on the forward strand.
GGCAGAGGCCGTGGCGCCGCTTGGACAGGTCTTCCTGCGCGCGATTCAGATGGTCGTGATTCCGCTCGTCGCCGCGGTCGTGTTCGTCGGCGTGGGGCGGATCGGGAGCCTCCGCAAGCTGGGGCGCATCGGCGGCCTCTCCGTCGGCTTTTTCTGGATCACGACGCTGCCGGCGATCCTCATCGGAATGGGCGTGATGGGGTTCGCGCTCAGCTTCACGGCGCCGGTGCCGCCCCCGACGCCGACGACGGAACTGAACACAGCGAACCCGGGCGTGATCGACTTCCTCGTGAACCTCGTGCCGAGGAACCCGGTGCAGGCGGCGGCGGACGGATCGCTGCTCTCGATCCTCATCTTCATCGTCCTTCTCGCGGCGGCCACGACGACACTGCCGCGCGAGAAGCGGGAGTTGCTCACCGGATTCGCGGAGTCGGCGGGCGACGCCCTCATCAAGCTCATGAACTGGGTTCTGTGGACGGCCCCGGTGGGCGTGTTCGGCCTCGCCGCGCCGGTGGTCGCGCGCACGGGGCTCGCGCTGCTCCAGAACCTCGCCGTCTTCATCCTCGCGGTCGTCGTCGGTCTCTTCATCCTCAAGGGTCTCGTCCTGCTGCCCATGGTCCGCTTCGTCGGCGGCATGCGGGCGGGGCGATTCATCCGCGGCACGGTGGGTACGTACACCGTCGGCTTCACCACGACGACGTCGGTGGGTACGCTGCCCATGATGCTGCAGGAGGCGGAGAAGCTGGGGCTCCGGCGAGACCGCTACACCCTGATCCTCCCGCTCGGGGCCTCGATCAACCGCCCGGGGAGCGCCCTCTTCCAGAGCGCTTCGCTGGTCTTCCTCGCCGCCATGTACGGGGTCCCGCTCGATGCGGGGCTCATCGCCGCGGCGGTCCTCGCGATCTTCCTCGCAGCGATGACGGTGGCGCCGGTGCCGAGCGCGAGCATCGTGTCGATGGTGCCGGCGCTCGATGTGGTGGGCGTCCCCCTGGCCGGACTCGGGATCCTGCTCGGGATCGACCGCGTGCCCGACGTCTTCCGCTCGGCGACGAACGTCATCGGCCACATGGCCGCCGCCACGACCGTCGATGCGATGACGCGCAACGATGAAGAGGCGGATGAAGAGATGACCGAAGGGACGGAGGACGGATGACGAGGCTCCCCGCGTCCGGTCCCCTGCCGCGGCCCCGGGACCCGGAGGAGGGACGCGAGACGCTGCGCGCGGAGGCGATCCCGGCGGCCGACGTCCAGCGCGTCCGACTGCGGGCGCTGGAGTTCACATCGCTGTGCCCGAAGACGGGACAGCCGGACTTCGGGCGGGTGACGATCGACTACGAGCCGCGCGACCGCTGCCTGGAGTCGAAGGCGCTCAAGTTCTACCTGTGGTCCTTCCGCGACGAGGGGGAGTTTTGCGAGACGCTCGCGGCCCGGATCGCCGACGACGTGGTCTACGCCGTGGCGCCGCGCCGGGTGCGCGTCGAGGTTGAGCAGAACGTCCGTGGCGGCATCGAGATCGTCGCGACCGCCGAGCGCGGGGAGGCGGCCGCCGACTGAGGCTCCCACCCCGCCCCACAGGCGACGCGCGCGTCCGAATGCCCGGTCAGGGCGCGCGGCGGATGGCGCGGCCGGGGCGGGCGCCGGTCGGCTCCCCGGCGGACCAGGTCTCCACGCCGCCGAGCCACACGCTCTCGACGCCCTCCGCCTGCCGGGTCCCGTTGTCGAAGGTCGACCGGTCCACCACGCGCACGGGGTCGAAGATCACGAGGTCCGCCCGGGCCCCGGCGCGCAGCACTCCGCGGTCGTTCAGCTTCAGCCGCCGCGCCGGCATCGAGGTGCCGCGCTGCACCGCCCGCTCCAGCGTCAGGATGCCGCGTTCCCGCACGTAGTGGCCCAGCACGCGCGGGAAAGTCCCGGCGCCGCGCGGGTGCGCGCTCCGCACCCCGCCGTCGCTCGACGTCATCACCCACGGCGAGGCCATGAACGTATCGACGTCGTCCTCGTTCATCGTGTGGCCGATGAGCCCGGAGCCCCCGTTCTCCATGATCCATATGTACGCCTCGACGTCCGTCATCCCCCGGCGCCGGGCGATCTCGTCGAGCCGCAGCCCGTTCAGTTCGGGTTCGTCCCAGAAGGCGACGATCTGCAGCCGGTTCGCGCCGCCGGCCGCCGCGATCCCCTTCGCCACGGAGTCGGGGTTCGAGAACATCCTCGAACGCACCACGATCGCGAGTCCGGACTGCCACGCCGCGTACGGGTACTGGTCCGCCGTCACGTCCAGCCCCTCGTCGTTCGCCCGCCGGATCCGCTCAAGCACGTCCGGAGCGCGTCCCCAGACCGAGGCGTTCCCCGCCTTGATGTGCGAGATCTGCACCGGAAGCCCCGCCTCGCGCCCGATGCGGATCGCCTCGTCCACGGCCTCCATCAGCCCTTCTTCCTCGTCGCGCATGTGGGTCATGTAGAAGCCGCCGTGGCCCGCCGCCGCCCGCGCCACCGCGATCAGCTCGCCCGTCGTGGAGTAGAAGCCGGGGTCGTATTCGAGTCCGCTCGAAAGGCCGAACGCGCCGTCGGTCATCCCGCGCTCGACGCGCACCGTCATGTCCGCGATCTCGGCGTCCGTCGCGCTGCGCCGGTAGTTCTCCCCCAGCGCGAGTCTGCGCACGGTCCCGTGTCCGACGAGCGTCGCGACGTCCACCGTGGGACGGAGTTCGTCGATGCGCGCCAGGTAGTCCGAGATCGGCCACGGAGAGGAGCCGTCGGCCCCGACGACGATCGTCGTGATGCCCTGCGCGAGTTGGGTCGTGGCCAGCGGGAAGTTGAACAGGCGGTCCGTGGAGTGGTTGTGGATGTCGATGAAGCCCGGAGCGAGGACGAGGCCCGTGAGGTCGCGCCGTTCCGCATCGGGCGGGGCCTCGACGGAGCCCGGGGCGCCGAGTGCCGCAATGCGTCCCCCGTCGATGAGCAGGTCGCCGACATAGCCGGGTGCGCCCATCCCGTCGACGAGCGTCGCGTTCGTGAAGAGGACTGTGGCCGGTTCTTCCGTCACACCCGTGGCCGCCTGCGCGGCGGCCCGTTCCGGAGCGCCGGCGCCTCCGGCGACTCCAAGGATCAGCGCCGAAAGGAGGTGGAGGCTGCGCCCGCCGCCGCGGGGGCGTTTCGTTCCTTCAGACATATCGCGTTACTTTCATGTTTCCGTGACGATGAAGCCGGTGCGGCCCCTCAAGGGTAGGCCCGTTCCGGCAGGTTCCAATAGAGGGAGAACGATGGAAAGGTACGCACGTCTCGTGCTTTCGTTCGCCGCGCTGCTCCTGGCGCTGGCGCCCACGGCGCTGGCGGGTCAGGCGGACGAGGCACCGCTCAGGATCGGCGTCATCGACCTGGACGCCGCCGCGTTCGGGTCGCCGGCGGGACAGGAACTCGCGCAGCAACTGACGGACTTCCAGCAGGAACTCGCCGCCGAACTGCAGTCGCGCCAGGAAGCGGTGCGCGCGGTCGAGCTACGGGTCGCCGAAGCGGACAGCCTGACCGTCGACGAGCAACGCGTGCTCGAGCGCGAGTATCAGGATGCCCTCACGGCTTTCCAGCGCTACCAGCAGGACAAGCAGGAGGAAGCGACCGCGCTGCAGAACGACGGACGCGAGCGGATCCGCGCGGAACTCGCGCCGGTGATCGAAGCGATTCAGGCGGAACTGGATTACGACCTGATCCTGAACGCGACGAGCCCCATCATCATCCTGTTCAGCGAACGCGTCGACATCACGCAACTCGTCATCGACCGCCTCGCCTCGGAGAGCCCCGGCGGTTCGTAGGCCTCCTCGAAGGCTAGACGGCCCGTTCGAGGGAGGCGGGCCGAGTTCGTCTCGGGTCAGCGGTCCGGGCGCAGCAGGTCCATCGTGTCGGCCAGCGCGGGCATCGTTTCGCCGCTCTCCAGAAAGGGGCGGACATCGGCCTCGACCGTCGCCCACTCCTCGCCCGCGACCCTCGCCGCACCGTTTCCCGCCACGTGTCCTCTGTGAGCGCCGCCGCGGTCGGCTCCGTTTGGCGGCGCGCGGCGTTCAGCAGATCGAGGTTCGGTTCCGGCCACGCAGGATCGCTCAGGTACCAGACGAGATCGTAGATGTCCCTGCCCTTCAGCCAGGGCCGGTGGAGCGTCGCGTGCAGTTTGCCGGCCAGCAGCGACGCCCGGTCGTGGTGATGGATCCGGAGGCTTGCCGGCAAGCTGTATGGGCGTGCGAGGACGCTGAGTCCCTAACGGGGCAGCGGACGGATCAGCTTGACGAAGAGCAGGTTCCGGACCCTGCCGCCGCCGACCCGCATTTCCGTGACGGCGCCGTCCGGCGCGCGCTCGAAGCGGATCTCGCGCATGAACCAGCGATCCGTGGCGAACTCGTCGGCGGCCCGCGGTTCGAGGGCGATCTCGCCGTGGCGTACGTGGCGCGCGACGAGCCCGTCGTCCGTGACGTCGAGGTGATACAGCGCATCGACTTCCGGGCTGTAGTAGCTGCCGGCGTATCCCGCCAGCGTCCCCGCGTCGGGCTTCGGAGGCGCCTCTGAAGCGGCGGCCGCGGACGGGTCCTCCTCTTCCTCCTCCGGCGCGCCCTCGGGGAAGACTCCGGCGAGGACGAGTTCCGCCACCTGTCGGGCGCGACCGCCCGGATTGCCGTTCGCCACATTGGTGAGGACGACGACCCCGGCATTCGCCTCGGGATACCAGATCGCCTGCGTCCGGAACCCTGCGTCGGCGCCTCCGTGCCCCACCGTGCGCAGCCCCCGGTGGTCGCCGATGCTCAGGCCGTGCGCGTAGGGAATCGTATCTCCGCCGTTCAGGACCCCGCGCGTCGTCATCATCTCCATCACCTCGGGGCCGCCGACCGTCTCGTGCCGGAAGTTGTCGAGCCAGCGGGCGAGGTCGTCCGCCGTCGTGAACAGGCTCGTCGCCCCCGCGTTCGCGTAGCTGAGAACGGCCTTGGTGTACTCCGGCTGCGGCCCCGCCCCGCTTCCCTCAACACTCCCATCGTCTCCCGTTGGGACCGGCCGGTAGGAATAGGCGCGGTCGGGGACGATGTGTTCGTGGTCGTCGTGGAAGTGCGTTCGGTCCATTTCGAGCGGCTGGAAGATCCTTGCGGCCGTGAACTCCGGGAATGGCAGGCCGCCGACCGCCGCCGCCGTCTCCGCGAGGAGGGTGTAGCCCATGTTCGAGTAGAGGTACTCCGAGCCGGGCACGAAGTTGAGTTCCCGCTGGCGCGACATGAGGCCGAGGATCTGCTCGGTCGTGATCACGTCGTCGAGGCGCCAGCCGGAGATCCCGAGAAGCTGCCACTGGTCCCGGATCCCGCTCGTGTGGTGGATCATCTGCCGGACGGTGACCGGATGCTCGAACTCGGGGACGAACCCGAGGTGCGCCTGCACACGGTCGTCCAGCGAGAGCGCCCCTTCGGCCGCGAGCATCGTCACCGCCATGGCCGTGAACTGCTTCGACACCGAGGCGACGTGGAAGACCGTGCGCGGGGTGACGGGGACGCTATGCTCGATCTGGGCGTAGCCGTAGCCGCGCGAGTGAACGATCTCGCCGTCCCGGATGACCGACACGGCGGCGCCCGGCGAGCCCGGGCGGTCGAGGTCGGCGAACACGGCGTCGATCCCGCGCGCGAGGTCGGAAGACGAAGCCGGATCTCCGGAGCCTCCGCACCCGGCGAGCAGAACGACGGCGACGCATGCACCCATTCGGGCAGACGTCCGCCCCCGCCCGCTCATAGCCACGCCTTCGGAATATCCTGACGCATGCGGCCGAGCGATCAGGGATCGTGGAGTTCGACCAGCATCTCGATCTCGACCGACTGGTCGCGCGGGAGCGACGCCATGCCCACGGCCGCGCGGGCGTGCTTCGAGATCGCGGGGCCGAACACCTGTTCCATGAGGTCTGAGCAGCCGTTGATGACCTGCGAGTGCTGCGTGAAGTCCGGAGGCGTGTTCACCATCCCGAACACCCGCACGATCCGCCTCACCCGGGAGAGGTCGCCGATCTCTCGGGCGAGCGAGGCGAGGAGGCAGACGCCGACCCAGCGGGCGATCTCGTAGCCCTCCTCGACGGTGTGGTCGAGGCCGACCTTCCCGGTGTTGCTCTCGTCGAGGCCGCCGCACGGGCCGTGCCCGGCGAGGAAGACGAGATTTCCGGTCGTCACCGCCTTCACGAAGTTGGCGGTCGGCGCATCCGGAGTCGGGAGTTCGATTCCGAGTTCGGCGAGACGCTCTTCCGGCGTCTGGGCGGCGGCTCCGGCCGCCAGGGTCAGGAGGACGAAGAGCCCCACGAACGCGCCGGCGAGGGTGCGAGGCGCGCGCGCGGATCGCGGGGAGGGCGGAATCATGCCGTCCCACCCGGATCGCGGCGGCGGGAGACGATCTCCTCGGGGGTCTCGCCCGTGCGAATCGCCTCGGCCGCGCTGTCCACGGCCTCGAAGATCTTCGTATAGCCGGTGCAGCGGCAGAGATTGCCGGAGAGCGCCCGCGCGACATCCTCGCGAGCGGGGTCCGGATCGCGGGTCAGCAGTCCATGGGCCGAGCAGAGGATGCCCGGTGTGCAGAAGCCGCATTGCGCCCCTCCCGTGAGATCGAAGGCATCCTGGAGCGGGTGGGGGCCGGACGCGTCCCCGAGACCTTCGACGGTCGTAATCTCGTGACCCGTCGCTTCGTGCACCGGCATGATGCAGGAGAGCACGGCCTCGCCATCGCGGAGCACCGTGCACGCCCCGCAGTCCCCCTTGTCGCACCCCTGCTTCGATCCCGTGAGGCCGAGCCCGTAGCGAAGGGTCTCGAGGAGGGTGTAGTGGGACGGCACTCCGACCCGGCGCCGGTCTCCGTTCACCCGCAGTTCAACCACGCTGTGCATGAGAATCAAGTTGTCCGGGGGCCTCCCGGGCGGCAACCGGAATCGGGTGGCGGGCACGGTCCGGGTACGCGCCGGGTGCGCATCGTGTGACGAAAGCCCCATGTTCAACCGTCTGGAGAGAGTCCGCCCGTGGATGACGGTCAAATGAGGGAACACACGATGCATCGCCTGGCTCGACGAACCCTGCTCCCGCTCGTGCTCTCCGCCTCGGGAGTGTGCGCGCTCGCCCCCGAAGCCGCGTGGGCCCAGGAGATCCCGGTGGACCGCTGGCTGGTCACGAGCGCGGAACACGCGGCGGGCGACCATCCGCTCCCCGTCGCGGGGCCGGACCGATTCCCGGACCGGAACCTCGAAACCGCTGCGGGTACGTGGACGCTCTTTCGCCGCGACGGTGAGACGCCGATGGATTTTTCGGATGTCTCGGAAGCCGGGCGGGCGACGCTCGCCCACGCATATCTGAAGTCGTCCGCGGACGCGAGCGTGCGGCTCGAACTGGGTGTCGAGCCCTGCGCGCGGCTCGAAGCGTGGGTGAACGCGCAGCAGATCGCGGACGCTGGAACCGCGCGCGAAGTGCGGCTGGCGGCGGGCTGGAACACGCTCCTCGTCGTGCTCGACGGCGAACCCGGGTGTGAGCGCTCGCTCGCCGCGCGGCTCTCTCCGGACACGGGCCCGAACGTGCGGACGGAGCGCGACGACCCTTCGGGCGACCGGTTGACCGTGCAGGCCTCCCGCCCGCCCGGCGTGCGGCCGACCTGGCCCGACGGTGTCGTGACGGTCTCGGCCCCCCGCATTACGGGGCTCGCCTGGCGCCCGGACGACGAAGATCTCCAGGCCGCAATCAGCTATGACCTCGGGAGCTGGGGTCGCGAGTTCAGCGCCGGCATGGACGGCGGCGGCGCCCCGGGGATCCAGCGCCCCGAGGCCCGATTCCAAAACCCCCTCGACCTCCCCCGCCGGGGCGGCGGCGCCACGGGCGCCCCGGGCGATGCGGCAGAGGACGATGATGAGACCGGGCCCACGGATCCGGATGGACAGCGGGCGCGGATGGTCGCGTTCCTGCTGCGCCGACCGGAAGCCCGTACCCCGGCGCCGAGAGAGGGCTCCGCCGAGTTGCGCCTTGCGGGCGAGTCGTTCATCGCCGCCTCCGGCGAACTCAAACCGGGCGTACCCGTCTCCTTCCAGGGTGTTCTCCCGTTCCGGAAGCTCCGTGAGGCCGCGCTGCGCGACGACGGCATGAAGGCCGAGTTTCGCTGGGAGGGCGGAGACGGCGAGGGCGAGGGGCGCATGTCCGCGGCGCCGGTGTTGAGAGCGTTCCACGGCACGCTGGACCTGGCGCTCGATGCCGGGACGGACGGCGTATGGCGCGGCACGTTACGGGTTCCGGACGCGCTGGCCGGCTTCACACTCCGAGGCACGGAGGGATCGTGGGCCGTCGACGGATCCGCGGCGGAGGACGGCGTCCTGTGCAACCCGTGCGAGCGCGGCCGACGGCTGGAAGTCGAGTTCCGCGGAAGTGCCGGCGGCGGTGCGGAGCCGCCGCGCGCGCGCATCGCGGGGCCCGGTTTCCCGGATCTATCCGCAACCGGCGCGCCGTCGGCGATCGAGTTGCTGAGGGCGCTGGAAGGGGATAACCGCCGCTACCGCGCGCTCATTGGGGGGCCGTCGCCGGATCCTCCCCTTCAGACGGCTCCGGCGGTGCGGGCTCGGTCGTAGGCGGGGCGATCACGGGCTCCGATACGGGCTCCGAGGGCGGCTTCGGGCCGAACGTCGGACGCGAGGAATCCGTGGACCAGGGATCGATGAACTCCTGAGCCGGATCCACTTCATCGCGCGGCGTGGGCGGTTCCTGTTCCTCCACGACCGGCCCCGCCGTCGCTCCGGAGGCGTCCTCTTCGTCCTCCGTCTCGTCCGCGGAGTCGGTGGACGCCCCGGCGGCCGCGGCGGTCCCGGCGGCGGTGGCGGTTCCGGCGATTGTCGCATTGCTCGCGGTCGCCGGTTTTCGGGCCGTGGGCGGCGACTTCCACTGCGTCTCCCGGCCGGCGGCCTCGAGTTCGCGCTGAATCTCGTTCATCCCCTTCCGGAACTCCCGGATCCCCTTGCCGATGGTGCGGGTGATCTCGGGCAGGCGACGGGGCCCGAATACGATGAGCACGAGCATCGCAATGAGGAGGACCTCGCCGATTCCGAACCCGGTCATATTCATGACGGTGCGATCAGCCGGTCGGCCGGGCCGACCTCAGGGGGTCAGCGCCCGCAGCACGTCCTCGCCGTAGAACATGCCGATATACCTGGCCTGCACCGGCGTGACCGTGCGGACGGCCCAGATCAGTTCGACGTGGTTGGGTTCGCGAGGCTCCGCCGGGAGCGAGAACCCGCATTCGGCCAGCAGGCGGTCCGCCTTCTTCAGGTTGCACTTGCTGCAGGCCGTGACCACGTTCGACCATCCGTTGTCTCCGCCACGCGAGATCGGGATCACGTGATCGCGGGTCAGCGACTCGCGATACCCCAGTTCCCGCCGGTGACGGCCGCAATACTGACAGCGATAGGCGTCGCGCGCGAACAGGAACGTGTTCGTGACCTGGCGGCGGAAGCGGCGGGGGATCTGGATGAACCGGACGAGGCGGATGACGACGGGCGTATCCATCCGCACGCGCTCGGATCGGATGGGACGTTCCGAATCCACCTCCAGCGCGTCGGCCTTCCGGTCGATGAGCAGGCGAACGGCGCGCCGGACCGGAATGATCGTCAACGGCTCGTATGAAGCGTTCAGGGCCAGACAGCCCATGAGCGACCCCCCTTGGATTCGGTGGCGGAAAACAAGCAATCCGGCTGCGACGTGTCAAGCGAAGGCCCCCCCGGGAAGGCGGCGCGGGAGGCGGGCTCCGCCGGCGTGTGCGAGGTGGCGGTCGCGCGGACGTTCCTCGGGACGCTCGCCTACGCGATCCCCGCCTCGCTCGTCGGGGCCGTGGGGCCGGGCGTCCGGGTCCGCGTGCCGCTCGGCGGCGGGACGGCGGTCGGGGTCGTGGACCGCCTCGGGCTGCGGGCGGACCGGGGACGGAAACCCCGATTGCGCGAGCTGCGGGGCGTCCTCGACGAAGCGCCGGTGGTCGACGCGCGTCTCCTCGATCTCTGCCGCTGGATCTCGGACTACTACGTCGCGCCTCTCGGCGTTGTGCTGCGGGCAGCCCTCCCTCCGGGTGCGCTCGGGTCACAGGCCGCCCGCGGAGGGAGCCCGGGACGACCGCGCACCGAGCGCGTGCTCCGGATTGCGCGCGAACTGCGAACGCTGAGCGAACGGGACCGCGCCTTCGGCCGGGCGAAACGGCAGCGCGAATTGTACGAGACGCTCGAGTCGGTCGGAGGTCAGGCGGGCGTCGGGCACCTGGTGAAGCAACTCGGCTTCAGTCGGGGCGTGCTCGACGGGCTCGTGGAGCGGCGGCTCGCGGAAATCGTGGAGCGCGAGGTGGAGCGGGATCCGTTCGCCGGCCCGGTGGAGCCGGAGCCGCGGTTTACCCTCACTCCGGACCAGACGCGGGTCGTCGGCGACCTCGAGCGCCTCGATACGCCGGGACGGGTCGCGCTGCTGCGCGGCGTGACGGGCTCGGGCAAGACGGCCGTCTACCTGGAGGTGCTGGAGCGTCAACTCGCGCTGGGCCGCTCCGGCATCTTCCTCGTGCCGGAGATCTCTCTCACGCCCCAGACGGTGCAGCGCTTCCGGGCCCGCTTCGGCGACGAGGTCACCGTGTTGCACTCGGGGCTCTCGGACGGGGAACGCTTCGACGCCTGGCGCAGTCTGCGCGAGGGGAGGAAGCGGATCGCGATCGGTCCGCGCTCGGCGGTATTCGCGCCGGTCCGGAACCTGGGCGCGATCATCGTCGACGAGGAGCACGAGAGCAGCTACAAGCAGTCCGACGTACCGCGCTACCACGCCCGTTCCGTTGCGATCATGCGCGCGCGGCTGGAAGGTGGCCTGTGCGTGCTCGGGTCCGCCACGCCTGCCCTCGAGAGCTGGAAGAATGCGCGCACCGGACGCTACCACCTGCTCGAACTCGAGAAGCGGGTGACGGGCCACGGGCTCCCCTCGGTGGAACTCGTCGATCTGCGGGCCGACGCCGGCGAGGACCCGGGCCAGGACGCGGAGGGGCCGGTTCCGGGTGGCGGACCGCGGGTCTTCTCCAGGCGGCTGCGGGAGGCGATCGCCCTGCGCCTGGAGCGGGGCGAGCAGACGATCCTCTTTCTCAACCGCCGCGGATACGCCTCCTTCGCCGAGTGCGCGGCCTGCGGTCACGTGTGGAGCTGTGGCGCCTGCTCCGTGACCCTCACCTATCATCGCCGACGCAGGCAACTCGTGTGTCATCACTGCGGCTCGACGAGCCCGCTCCCCTCCGGATGCGGCGAGTGCGGGGGCCCCGCGCCGCGTTACGCCGGGGTCGGCACCGAACAGGTCGAACGCCGCGTGGGCGAGCTCTTTCCGAAGGCCGGCATCGCCCGCATGGACCTCGACACCACGGGCTCCAAGTGGGCGCACGTCGAGATTCTCGACGCGTTCCGGAGGCGGGAGGTCGACATCCTGCTCGGCACGCAGATGATCGCCAAGGGCCTCGACTTCCCGCAGGTCACGCTCGTGGGAGTGATCAACGCGGATGTCGGTCTCCATCTGCCGGACTTCCGGGCGAGCGAGCGCACCTTCCAACTCCTGGAACAGGTCGCGGGCCGGGCCGGACGGGGCGAGGAGCCGGGGGAGGTCCTCGTCCAGACGTCGCGCCCCGGGCACTACGCGCTCGCCGCAGCCGCGGAGCACGACTACGTCGGCTTCGCGGAACGCGAACTCGGGGACCGGGAGGAGCCCGGCTATCCGCCGCACCGCCGGCTCGCGAACCTCGTCGTCTCCGGGAAGTCGGAGTCCCGGGTGATCGACGTCGCGGAGGAACTGTCCGAGTGGACGCGGCGGCTGATTCTGGATCGCCGGCTCGCCGGAGTCGAGGTCATCGGCCCGGCCCCCTGCCCCATCGATCGACTCCGGGAGCGGTGGAGGTGGCATTTCCTGATCAAGGCGGATCGCGCCGCGACGCTCGGCGGCGTTCTCCGCTTCCTCGGAGAGCAGCAGGGCCAGCCCGGCTCCGGCCTCCGGCTCGAGATCGACCGTGATCCCGAGGCGCTCCTGTGAAGGGGCCGTCCGCTCCGCGCTTCGCTTGTTGGGAGGGCCTCGCTCCGTCAGGTTGTGCCGCTGGTTCCGCCCGCCTGTCGCGGGTGCAAGACGAGGGAGAGGGAATGAGCGAATCGGGATCGCGCACCGTCGTGTCCACGGGAGTTCACCGGCGCCGTCACGCTCGGAGCCTCGGGCTTGTCATGGCGATCGGGATCGCGGCGGCGACCTGCGGGGGGCCGTCGCCGCCACCTATCGCTTCGGTCGAGGCGGCGGCCGCGTTCGAGGCGTGCCGCGAGCTGGCGTGGGAGGAGAGGCAGGGATGCTATGAAGCACGGCTCCTCGACGAACTCGACGCGGCCGGGACAGTTGCGGCGCTGGACATGCTCGAGTCGCTGGCCGTCGCGGACCGGGCGGTCCGGGCCGGGTCCCATGTCCTCACGCACGCGATCGGCATCAACGCCTACTCGCCCGGAGAGACCTTCACCGACGCCTTCGAGGAGTGCACGGAGGTCTTCCAGTCGGGGTGCTACCACGGCGTCGTCCAGGCCTATTTCATCGCCACGGGCGAACCGAGCGCGGAGAAGGTCGCCGGGCTCTGCGAGCCCTACGAGGCGGACCCGGCCGACCGCTGGCTGCTCTTCCAGTGCCTGCACGGTCTCGGACACGGTCTCACGATGTACTACGGCCACCACCTTCTCATGGCCCTCGAGGGCTGCGACCTGCTGACGACTGGCTGGAACCGGAACTCGTGCTACGGCGGGGCGTTCATGGAGAACGTGGTCAACGCGATCGCCCCCCATCATCCGGCCGCCGCCCTCGTGTCCGACGGGACCGTCATGGAGGGTGGGGCAGGCGAGGCGGCCGAGGCCTCGGACCACGGCGCGGGCGCGCACGTCCACGGGACGATGGCGATGGCCGAGGGCGTCGAACCCTTCGAGCCGCTGCGTGCCGACGACCCGCACTATCCCTGCTCGATCCTGGACGAGCGGTACCTCACTTCCTGTTACCAGACGCAGACGTCCGCCATGCTCTGGCACAACGACTGGGACATCGCGGACGCGGCCACCTCCTGTCTCGATGCGCCGGACGGCTGGCGAGACGACTGCTTCATGAGTCTCGGCCGCGATATCAGCGGCCGCACGCTGCAGGACGAGGACGAAGCGCACAACGAATGTCGGAAATCGCCGGCGGACCACCGCGAGTGGTGCTACGTGGGCGTCGTCAAGAACTTCGTGGATGTGACCGCGACGACCGGGGCCGGATTCTCGTTCTGCCGCATCATCGAAGACTCGGCGAAGCCGCGGTGTCACGAAGCCATGGGAGAGTCGCTGTACTCGCTCTACGCGGACGAAGCCGCGCGGCGCGAGGCGTGCGAAGTGTCGGAGACGGAGGAACTCGCGCTCGATTGCCGGCGCGGCGCCCGCGTGCGGGCGGACTAGCCGTTCCGACTGGCCGGCGGCCAGTGGCTGCTAGCCGGACCCGCCGCCCCTCGCTTCGCGCATGAAGCGTCGCAGCAGCCTCTCGTCGAGTCGCCCGTCCGTTCTCACGCCCGAGCAGACGTCCACGCCGAAGGGACGGACCGCTTGCAGAGCCGCGGCCACGTTCGTCGGCCGGAGGCCTCCTGCAAGATAGACCGGGCAGTCGGCCCGCTCGACGATCCTGCGGCTGTGACCCCAGTCGTGGACGCGGCCCGTGCCCCCGAGTTGCCGCACGACGAGGTCCGGGTTGCCCGAGTCGAGAAGGACGGCGTCGACCAGCGGCGCCACCGCGGCGGCCTCCTCCACCGAGTGCTCTCCCCAGACGTGGACGACCTGGACGAGCGCGACGCCCGGCAACAGGCGGCGCAGGCTGCGGAGCGCGTCGGGCGCCAGCCGGTCCACGAGCTGGAGTGTGTCGGCCCGGGCGTCGCGCTGCTGGGCCGCGATCTCCTCCGGGTCCGTCCGCGACGTGAGCAGGAAGGTCGCGACGCCGCGCGGGGCCGCAGCCGCGATGCGGCGGATCGCGGCGTCATCGATGACTCCCGGTCCGCTCGGCATCGCGGAGACGAGCCCGATCGCCGTCGCCCCGTGACGGGCGGCGAGCGCGGCCTCTTCGGGGGTCCTGATGCAGCAGATCTTGACCGCGGGCTTCCGTTGACTCAGGCGGCCGCCCCCGTGGCTGGTTCAACGCCGAGCCCGGGACGGTCGGGCAGGACGATTCGGCCCTCCTCGAGATGCGGGCCGGTGAACGGATCGGAACGCAGGAGCGCGGCGCCGTCCAGGTCCGCGTAGTCCACAAGCGAGGCGAGGTGCGCCGCGGGCGCGATCCCGAGACTCGTCTCCAGCATGCACCCGAGCATGACCGAGAGGCCGCAGGCGCGCGCGGTGTGAACCATGCGGAGCGCCTCTCGCGGACCTCCGCACTTCGCGAGCTTGATGTTGATGCCGTCGACGAGGCCGTCGAGTCGCGGAATGTCGGTCGCCACGATGCTCGACTCGTCCACGACGATGGGGAGAACCGCACGCGAGCGGACGAAGGCCAGCTCGTCGTTCTCCGTCGGCGGGAGCGGTTGTTCCACGAACTCCACGCCGTATTCGGCGCACATCGCGATCCCCTCGATGGCTTCGGCGGGAGTCCAGGCCGCGTTCGCGTCCACGCGCAGGATCTTGTCCGGCGCCGCGCCGCGGACCGCGCTCAGCCGCGCTTCATCGTCGTCGCTTCCGAGCTTGATCTTGAGGATCGGCCACGCTTCGGCCTCGCGCGTCTTCCGGGCCATGACCTCCGGAGCGTCGATCCCGATCGTGAACGAACTGAGCGGCGCGTCGTCCGGATTCAGGCCCCAGAGCTTCCAGAGCGGAAGGCCCGCGCGCTTTCCGACCCAGTCGTGAAGCGCCGACGAGAGCGCGCAGCGGGCCGACCCGTTCCGGCCGAGGAGGCTCGCAAGGTCCCGCTCGATGACCTCGAGCTGGAACGGGTCTTCCACCTCCTCGATGCGGGGGGCCAGCTTCTTCAGCGCGGCCTCCACCGTATCCGCCGTCTCCCCGTAGTACCCGGACGGATCCGCCTCGCCCCAGCCCTCGATCCCCTCATGCTCCAGTCGCACCCACACCAGGTCGTCGCCGGTCTTCACGCCGCGGCTGATGCCGAAGGGGTGCGCCGTTTCGACGTAGAACGGCTCCCACGAGATTCTCATGTTCCGGTCGTCCGCCAGAGGTTGTACTGGATCCGGGACGGAGTGACTTCGGGCCCATCCTCGCGCATGTAGACATCGATTTCCGTCCGGTGGCCGAAGCGTCCCTCCAGGTAGACGCCGGGCTCGACGGAAAAGCCGACGCCCGCCACGAGCCGCCGGTCGTCCCGCATCTCGATGCTGTCCAGCGTGGGACCGACGCCGTGGATTTCGCGGTCGATCCCGTGCCCCGTCCGATGGAAGATGGCGTCCTCGTAGCCGCGCGCGATCAGCGCCTCCCGGGCCGCCCGGTCCGCGTCCGCACCCGTGGCGCCCGGGTCCTTCCGGATGACCTCGACCGCCGCGTCGCGCGCCGCGACGACCGCGTCCCAGGCGGCGATCACCTCGGCGGGCGGCTCCGGGCCGAGGAAACCCATCCATGTCTGGTCGGCGAAGATCGCGTCGGGTTCCCCGGCCGCGCGCCCCCACAGATCCACCATGAACACCTGGTCCGCCGTCAGAGCGGACGATCCCTCGGCGCGCGGTTCGTAGTGCGGCTTGGCGGCGTTGGGGCCCACCGCGACGATCGTGTCGACTTCTGTCAGGCCCTCGGCGCGCAGGCGCGCCCGGATCCACTCGGCGAGGTCGTGCTCCGTGGCCGGGGTCGGCTCGGCGGAGGCGTCGAAGGCGGCGGCCGTTTCGCGATCCGCCGCGGGCGTGAGCCCCGCCGCGCGCACGGCCAACTCGAACGCCGTTCGCGCGGTCCGCGCCAGGATCTCGGCCGCCTCGTGGTGCAGCGCGTGCCCGCGTGCCCCCCACTGCGCCGCCGTCCCGGAGATCAGCTCCACCGAACTGACGACCCGGGGCCCGAGCGACTCCACGAGTTCGACGACGCCGGCGGGAACGTGGTCCACGTACGGGATCGAGTCCCGGGGGCTCACCTCCATCGCGACCGTATCCGTGCCGTGCAGCATCTCCTGCAGCGCGGTCTCCATCTCATCCCAGCCGACGTAGCTCGTGAGCCGGTGCGGCCACCGGTCCCATCCGGACACTTCGATCTTCTGGACGAGCGCGTGCGGCGTCCGCCCGGGCTCGATGAGGACGAAATACCGGCGCTTCTGGCCTTCAGGCAGGCCGACGAGGTGCGCCGCCAGCGGATTGAGGGCCCGGAAGTCGTACAGCAGCCAGGCGTCGATCTTCTGTCGTTCGAGCTCCCGGGAAGCAGTCTCCAGGAAGGTGGCGTCAAGGTCGGGCAAGGGGGGCTCCTGTTCTGCGGGGCGCGCTCCCGGGCGGTCAGCCCGTGGCGTCGCGCAGGGCCGTCAGGTGCGAGACGACGTTGCGTCCCAGTTCGTCGGGATTGTAACCGCCCTCGAGGAACGAGACCACGCGGTTTCGGGCCGTGGCCCGCGTCCGTCCGACGACCTCGTGCGTCAGCGTGTCGAAGTGCGCCGGGGTGAGGGTGAAGCCCCCAAGCGGATCCTCCGCCCCCGCGTCGAATCCGGCGGAGATGAGCGTGATGTCGGGTTCGAAGCGGGCCAGTGCCCGGTCCACGCCCTCGAGCAGCGTCTCCACGTAGCGCTCGGGCGGAAGACCCCCGGGCATGGGAAGATTCAGCGTCGTTCCCTCCCCCGCTCCCCGTCCGCGTTGATCCGCGGACCCGGTGCCGGGGAAGAGGGGGTACTCGTGCATCGAGAGGAAGAAGACCGAGGGATCGTCGTAGAAGATGTCCTGGGTCCCGTTTCCGTGGTGCACGTCCCAGTCCACGATCAGAACCCGCTCGACTTCCGGCCGGGCCAGGGCGTGGCGGGCGGCCACGGCGATGTTGTTGAAGAGGCAGAATCCCATGGCCCGGTCCGCCGTCGCGTGGTGTCCCGGCGGGCGCACGGCGCAGAAAGCCGCACGGCACGTTCCGTCGAGGACCGCGTCCACCGCCGCGACCCCGCACCCGGACGCGGCGACGGCGGCGTCCCAGCTTCCCGGCGAGACCGGCGTATCGGGATCGATCCGCACGATCCCTCCGCTCTCGACGGACCGGTCGCAGATCGCCCGCGTCCGTTCCACGTGTCCCGGCGTGTGGGCCCGTTCCAGTTGGGTGATCTCGGCCGCGGGCGGCATGACGGGGAGGACGTCCTCGTGAAGCTCGGGCAACGCCCGCTCGAGCGCGCCCATCACGGCGCGGAGCCGTCCCTGATGCTCCGGATGACCCCAGCCCGTGTCGTGCCTACTGCAGTCGGGATGCTGAAAGAGACCCAGACGCTTCAGCGGCGCCGCCTCGGGCAGGGCGTCACGTCAGGTCGCGAAGGTCGCGAGGCTCTGTCCCTCGGGGCCTTCCCGCAACTCACGGAGCGCTCGATCGCGGAGCTGCCGGACGCGTTCGCGCGTGACGCCCAGCAAGCGACCAATCTGCTCCAGCGTATGGGGGTCTTCGCCCTGCAGTCCGTAGTACAGCCGGACGACGCGCGCGTCCCGCGGACGCAAGCGCCGCAGGCCATCGGCGATGTGCCGCTTCAGCATCCGCCGTTCCACGACTTCCTCGACATCCGTCTCGTCCGCGAGGAACCGCTCCGCCAGGTCGCTGTCGTCGGCGGCCCCGACCCGCGCGTCGAGTCGCACCTCACGCGCATTCAGTCTTCGCAGCAGCTGGACCGTGGGTATCGTCAACCCCGTCTCGGCCGCGATCTCGCGATCGCTGGGCTCACGGTCGAGGGTCTGACGCAGTTCACCCCGCGCACGGATCATGCGCGCCAACTCGGTCGCCCGATTGAGCGGTACCCGCACGGGCCTGCCCTGCTTCGCGATCGCGGACAGAATCGCCTGGCGAATCCACCACACGGCGTAGCTGATGAACTTCACCCCGTGGTCCGGATCGAACTTCCGGGCGGCGATGACCAGGCCGACGTTCCCCTCCTGAATGAGGTCGAGGAAGCTCAGCCCCTTGTTGCGGTATCTTCGGGCGATGGAGATGACGAAGCGAAGATTCGCGCGGATGAGGCGGTCGAGGGCGGACGCATCGCCGCCACGAGCGGAGCGGGCGGTCTCACGTTCCTCGGTGGGGCTCAGGAGCGGATAACGACCCAGTTCCTCGAGGTAACGTTCGAGGATGTTGGGCGACAAACCCTCGCGATCCATCGCAACTTCCTCTCCTTGCCGACGTCGACCCGCCCAGGCTGGCGGGCCGATCTGTCGATTCCGGCTCCGTCGCGCTCGGACCATCCGACGCTGCAATGAAGCTAACGCGGATCGGTCACCCCGCAAAATGGGGCGCGGCCAGTGTAGTGTCGCTACACCAGGCTCGGTGGGAGCGTCAGAACCGACCGAGCGCGCGTTCGCGGGCCGGGAGGACTTCGAGGCAGGTCGTCCACCAGCCCGTGAGGATCGTGTCCACGAACTCCTCCGGCAGCTCTTCGTCGCGCATCTCACCCGCGAGGCGTTCGTGATCGTAGCCTACGGGCACGAACTTCAGGGCTGCCGGCGCCTCCATGGCGGCGCCGAAATCGAGGAGCGCGTACCACACCTCCGTCCGCCCGTCGTTCGCGGGCCGGCCCAGAACGCCGACGTTCGCGAAGAGCCCGCCGCCGGGCAGCGAGCGCTGCCACGGAATCCCGGTATGGGTCGCGAGCACGATGTCCGCTTCGTACTCGCGGGCGAGCCAGGTCAGGAACTGTGTCGAGGTCGCCGATTCCCAGAGGAATTCATTCATGCGCCGGGGGCTGCCGTGGCACATGAGCACCCGCGCGCCGTTTATCTCGAGGCGGATCTCGCCGGGGAGACGGTCCATCCAGCGGCGCCACCGCTCCTCCGTGTTCCGGAACGTGTAGCGGTATGAGAGCCGCGCGAAGTGGTTGTCGCGCGGGTCGGTGTAGCCGCACTGGCAATCCTCGAGGCCACGCGCGATCGAATCGTCGTAGTTCCCGCGCAGGACGCGGACATCGTGGTCGATGAGGAGCGGAAACACGCGGTCCGGATGGGGGCCGAACGCTCCGAGGTCGCCCAGGCAATAGAGCGCTTCCGCCCCCCGGTCCGTGGCGTCCTCGATCGCGGCCGCCAGCGCCAGGTGGTTGCTGTAGACACCGCCGAAGACGGCGATCCGGCGCGGTTCAGGAGACATCCTGCCCGATGCCCCCGTAGTTGGAGCAGATCGCGCCGTGCAGCCAACACGTGTAGCACGCGGACTCGTCGAGGCGCACCGGGCGGGACGCTTCCTCCAGCGTCGAACCCAAGCGGGCCGCCGGCGTCTCGATGAGGATCGGACAGGCGTAGATGCCGCGGTTCGTCACCACCCGGCTCGACGCGCAGAGCAACTGGTTCTCCTCGTACCCCTCCATCATCGCCTCCGTCACACGCTCCTCATGCGTGTAGGGGCGCACGCGGTCCGCCTCGCGCCCGATTCGGAGGGACGGGAGAATCTTGAGCCGCGGGTGCTCGTACCCGAGCGCTCGAAGCCGGGCGACGAAGGCCTGCCGCACCTCTTCGTCCCGTTCCGGTTCCCACACCTGCGTGGCGGTGATGATCGGAAGGAATCCCTCGGCGAGCAGCTTCCGGACGCCGTCCATCGCGCGATCGAAGGTGCCCGCGCCCCGGATGGGGTCGTTCGTCTCGGGCGACGGCCCGTCGAGGGAAACGCGCATCTCGAGCGAGTAGCTCGCCGCGCGGGCGGTCCGGGCGATGGGCTTCAGGGCCCGCGCGGGGAGCAGAGTCCCGTTCGTCAGCACGGAAGCGGGTCCCCGCTCGAGGGTCCGTTCCAGCATGGCCGGTAGGTCCGGGTGCATGAAGGGCTCGCCGCCGGTGAAGTAGTACTCCTTGACGCCCCACTTCTCGGAGCGCCGGAGCCAGTCCTCGACCTCGGCGAGGGAGAGAAACTCGAAGCTGTCGTTGTCCGGGGCGCAGCTGATGAAGCAGTGGACGCAGCGCAGGTTGCAGATCGTCCCGGTCACCTGGAACCAGAGTGTATCCAGGTGATCCAGGCGCACGAGGGGCGCCGCGCCGGCCGATCCGGCGCCGTTCGACGCGGACGGCGACGAGTGGATGCGTCGCGGCCGCGCGCTGTCTTGCCGTGGTTCGATCGGCGGCGCCGATCCGTGCATGAGATGAACCTTTGCGGGTGGTCTGTCGTTGATCCTACCGCGAGCGCCGGGGCGCGCGCGACCGAGCGTCGACGCGGCGGGCTTCAAGTACGGCCTTCAGGTCAGGAGCGGGGCTCCCGAGTGGAGCCGTGCCTCCACCTCCTCCTCGGAAGCTTCGATCAGCGCCAGCACCGGCTTCGGATCGCGCGGAGCGGAAGGTTCGAAGGAGAAGATGCGCAGCACGCGCGCCGAGTGGTGCAGGGAACGTCCGAGCCGGGGGATGTCGATGAGGCCTCGCTCACCCAGCGTGGTCAGCCGGCGGACTTCGCCGTCGTTCCGCACGAGGAGCAGGTTGAGTTCGAGCATGCCGGGGTAGCTCGGATAATCGAGCATCACCGCTCCCTCTGAGAGACCCCACTCGAGGGCCATGCGCCGCTCGAGCGCGGCAACGAGGTCCGCGCGCCGCGACGGCCACGACGACAACGCGTTCGGTAGCTGGTCGCCCGTCAACTCCACGAGCCGCTTCGGCAGACGCCGGTCCACGAGCGTGCGGAGGAGCTTCGCCGCACGGCCGAGCGCCGAGTCGGGATCGTGCCCCCCGCCCGCCGACGACCGCGCAATCCGCTGATCGATGAGCGATAGCAGCTCCTCGTCTGTCGGGCCCGTCAGGTCCTCCGACGAGAGCAGACCGCTCTCGAGCGCCGTCTGGACGAGGCGCACGAAGGTCAGCGTCGCGGCGCGCACGGCATGGTGCCAGTAGACGTTGCGGAACATCTGGTACTTCGAGAATAGGAGCGTCTCCAGCGCGCTGAGTCCCTTCTCGCTGACCGCGAGTTCGAGCGGACGTCCGGCCCCTTCGCGGGCGACGGTCAGCGCGGGGAGGAGGCGGTCGACGTCCACGGCCCCGTACGGCACGCCGCAGAAGAGGGAGTCGCGCCGGAGGTAGTCGATCTTGTCGAGATCCAGCGATCCCGAAATCAGCCCCTGCAGCGGGTGGCTCGACTGCCCCCGGATGAGGGCGCCGATGCGCGCCGCGGCATCCGGGCCACGCCGCTCGAGGACGCGCCGGATGGGGTCCGCCGCCATGAAGCGCGCCGCGATCTCCTCGTGGTCTCCGGGGATCGCTCCCGGACCGAGCTCCTCCAACGCGTGCGAGAAGGCGTAGTGCCCGACGTCGTGGAGGAGCGCGCCGAGGCGAACCACCGGCAGTTCACCCATGTCTTCCGCATCCAGCACCTCGAGGTGTCCGTCGCGCTCGAGGCAGGAGATGGCCCGCGACACGAGATGGTAGACGCCGAGGGCGTGCAGGAAGCGGTTGTGCACGCCGCCGGGATACACGAGGTGCGCGAAGCCGAGTTGCTTGACGCGCCGCAGGCGCTGGAACTGGGGCGCGTCGAGAATCTCGGCCGCGTCTCCCTCCACGCGGACGTTCCCCCAAAGGGGATCACGGATGGTGCGTATTCTGGCCATGGGCGTCGCTGAACATGCTCCGCCGCGCGGTCAACGGGCAATCAACCGGGGCCGCGCTGACGCAGGGTTTTGCCACGGCCTGCCGGGGGGCGGCGGTGTTGCGGCGCGGACGGGGCCCTTGCGAGCTTGGAGCCGGCAGCGGGGCCGGAGCATGAGCAGGCGGAACGGAGGCGGCGTGGAGATCAAACGCGACCGGATGGTCCACCTCGGGTACGCGAAGTACTGGCGCTCCGAGCAGATCGTCGGATTACTCCCGATCGAGGAAGATCGGGGACCCGGCCGGCGGACGGAGGTCTTCGTCGCAACCAGGTCCGAGCCCGTCACGGCGTCTCGATCCGAGGCTTCGATCCTCCGGGACATGGCGTCGCTCCCGGACGAAGCCCGGGTCGCGGAGGCCGGCTCCATCGCCGAGGACCTCGTGGGCGCGCTGCGCGACCTGTCGCCGGTGCTCAAGCGGATGCTGAAGAACGAAGAGGGTTTCGACGTCGAGTACTGGGC
This sequence comes from Gemmatimonadales bacterium, assembly GCA_009841005.1. Lineage (GTDB taxonomy): Bacteria > Gemmatimonadota > Gemmatimonadetes > Palauibacterales > Palauibacteraceae > Palauibacter > Palauibacter polyketidifaciens. The sequence continues at coordinate 35,414 of VXMR01000040.1, forward strand.
CGGCAGACTCCGGCGGGTCATGGAGCCGGACGATGACGGCCAGGAGGACCTCTTCGGCTGACGGGCGACGGGCGGCGGCCGCCACGGCGGTCGCCCTGGCGGCGCTCTGCTTCGCGTCCCGAACCGGAGCCCAGGCCATTCCCACCTCGCCCGCTGCGGCTCCGCGGGCCGGGGTTTCCGATGGCTGGAACTCCGAGGCGGCGCTCGGGCTCATCGAGCGCGCGATCGAAGCGCGACGGCACGCGTGGGCCGATAGCTCACTCGAACGATTTCGGGCCCACGCGCAGGGACACATCTACTACCTCGGCGACATCCTCGGGGACCGGCACGTCATCAGGGCGGACCAGCTCGCGCTCGATGTCCGCTGGCAGGGCCCGGACCGCTCGATGCAGACGATCATCGGACGCCGGTACGAACGCCGGCTGCCGACGACCATCGACTATCACATCGACCACCTCTTTCTCGTCCTCGACAATTTCGGCGACCGGATCGGGATCGGAGAGGGTCACGAGGTCCGGGACGTGCTTCATCCCGCGGCGGCGGGCGCGCGTGAATTCTATGAGTACCGGCTCGCGGACTCGCTCGAGATCCGGCTTCGCGAGCGGACCGCCCGGGTCTTCGAACTGGAGGTCCGCCCGCGGGAGATGACGGCCGCGGGCGTCGTCGGATCGCTCTTCGTCGAACGGGAGACGGGGGCCATCGCCCGGATGCGGATCACGTTCACGCCCGCCGCCTATCGGGATCCACAGGTCGTGCGGCTCGTCGTTGACCTGCGCTCGGCTCTGCAGGAGGGTCGTTACTGGCTGCCCGACGAGCAGGAAGTCGAGATCGCGCGCTCCCTTCCCTGGTTCGACTTTCCCCTCGCGACGCTGATCCGGACCCGCTTCCGCGTCCTCGACTACACCTTCGACGAGGAGGCGCTCTTCAGCCTCGGGCCGGGGCAGATCATCTACAGCTATCGCGACGAAGAGCTGGCGCGCTTCGACGGATGGGAAGACGCGCTCTACGGGGGACCCATCGAGGAGGGAAACGCGGACGGCGATCCGGCGAAGGCCGTCGCGGACGCTCGCGGACTCCTGCGGCGGCAGGCGCTGCTCGGGGGCGGACGTTGGCAACTCGCGCTTCCGAACGCGTCGGGGGGAATCCGCGCGCGGCGTTCCGAGGGGCTGTTCGTCGGGGCGGGAGGCGCCTGGCGGCCGAACGATCTCACGCGGATATCGTTCCGGGGCGGCCTTGCGGTCGGGGAGGCGCGACCGCAGGCGAGCCTCGGACTGGGGAGGCGGCTCGGGCCGGTCGAAGTGGCGGTCGACGGCTGGCTACGGACTCACCGCGACGTGGGGCCGTCCGCCGGGGTGGGGGCGCTGCGGACGCTCTCCCTCCTCGCCCGCGGAGAGGACTACGAGGATCCCTACCTCACGACCGGCGGACGGATCGGGATTGCCCGCCACGGCGGTCCCGTTCGCTGGCGGCTGGGCGCCTCGCTCGAGCGCCACCGGAGCGCCGGGCTGGTCGTCGGCACCGTGCCGCTCGGAGACCGGCCGCTTCGCCCCGTGCGCCCCGTCGACGAGGGGGAGCTGGCGCGGCTCGACGCAGGTGTGACGGTGCGACTCCGAAGCCGATCGGGCGTGGGGTGGACGCTGGATCTCGCGGGCGAAGCGGCGGCGAACGGCGTCGGGAACTTCGGCTATACGCGCGCCACGGTCGCGCTGCGGGCCCGGGGGAGTCCGGGCGGCGGGTGGGACTGGGCGAGTGGCGTGGAGTTCGGTCTTGCCGGCGGGGAGTTGCCGGTCCAGCGGCTTTTCCTGCTCGGGGGACGCGGTTCGCTGCCCGGCTACGAGTTTCGCGGCTGGGGCGGGGACCGCATGGCGCTGTGGCGCGGCGAGGTATCGCGGGCCATCGCGTCCCCGTGGGTGCGGCTGCGCGCCATCGGCGCCGCCGGCTGGGCCGGCCTCGGCCGCGCGGGGGAGGGCGCCGCCCGCCGCTTCGGCGTGAGCGGAAGCGAGGGTCTGCGCGCCTCGGCCGGACTCGGCCTCGGACTTATCTACGACATCCTTCGCCTCGACGTCATGCGCGGCCTGCGCGGCGATCCATCGCCCGGCGGCAGCGGCGGGAACTGGGTCCTCCTCCTTTCCATCGACCCCCGATTCCTCGGGATCCTGTAACAGCCCCGCCGGGAGCGCGGCCCGCAGTCTTGTTTCCGGGGGCGGGCGATGTAAGGATTCACCGTGGATCGTTGTGTCTCCCGTGGAAGCGCGGCGAGCGCGGCGCAAACGCGTAAAAAGGTCTCCCGCTTGAGGTTCGCCCATGAGTGACGCCGAGATCACGACCGAGACTTCAACCGGTCATTCCCGCAGGACGTTCATCAAGGGGGTCATCGCGACCGGCGCGGTGGTCTCCTCCTCCAGCCACCTCTTCCGGGCCCGGAGCCTGTCGGCGAGCGCGGCGGTGCGCGCGTCTATGCCCCGCATGATCTCGCTGAACGTGAACGGCGTGTCGCGTTCGGTGGATGTCATGCCGCAGGAGACGCTGGCCATGACGCTCCGCTATAAGCTGGGGCTCACGGGCACGAAGCTCGGGTGCGACCGGGCGGAGTGCGGCGCCTGTACGGTGCTCATCGACGGGGTCTCGCACTACGCGTGCTCGCTGCTGACGAACGCGGTGCGCGACCGGTCGGTGACGTCGGTCGAGGGGCTCGAGGGCGCGGACGGCACGCTGCACCCGGTGCAGCAGGCGGTGATCGACGAAGGCGGATTCCAGTGCGCCTTCTGCGCGCCCGGCTTCATCATGAGCATGGTCGCGCTGACGAACGAGAATCCGGAGCCCACGCGCGAGGAGGCCGCCGAGGCCCTCTCCGGCAACCTCTGCCGCTGCGGGGACTACGACAAAATCCTGAACTCCGCCATGCGTGCCGCCGAGTACGCGCGGCGCATGGTGTGAGGGGAGGACGATCATGGCGCTAATCGGACAGGACATTTCGCCGCCGGATCTCCGCGCGAAAGTCACGGGACGAGCCAAGTACGCGGAGGACTTCAGGGCCGAAGGCATGGTCTTCGCCAAGCTCCTCCTGAGCCCCATGCCGCACGCCCGCGTGCGCAGCGTGGACACGAGCCGCGCGCTCGCCATGCCCGGCGTGCTCGGAATCCTGCGGGCAAGCGAAGTCAACCAGCCCGAGGCCCCGGGCGAAGCGGCGCTCACGGATGAGCCGAAGTACGTGGGCGAGCCCATCCTGGCGCTGGCGGCGGTCGACGAGACGACCGCGGCGGACGCGATCGAGGCGATCGACATCGACCTCGAGCCGCTCCCCTTCGCGATCGATCCGCTCGACAGCCTGCGGCCCGGCGGCTCGAACGCGCGGCTCGAGGGCAACGTCATGCGCCTGGGGGAAAGCGGGCGTGAGTGGGAGGACCTGAAGTGGCCGCAGGCGGAGTTCGACGCGGCCGAGGCCGAAGGCCGGCTGCCGATGGGCGAGCCGACGGACGAGTGGGACCACGGCGACCTCGACGCGGCGTTCGCCGACGCGGACTACGTGCTCGAGGACACGATCGTGCACCAGTCGCTCACCCACCATCCGATGGAGCCGCGAAGCTCCATGGCCTACTGGGAGGACGGCCGCTGCTACCTCTACGGGTCCACGCAGAGCACGCAGCGCGCCCACCAGGCAATCGCGGGACAGCTCGATCTGGAGCCGGACGAGCTCGTCTTCGTGGGCCAGTATTGCGGCGGCGGCTTCGGCTCGAAGATCGCCGGCGTCCCCATCTACCAGGTCACGGCGCTTCTGGCGAAAAAGATCCAGCGGCCGGTGATGATGCGGATCAACCGCTACGAGGAGAACTACATCGGCCGCGCGCGCCCAGGCTTCCAGGCGTGGACGAAGATGGGTTTCCGCAGCGATGGGAAGATCACCGGGATCGACCTGTACATCATTCAGGACCACGGGCCCTACGGGCGGTCGGGCGACTACAACACCGCGGGCGCCGTAACGGACCTCATGTACCAGCCCGACGCAATGCGCTTCCGCGGCCTCACCCTCTACACGAACACGCCGCCGCGGGCGGCGCAGCGGGCGCCGGGTGGCGCACAGATCGTCGCCATGCTGGAGCCGCTCGTCGACAAGGCGGCGCGCGAACTTGGCATCGACCGGGTGGAAATTCGGAAGATCAACGCTCCCACGCACGACTCGGAGTTCGGGCCACAGCGGGTCACGACGACGAGCGCCTTCGTGCGCGAGGCGATCGATGCGGGCGCGGCGCAGTTCGACTGGGCCGGGAAGCAGGCGCTCAGCGGACAGCGGAACGGGACGAAGGTCACGGGAGTCGGCGTCGGCCTGAGCCCGTACGTCGGCGGTTCGTCGGGGTTCGACGGACTCCTGCTCATCCGCCCCGATGGGAAGCTCTACATCCACCAGGGGATCGGGAACCTCGGCACGCACTCCATGGCGGACACTGCGCGGGCCGCTGCGGATGAACTCGGCCTCGAGTGGGAGGACTGCGCGGTCATCTGGGGCGACAGCTCGCAGCACCATCCGTACAGTTCGGTACAGGCGGGAAGCCAGACGATCCACGCGCACACGCGCGCGAACTACGCCGCCGCGCTCGACATGAAGCGGAAGCTGCAGGAGGTCGCGGCCGCCGCCCTGGGCGGCTCGGCGAGCGCCTACCAGGTCGGGGGTGCGCGCGTGAGCGGACCGGGAGGCTCCATGAGCTTCGCGCAGGCCGCCGAGCGCGCCATCGCCATGGGCGGCGAGTACTCCGGTGAGGCGCTGCCGGAAGACATCAACGACTACACGCGCGGCTCCGCCAGCCAGCTCGCGGGCCAAGGCCTGATGGGCGTCGCGCGGGACAACTTCTCGCACGAGGGGTCGACGTGGTCGTGGGTCGTGGGCTTCGCGGTCGTCGAACTCGACACCGAGACCGGCGACGTGCGGATCATCGACTACACGGGGTCCGCCGACTGCGGGGTCGTCGTGCACCCGCGCAGCCTCGCGGCACAGATCCACGGCGGCAGCGTGCAGGGCTTCGGCCAGGCGCGCAGCCAGAAGTGGGTGTTCGACCCGAAGTGGGGCGTGCCCTTCGCCCACCGGCTCTATACCGCGAGACCGCCCGGCATCCTTGATGTGCCGCTCAGCATGGACTGGGCGGCGGCGGGCGAGCCGGACCCGCAGACGCCGATCGGCGCCAAGGGGATCGGGGAGCCCCCGGTCGGGGCCGGGTCCGCGGCGGTCACCTCCGCGATCGCGGACGCGCTCGGCGGGCGCTGCCTGTGCCGGATCCCGCTGACGACGGACGTGATCCTGGCCGAACTCGAGGGCCGGGCGCAGCCGCACGCACTCACCGAGATCCACAGCTAGGGGAGATAGAACGATGGCCGTGATTCGCGACATGATGCCCGCGTTCGAGCTCTTCCAGCCGACGAGCGTGGACGAGGCGCTGGACGTGCTCGAGCGCCATGACAACACCTGGGTCCTGGCCGGCGGCCTCGACTCGATGGACTGGTTCAAGGACCGCATCACGCGGCCCGACGTCGTCGTCGAGCTGGGCTCCGTGAGCGAGCTGACCGGCATCCGCGCGAGCGGGGACGGGCTCGAGATCGGCGCCATGACTTCGCTGCGCGACGTGGCGGCGAGCGAAGAGGTGCGGTCGCGGTTCGGAATCCTCGCCCAGGCCGCCGTCGAGGTGGCGACGCCGCAGATCCGGAACCAGGGGACGCTCGGCGGCAACCTCATCCAGGACACCCGCTGCTGGTACTACCGGGGCGGGTGGCCGTGCTACCGTGCGGGCGGGAACATCTGCTACGCGGGGACGCCCCGCTCCATGAACCGTGAGCACGCCGTGACCGGGCAAAGCCGCTGCGTGGCCGTCAACGGCGCGGACACGGCCGGGGCGCTGGTCGCCCTCGGCGCGCAGATGATGGTGCGGAACCCGGGCGGCGAGCGCGTCTACGAGGCCGAGGACTTCTTCGTCGGCCCGGAGATCGACATCCAGCGCATGACCGTGCTGCAGCCGGGAGACCTCCTGACGCACGTGCGCATTCCCGGCGACTGGGCGGGTGGGCGCTTCTACTGGGAGAAGGTCCGCGACCGGAAATCGTGGGACTGGGCGCTGGCCAGCGTGGCCGCGGCGATCGTGGAGTCGAACGGCACGATCGAGCGCGCCCGGATCGCCGTCAACGGCGTGGCCCCGACGCCGGTGCGGCTGACCGATGTCGAGGACCTGATTCAGGGGATGCCGGCGAACGACGACACCGGCATGGCGGCCGGCGAACTCGCCACGCGCGGCTTCAAGCCGCTGCGCCACAACGACTACAAGGTACCGCTCGCGCGGAATCTCGTCCGGCGAGCGGTGCGAGGAGACGCAGCCTAGCAGCCCGGAAAGGATAGCTCCCGGATGGAGATTCTCCGCACAGCTCCGAATCCCTGGGGCCAGGAGGTACTCGTCGGCGTCGCCTGGGATCTGCTCTGGGCCGCCGCGATCGCCGGCTTCCTCTTCGTGGTCGGGCACCACCTGTACGTCTGGATCATGGCGCCCAAGGCCGAGAAGAGCGCGGTCGGGCCGGCACCTGACATCCCCGAGCGCGTCGAGCGTCATTCGTCGGCTTCCCGGACCTTCCACTGGCTGATGGCCGCCACGATGCTCACGCTGCTCGTCACCGCATTCTTCCCCGTGATCGGCGTCCAGTTCGCGTGGGTCACGATCCACTGGATCGCGGGGATCGTCCTCACCCTTCTCATCATCTGGCACATCATCCACGCCTCGACGAAGCAGGACTTCTGGTCCGTGTGGACCGGGACGAAGGAGATCGGGCAGGCCTTCCGGGCGGTCGGGAAGTTCCTGCGCCGCCAGCCGGCCAAGGAGGAGCGGTCCGGCAAGTACCCGCTCGACCAGCGGGCCTACCACAACGCCGTCACGCTCGTGTCGGGCGGAGTTATCGTCACGGGACTCCTCATGATGGTGGGGGTCGACACCTGGTTCTGGGCGAGCAACCCGTACTTCCTCTCCGACTCCACGTGGGGCCTCGTGTTCGTCCTGCACGGGCTGTGCGGCGTCGGGCTCGTCACGATGGTCATCGCCCACATCTACTTCGCGATCCGACCCGAGAAGCGCTGGATGACCCGATCGATGATCAAGGGCTGGATCACGCGCGAGGAATACCTCGAGCACTACGACCCCGACCTCTGGAAGCTGGGGACGGAGCCCGCCGGATCCGAGCTGGCCGGAGGGAGCGCGTCGTCCGCGGATCCCGACGGAGTCGTGACCGCTTGAGCCGCGAGGAGCTGAAGGCCCACATCGAGGTCCTCGAAAAGGCGTACGAGTTCTTCCTCTCCTACGCCGCGCTCGGCGCCGAGCAGGAGGAAGCCTCGAAGGTCGGTGGCCAGTTGCGCGAGTACCTGAGCCGGGCGGACGCGGCGCTCCGGGCGCTGGCGGACGATCTCGGCGGCCTGGTTGCGGCGGAGGGGTTGGAACCTGCGGGCCCCTACCGTGACATGATCGATGTGACGTCGGCCGACGCCGCCCGGGCGGGCGCGGCCGTGCGGATCGTCCTCGCCCAGGAGACGATCAGCTCGCAGTTGATCGACAACCTCAACGCCTCATCCCACCTGCGGGCGCTCCTCACCGACCTCTTCCTCCTCGACGACGTCGTCTGAGGGAGGGCCGTGCGCCCGACTACAAGTCCGTGCCCCCCCCCCTCGCTACGCGGCCGTGCGCGTGAAGGTGAAGGTGCCGATGGGTTCGTCGGAGAAGGGGCGCTCGCCCCGCAGGCTGTGGATGGGCTCTCTCGGCTGCGTGTCGTCGTTGGCGGAGGCGTAGTCGGGGCCGCTGTCCGTCCCCGCGTCGTACGGGTAGAGCACGACCTCGAGTTCCCCGATCCAGTTTCCATCGGTGTCACGCAGCGACAGGCCGGACACGCCCACGAACCAGTCCGGGCTCGGGGCGATCATCGTGACGAGGGTGATGAGCGGGAAGTCCTCCCGAAGGGTGATCGCCTGGATCGTCGTACTTCCGGGACTGCGAATGCCGGACCCGTTGACGACCGCCAGTGCGTTTCCCGGGATCTCAGCCTGGATCTCCGCGGTCAGCGTACCGGTGCCGCCCGTTTCGGCCATGCTCTCGATCCCCGGCGTAGCGGTGCCGTCCCGGACCCAGAAGGTCACGCCGGCGTTGTGCACCGCACCGATCAGCGGCGACAGATGTGCGCCGCCGGGGAAGTTCGTGGGGTGCGTCGAGGCGCTCCACGTCGACTCGAAGACCACGCGGTACGTCGCCGTGGTCGCCGCGGCCGGGGGCGGCGGTTCGGGCTCCGGGTCGGGCCCCCGGACGCCCGCCGTCTCCGAACCATCGCACGCCGCCATGACGGCCAGGGAAACCGCGAGCGCCAGCGGGCCCATCCGGGTTTCGAGAAGCCTGTGAAGCATGTTGTCGCCTGCGAAACGGTGATCGTGACTGTGATTCTGACCACCGGACACCGGAGAAGGTTCCAGTGGGGTCAACGGCAGTTGCGGTCGACCCGGTATCGGTGGACGTAGGGGACACCGAACTCGCCGAGCGTCGTGGCCCAGACTTCGGTTCGACTGGCGCGGAGAATTCGTAGCCGCGGGTCCCAGTCATCGTGGTCCGCCGGTCCCTCGATCCGCACCGAGCCCTCGAGTTCCCCGTCTTCGCCGTAGATTTCCCAGATGTCGGCCGGGTCTGGCCACGCTTCGCGGAGGAGCCACATCGAGCCGTCCCCGCCGGCTACGATCCGGCGCACGGGCGGATAGTGCTCGGGGAAGGTGATGAGTTCACGCCCGATCCGCCGCTTCCGCTCGGGGTTGCTCGTGTCCCACGGAGACCCGCCGCGGGCCAGTTGGTCGGCCATGCGTTCCCGCTGCAGCGACGCTTCGGCGCGCGTGATGGGTCGAAGTTTGTATGGAACGGTGCGATGGAGCAGGGTGTCGCCATCGAACCGGATCTGGAGCAGATCGAAGCTCGCGTCCTGCCCTTCCTCCCTCACCTTCCCGATCAGGACGACGGCGGCGCCGTCGGGCGTTGCGGCGACCGGGAGCCAGGACTCTCCAGACCAGGGGCCCAGCGGATGGGAGATCATAACGCCCCACCCATACCGGTCTGTTTCGTGTTCGAGGGCGTACGGGCCCAGGTGCCGCTCGACCATGGCGAGCGTATCCACGATCTCGCCGGATGCCGAGACGCGCCGCAGGGCGGCCCTGCCAGCCTTCAGAAAGAGCCCCGCGTCCTCGTTCACCGACCGGGAGGGCAGGAAGGTGCCGTCCGGGAGGGGCCGACCGGGACTCAGGTAGGATCCCTCGGCAGGGAGTCGGATCCTGAAGCTCACGCGGCGGATCTCCTCGCCATCCGCCGAGAGGAACTGCGTCCCGAGCCGGTGACTCACCCAAAGTGTGTCGCCCAGCCAACCTGCATGCCTGAGGGGAAGTGCCCACTCCCCCGGTCCTTCTCCCTGACGCCCGATCATTCCTGCGGGTCGACCGTCGGACCGGAAGACGCGGATCGGATCCCAGGACTGGAGGAGGTAGATGCTTCCATCGGGCCGGGTCGCCAGATCCCGCACGTAGGTGAGCGCGTCTTCGCCGTCCGGGGACCCCAGACGAAGCGTCTCCTCGAGTTCCCATGGACGGTCGCACACCTGCTGGCCGGTGACCCGACCGGCGCCAATCGCCTCGCAGCCGGCCGCGACGGAGACCGCGATCGCCAGTGCGCCGATCCGATGACGGCGCGTCATGTCCTCATGCACTGGCGTGCCAGGCGGCGAGGACCTCGGCTTCCAACTCGGCGGGGAGGCCGGCCCGGGGTTCGGCGCGGCGATCCTCGGGGAGCGAGTTCCACCATTCGACCGTGTCGCGGGCGGTGTGGGCGAGCGGGCGGAACGTGAGCCCGGCCTGCACGGCGGCGGCGACCGAAACCTGGTTCATGCCGACCGTTTCCCCTTCGGGCGGCGTCCAGTTCGTCATGTGCATCCACGGCGCCACGTCCTGCTCCGCCATGAACTCCGTCGGCACCCAGGTGAACGCGGCGTCGGAGCCGAGCGCGCCGCGGATCTCCTCCAGCATGTCGCCGAACCGCTGTATTTCTCCCGTGGCGTTGTACGTGCCCCCGGTTCCCGGAGTCTCGACGAGGCGCACGATCCACTCGGAGAGGTCGCGGGCGTCGACGTTCTGCACCGGGTCGGCGGGGGTGTTGGGGGCGAGCACTTCCCCTCCGCGGTCGACCCGGACCGGCCAGTACGTCCAGCGGTCCGTGTTGTCGCCGGGCCCGATGATCAGCCCCGGGCGCACGTTGATCGCGTTCTCGCCGAAGGCGTCGCTCGCGTACTGCTCGCAGCGCGCCTTCCTGGGCCCGTAGCCTCCGTCGTCCTCGGCCTCGTCAGGCGACAACTGCCCGACGTGATAGTCCTCGTCGATCCCGACCCGGGCGAAGTCCGCGTAGGCGGAGATGGAGGAGACGAAGAGGTAGCGGTCGACGTGGCCGCGCAGGAGTTCGGTCGTTGATGCGACCCAACTCGGGTAGGAGGCGGAGTTGTCGATGACGGCATCCCACTCTCTGCCCTCGAGTGCCGACAGATCGCTCGTCCGGTCACCGATCAGGTGCTCGACACGCTCGAAGTAGTCCTGGTAGAACGGCGGCTCGGTCTGCCCGCGCGTGAAAATCGACACCTCGTGGCCCCGGTCGAGCGCGTACTTCACCTGGTGCGGGCCGATGAAGCGCGTCCCGCCGAGGATGAGGATGCGAAGCGGGCCTGCCTCGCCCCCCGCGCAGGCGGCCGAGCCGAAGGCGCTGAGCACGCCGACCGCCCCGCCGGCGCGGGCGGACGTCTTCACGAACTCTCGTCGGGTCTGGTTCCACGCCATCGTGATCTACTCCCTTTCTGTGCCTTCCTCGCCCGGCGCCCTCTCTTCGGCGCGGGGTCCGGACCAGCCGTATGCCTGGGCGACCGCGATCGCGATCTCCGCCGCGAGCTCGCTCCCGGAGTCGGAGTTCGTCATCACGAAGACCCCGTCGTCCCCATCGATGTACGCGGCGAACGTGCAGCGGAAGCCCTGGTTCGAGCCGCCGTGCCGGAAGCGTTCCCCGTCCTCGGAGATCGCCGGGCCCAGCCCCCAGTCGTCCGCGTCGGGCGACAGCATCTCGCGGGCGAGCGCTTCTCCCAGCACGCGGGTCGACTCACCCTTCCAGGCACGCTGCACCTCCCGGGCGTAGAGCGCGAGTTCGCTCGGCGTCGTCCACAGGCCGGCGGCCGCCTGTTCGGGATACGTGTGCCACCCGCCGGGAACGCGCTCGCCATCGGACCGGTAGCCCGTCGCGATGTCGTCCTGCCGCTCGTTGGGGATCGGCTGCTCGTAGGTCGAGCGGGACATGCCGAGCGGGTCGAGAACCTCCTCGCGCATGACCGCGGCGAACGGTCTGCCGTGGATGTCCGCCACGAGTTGCTGCATCACCGTGTATCCTCCGCCGGAGTATTGCCAGCTCTCGCCGGGCGCCTTGTAGACGCGCACGGGGTCGGTGTTGCCGCGGCCGTCGAGAACGCCTGGGCCGTCCGGCGCCTCCTCGTCCGGGCCGTACCCGGGGAAGCCCCACACGGTGAGGCCGGCCCGGTGCGTGAGGAGCCCGCGCAGGGTGACGGGCCCCTGCTCGGTGAACGCGTTGTCCGGCACTCGCCAACTCGTGAGATAGGCGTTGACGTCCCCGTCGAGGTCCACCCGGCCCGATTCGACGAGGCGAAGGGCGGCGAGGGCCGCCACGGGCTTGGAGATGGAGGCCGCCTGGAACAGCGTGTTCCGCGTCACGGGCCGGCCTGATTCGACGTCGGCGAGTCCGTAGCCGCGCGCCCAGGCGATCTCGCCGTCGACTAAAACCGCGACGCTGACGCCCGGCACGCCCAGTTCGGCCATGCGGTCCGCGACCCCGTCCAGCGAGACCCCGTCCACCGCGGGCCGGTCCGGCGTGGAGGGCGGCGCGCACGCGAGCGCGGACGCTGTCCAGGCGATGAGGGCGATCCGGGCTGCGTTCACGGTCCCTTCCCGAATTTGCAGTCGTACCAGTTGCGGCCGATCCCGAGATCGACGCGCAGGGGGACGGCCAGCTCGATGGCCCCTTCCATCTCCTCGCGCACGATCCGGCCGATGGCTTCAACATCGGACTCCGGGGCCTCGATGAGCAACTCGTCGTGCACCTGCAGCAGCATGCGCGCGTCGGTTCCCGCGAGACGCTCGTGGAGCCGGATCATCGACACCTTGATGAGGTCCGCCGCGGATCCCTGGATGGGGGAGTTCGTCGCCGTCCGTTCGCCGTAGCCGCGAATCCCGGGGTTCCTTGACCGGATCTCGGGGATGTACCGGCGACGTCCGAACAGCGTCTCGACATAGTTCCGGTCCCGCGCCAGTTCCTTCATCTCCTCGAGGTAGGCCGCCACGCCCGCGAACCTCTCGAAGTATCCGTCGATGAACTCGCTCGCCTGCGCCCGCGAGATACCGAGCTGCTGGGCGAGCGCGAACGGGCCCTGGCCGTAGATGGTCGCGAAGTTGATCGTCTTCGCCTGCTCGCGCATGGTCGGCGTGACGTCATCCGGCTCGACCCCGAAGATCCGGGCCGCCGTCTCCCGGTGGATGTCGCGCTCCGCCCGGAACGCTTCCACGAACGCCTCGTCCCCCGAGAGATGCGCCATTACGCGGAGCTCGATCTGGGAGTAATCCGCCCCCGTGAACAAGTGGCCGGGAGCAGCGATGAACCCCTTCCGGATCTCGCGCCCCAGCGCCCGACGGATCGGGATGTTCTGGAGGTTGGGGTCCGACGAGGAGAGCCGGCCGGTCGCGGCGACGGTCTGGTTGAAGCGGGTGTGGATGCGCCCCCGGTCGTCGATGAGGCCGGGGAGCACGCCCACGTACGTGCCGTCCAGCTTGTCGAGTTCCCGGTGTTCGAGGATGAGGCGCGGAAGTTCGTGGCCCATGGCCGCGAGTTGTTCGAGCACGGACTCGTCCGTCGAGGGCCCGGTCTTCGTCTTCTTGAGGACGGGCAGTGCGAGCTGGTCGAAGAGAAGCGCCCGCATCTGCGGCACGGAGCGGAGGTTGACCTCGGTCCCGGCGATCTTGTGGATCTCCGAGCGCACGGCGTCGAGATCGCGGCGCAGGCGGGCGCGCAGCTCGCCGAAGAAGTCGAGGTCGATCGCGATGCCCGCGCGTTCCATGCTCGCGAGGACCGTGACGAGCGGCATCTCGACCTCGCGGAAGAGGCGGCCCATCCCGGTGCGCACGAGGTCGGCTTCGTCGACCTTCGCGAGGCGGTGCAGGAGAGCGGCGCGGGCCCCGGCCCATTCGGCGACGCGCGCGGGCTCGACCGATGCGAGGGGGAGGCGGTTCCGTCCGGTGCCCGTGATGGCGTCGCCCGTCTCGAGCGCGACGCCGAGGCGATCGGGGCCGAGGGTGGAGAGCGCGCGGTCGCGGCGGGCCGGATCCAGGCAGTAGGAGGAGATCTGCGTGTCGAACGCGTCGTCGTCCTCGAGCCCCCCCAACTCGACGCCGTGCCGGCGCAGGAGCTGGGCGGCGTACTTGAGGTCGTGCCCGAGTTTCGGGGTGTCCGAGGCGAGCAGTTCCCGCAGGCCTCGCATGTCGGACGACGTCAGCCCCGGCAGGCCGACCGGATCGCCCGCGTCGAAGGCGAGCGTAGGGTTTCCCGCCGCATCGTGCTGGATCTCCGGGGCCCGGTGCCCGAGGGGCAGGTAGAAGGCGCGGGCGTCGGAGGCGGCGACCGCGAGGCCGACGAGATCGGCGCCGAGCGGATCGTCGGAACTGCCCGCGACGAAGAGTCCGATGCGCGGAGCGTCCGAGCACTCGGCCAGCAGGGCACCCAGCCCACCCGCATCCGCCACGACGTCCACCTCCGGGGCGAAGCGCTCGGCCTCGGACGCCGGGGCCTCCAGCTCCCTCAGCAGATTGTGGAACTCCAGGTCGCGGAAAACGGCCGCCGCCTTTTCGGCGTCCAGCGTCCGTGACCGGAGGCTCTCGAGATCGAGGCTCACGGGCGCATCGGTGCGGATCGTCACCAGCTGCCTGGAGCGCCGGGCATCGTCGGCATGCTTTAGAAGCGCGTTTCGGGCCCGTGCGGCCTTGACCTCGTCCGCCCGCGCGAGGATGGACTCCAGGTCGCCGAACTGCCGGATGAGCGCCGGCGCGGTCTTCTTCCCGATGCCGGGCACGCCGGGGACGTTGTCGGACGCGTCGCCGAGCAGCGCGAGGAAGTCCGTCACGCGCTCCGGCGGCACGCCGAACCGCTCCTCGGCGTTGTCCGGCGTCACCCACACCTGTTCCACTCCGGCGGGTCCGCCGCGGCCCGGATTGAGCAACGCCGTGCGGTCGTCCACAAGCTGGTGGAAGTCCTTGTCTCCGGAGACGATGACGGTGCGCAGATCACGGCGCGCGGCCTTCTGCGCGAGGGTCCCGATCACGTCATCCGCCTCCCACCCTTCCGCCTCGATGACGGGCACCCGAAAGGCGTCGAAGACCTCTCGACACCTGGGGAGGGACGCCCGGAGTTCGTCGGGCATCTTCTCTCGCGTGGCCTTGTAGTCCGGGTAGATGTCGGTGCGAAAGCTGTCGCCGGCATCGAACGCGACGCCGAGATAGTCGGGCGCGTGATCGGCGATCAGCCGCATGAGGAAGCGGGCGATTCCATAGGGAGCCGACGTGTTCTCGCCGCTGGAGGTCGTGAGCGGCCGGTTGATCATGGCGAAAAACGCGCGGTAGATGAGCGCGTAGCCATCGAGCAGGAAGAGCGACGGACGAGAGGCCCGTGCGGGCTTCACCGCGCCTGGCGCCGCCACACGGCGTTCACGGGCTGTCGGAGAGGGTCGGCATGGCATCTATGTATGGCGGGGGGGCCGTCCCTGGCAAAGCCTGGGACAAGAAAAACGCCCCGCCGGGTGGGGCGGGGCGCGTGAAGCTCCGGCTCGGTTACGGCGTCCGGTCAGGCGGTGCGCACGACGCGGGTCGCGTGCAAGCCCTTGTCGCCCTGCGTGAACTCGTAGTCCACCGCCATCCCTTCGACGAGAGTCTTGTACCCGTCCATGTCGATGGACGAATAGTGGACGAAGACGTCATCGCCGCCGTCGGGCTGCTCGATGAAACCGTACCCCTTGGAGTCGTTGAACCACTTTACCGTACCTGATGGCATCCTGCCTCCTGCGAACATCGGTGATGGGTGTTGCGGGCGCGTCGCGCGGCTCGCCGTGCATCGTTTTTCGCCCCGCCGGACTCGAGACGCACCTATGCTATGCGAGCAATTTGGAACCGTCAACACGTCGCTACGGGCCCGTCGCGGGGCCGTCGAAGACCGCCTGTTCAGGGCTTCGCGGAGGCCAGATCCGGGTACAGGAAGCGGTAGATTTCGGCGAGTTCCGTGACCGCCCGAACGTACTCGCGCGTCTCCCGGTAGGGGATTCGCTCGACCAGCTTTTCCTCATCGGAGAACTCGGGAAAGTCGCGCCAGCGCGTGTAGCGGTGGGGGCCGGCGTTGTAGGAGATCATCCCCGCGATATCGAAGTCTTCGAAGCGGCGGAGGACTTCCGACAGGTACCGCGTCCCGAGCATCAGGTTGACCTGCGGGACCGTGAGTTGGTGGCGGCGATAGCCGGCGAGTCCGGCGCGGGAGGAAACGTTGCGGGCCGTCTCCGGCAGGAGCTGCATGAGGCCGATGGCGTTCGCGACGGAGCGGATCTCGGGGTCGAACATCGACTCGCGACGCGAGAGTCCGGCGACGAAGTGGGGCGGCAATCCGTTCCGCTCCGCGGCGGCGACGAGGGCCTCGCGATAGGGCAGCGGATAGATCGCTTCGAGTAGCGGCCGCGTCCAGCGCCCGCGAATGGCCTGCGCGCGCCACCCTTCGCGAATCCCCTCCCGCGTCCATTCCGCGGCGTTCAGCGCGTGCGCGAACGCGAGGATCGCGCCGTAGGTCGACGGTCCGCGCTCGCTCGCCCGGCGGTATTCCCGGCGCCCTCGCTCGGGCCAACCCACCTCCCGCAGCACGTTCATGCGCCGGAGCGCGGTCACGTGGACGGGATCGAGGTCGGGCAGCGGTTCCGCTTCCCCGAGATCGATCGTGGCCAGACGGTCGGTGCCGGTGCGGGGCTCCGCGAGGATGGCGTAGTAGTCCAGCGGGTTGTACCGGAGGGCGCGGGCGTAGAACGCGCTCGCGGCCTGGGTGTCCCCCAGCGCTTCCGCCACCTTGCCGCTCCAGTAGATGGCGCCCTGGACCCATCCGCCCTCGGGGTAGCGCTCGCGGTATTCGGCCAGGAGCGCGCGCGCCTCCGGGTAGCGGCCTTCGTGGTACGCGAGAAGGGCGAGCCGTTCCAGCGACCGCGAGCCGTAGCTCGCTTCCGGGAAGGCGCGGTAGGAGCGTTCGAAACCCTCCGCAGCGATGTCCGGGTGGCCGGCATCGTGTTCGAGGTCCGCGAGCAGGTAGGCGGCACGGGCGGCGACATCCCCGGAGCCGCGGGCGGCCGTCTCGTGCGCCGTCGCGGCGTCGCCGGGGCGTCCGAGCGCACGGTAGATGCTGGCGGCGAGCATCCACAGCGACGCCCGGGGCGCGGTGACGGAAGCGGGATCCCCGGTCCACGGGGCGAGCGTCTCCGCCGCCCGTCCGGGATTGCCCAGCGCCATGTAGGTCGAAGCGAGAGACTCGGCGATGCCGGGGCGCTCGCCCGCGGGTGCGAGCTCGAGCGCCTCCGACAGGTAGCCGGCGCCACGGGAGCGACGACCGGCGCGGGTGTCGGAGCGCCCGACATCGCGCAGGGTCCGCCACGATCGCGTGAGCGCGAGGAGGGCCGGCCCCGTCTCCGGCGTCTGAAGGCCTCTCGCGATCGCGGCGGCGAAGGCCGACTCCGCCGCGGCGGAGTCCCCGGTCGCCAGGTAGTGCGGTCCGAGGTGCCGGGCGGCGAGGATGTTCCGGACGCCCCTTCCGGCGCGGCCCGCGAGCGCGGCCCCGCGTTCGGGATCCCCGAGTTCGAAGGCCAGGCGCGCCGCCGGGAGGAGTGCGGAGTCGGCCGGTACGCGGGCTTCGCGTACGATCGAGTCGGCGAGGGCGAAGGCGTCCCGGTCCTCGGCCTCCGCCAGGGCGTAGAGGCGCGAGAGCCGCAACCACGGAGCGAACTCGGGGTGCTCGCGCTCGGCGAGGACGAGCTGGTCCCGCGCTTCGAACCAGTGATACCGCCGGTAGGAGACGCGGGCGAACTCCACCCGCGCGCGGAGCGGAGGCGTCCCGTCGACCGCATCCAGATACGCGCGGTAGTGCGCCGCGGATCGGGTCAGGCTGTCGAGTCCCGCGTACGCTCGAGCGAGGAGGAGCGCCGCTTGCGACTGCGTGGCCGTGGGTGGACCCTCCCTCCCCGAGAGGCGGCCCAGCACGGAAGCCCATGCCCGCTGATCCGCGAAGGCCTGCGCCGCCAGGAGCACGATCTCGTCCCCTCGCACCTCGCCCGCGGCGAGCTCGCGCGCCAGCAGAGCCGATGCCGAGACCGGCATCCGGGCATCGAGCAGGCGCCGCGCGTTTGCCGTCGTCGGCGTGACCTCGGCGGGGTCCGATGGGCGTGCCGCGTTCCCGGTCTGCGCGGCGAGAGGGAACGCCAGGACGAGCATCAGTAGCGACGCCAACCAGAGACCGCGTACGCGATGGATGCGCTGAAGGCGCCGGATATGCCGCTGAACATGCACAGGAAGGCCTCCTTCCCACGTCGTCCCCACCCCACTCACGCCGGGGCCCCGGCCTGCGGCCCGACAACGAACTTCAATGCTCCGGTGCCCTCGATGCAAGCGGAGGCCCCCCGGATCCGAAAAAAAGCGGCCCGCCGGGATGGCGGGCCGCTCGTTCGGAACCCCTCGCGAGCACCGCGAAACGCCGCGGCGACCGGCTCCTTCTTCTCTAGGCGGCCACCCGCTCGTGCAGCGCGTCGATGAGACGCTGTGCACTCTCTTCCATGTCGATGACGAGGCGATCGATCTTCGTCACGAAGTAGTTGTGGAAGATGTTGATCGGAATCGCGATCGTGAGGCCGGTGGCGGTGGTGATGAGTGCGACCTTGATCCCGCCGGCGACCAGGGTGGCTTCCACTTCGCCCGCGATCTCGATGGCCTGGAAGGCCATGATCATCCCGATCACGGTTCCGAGGAAGCCGAGGAGCGGAGCGACGTTCGACAGCGTCGCCAGCCACACGAGACCCTTCTCGAGCCCCGCGACTTCGATGGCGCCGGCATTCTCCACCGCCTGCGTCGCGCGGTCGGTCCCCTCGTTGTACCGCGAGAGCCCCGCGCTGAGGACGTTCCCCGCCGGAGCGCCGGACTCGGTGCAGAGTTCGAGCGCCTCATCGAGGTGGCCGGCGGCGATCTGTTCGTCGGCTTCCCGGAGGACGTTCTTGTTCTTGCCGCCCTTCAACTGGAGGTCGACGAGCTTCCAGAGGATGATGAGGATCCCGATTGCCAGCGCGGCGCCGAGCGGCCACATCATCCACCCCCCGGCCTCCCAGATCTCCGCGAGGTTGAGCGTCTGTCCTTCGCCCAGCGTCAGTGTCTCCTGCAACCAGAGTGTGGACGCGATCAAGGTGGGCCTCCCCGTAAGGTGGATCGATTGACTGACTCGCAACGTCCGGCGCGGATGCGCTTGAGCACGAGCGGAACCAAGCTAGAAGCGGTCTGCGGGACCGTCAAGCGGCGGGAGAGGCCGTTCCCGGAGCCAGAGCCAGGCACCGGCGCGGTGGATGCGCTCGTAGCCGGCGGCAAGGCGGGTCAGAGCCGCGGAGGTCGCGATCCCCGCGGGAGCCTTCGTCGCGGCCGGGGCGGGCGCTCCGAACGCGCGGGCCACGCTGTCGGCGAGACGCTCGACGATGAGGCGACGGTCTGGCACCGGGTCGAGCAACTCGTTCAGGCCGATCGCGGGTCCCTTCCCGGAGACCCCCGCTGCGGCGCTCTCCTCCGGCCCGACGTCGCCTCCATCCAGGTCGCCGAGGCGCTGTCTGTCCTCCAGGAGGATGGACCCGTGCTGAAGCACGCCTCCGCGGCGACGGCACTGGGCGCTGCCCACGAGCTTGCGACCGTGCGCGGTGAGTTCTCCAGGGGCCGGATCGCGAAAGCAGCTCGCGGCGGAGATGCGGGCGGCCTCCGCAAAACTCGCCTCCGCATCGTCGTCCCGAACCGCGTCGAGCGGGACTCCCAGGGCGCGCAGCCCCTCGGCCAATGCGCGGTGCACGGTTCGCAGGACGGCCCGGGGCCCGCCCCACGCCCGCGCGGGACAGGCGAAGGCGTACGTAATCTCCGGCCCGTGAAAGACGGATCGACCGCCCGTCGGCCGCCGGATGGCGTCGACGCCGGGGCGGAGTTCATCCGGTGAGCGCCCTAGCAGCCGGTCCGGAGCCTCCTGATGCCGCCCGAGCGACAGGCACCAGGGCTCCCAGCCATAAAACCGGAGCAGCGTCGAACCCCCCGCGGCGAGTTCGAGCATCGCCTCGTCCACGGCCATGTTGCGGGCGCCGTCCGCCACGGCGTAGGGGAGTACGATGCATGGCGATCCCCGGGGCCGGGCACGCGCGCGCCGCGCGGTCACAACTCCAGAGCCTCTCCGGGCTCGAGGATCACGACCTCGGCCGTGTCGCCGACGGCGTCCACGAAGCGGGCCGGATCGACGTCGATCAACTCCCACGTGCCGTAGTGGTTCGGAACGGCGATGCGGGGTTCGATCATCCCTATCGCGCGCGCGGCGTCCTCCGGGCCCATCGTGAAGTTGTCGCCGATCGGCACCAGCGCCACATCCACTTCCCCGTTCAGCAGTTCCATGTCGCGCGTGAGCCCCGTATCGCCGGCGTGGTAGACGCGGGTGCCGTCCACGGTGAGGAGGATGCCGGCGGGCGTCGTCGTGTACGCCTCCGCGCCCGGCGCGTCGATCTTCCCGCCGTGGAGGGCCACGGTGAGCTTGACGCGCCCGAACGGGAACTCGTGGGCGCCGCCGATGTGCATGGGGTGGGCGTTCGCGTGCCCCTGCACCTCCCCGGCGTAGGACACGATTTCATACGTGGCGATGAGCTGCGCGTTCGTCGCCTCGAGGATGTCCCAGGCATCCGCGATGTGGTCGCCGTGCCCGTGCGTGAGGAGGAGATAGTCGAGGCGGTCGGTGAAGTGCTCCGGTCCCACATCGGCCACGGGGTTCCCGGTCAGAAACGGGTCGATGAGGATCCGCGTTCCGTCCGCGGTCTCGATCTCGTAGCAGCTCTGGCCGTGAAAGATGAGTCGTGCCATCCGCTTCCCTCCGGGTCTATGCGCCTGCCTGGCCTGAGCCGGCGGTCTCGGTGTCGTAGCTCTCGATCGGCGGACACGCACAGACGAGGTTCCGGTCTCCGTACGCGTTGTTCACGCGGCGCACGGGCGGCCAGAACTTCCACTCCCGGGTCGAAGGCGCCGGCCACGCCGCTTCCCGCCGCGTGTACGCGTGGCCCCATGTATCCGACGTCACCATCTCCGCGGTGTGGGGTGCGTTCTTCAGCGGGTTGTCCTTCGCATCCA
Organism: Gemmatimonadales bacterium; assembly: GCA_009841005.1. Taxonomy (GTDB): domain Bacteria; phylum Gemmatimonadota; class Gemmatimonadetes; order Palauibacterales; family Palauibacteraceae; genus Palauibacter; species Palauibacter polyketidifaciens. The sequence goes on from VXMR01000040.1 coordinate 55,956, forward strand.
GCGTCCCCTCCGCGATCCTCCGAATCTCCTCGCGGATCGAGACCAGAGCGTCGACGAGCCGGTCCAGTTCCCGCTTCGACTCGCTCTCCGTGGGCTCGATCATGATCGTCCCCGCGACCGGGAAGGACATCGTGGGCGCGTGGAATCCGTAGTCCATGAGTCGCTTCGCGACATCCTCATCCGTCACTCCCGTCCCCCGCCGCAGCGGACGCAGGTCGAGGATGAACTCGTGCGCGACCCGCCCGTGCTCGCCGCGGTAGAGGACATCGAAGTGCTCGCTCAGACGACTCGCCATGTAGTTCGCGTTGAGAACGGCCGCCTCGGTCGCCGCTCGCACGCCGTCCCGGCCGAGCATGGCGACGTAGGCCCACGAGATGAGCAGAATCGAAGCGCTCCCCCACGGCGCCGCGGAGACCGGCGGGATCGCGGCTTCGCCGCCCACATCGACGAGCGGGTGTCCCGGCAGGTACGGCGCGAGTTCGTCCGTCACGCAGATCGGACCCATCCCCGGCCCCCCGCCGCCGTGCGGAATGGCGAACGTCTTGTGGAGGTTGATGTGGATGACGTCGGCGCCGTAATCGCCGGGCCGGCAGAGGCCGACCTGGGCGTTGAGGTTGGCGCCATCGAGGTACACGAGTCCGCCGTGCTCGTGGACGATGTCCGTCACCTCCCGGATCGCCGACTCGAACACCCCGTGGGTGGACGGATACGTGATCATCGTCGCCGCGAGCCGGTCGGAGTGTTTCTCCGCCTTCGCGCGCAGGTCGTCGACGTCGATGTTCCCATTCTCGTCGCAGCGGACCACGACGACCTTCATCCCGGCCATCACCGCGCTCGCGGGATTCGTCCCGTGCGCCGACGACGGGATGAGGCACACGTCCCGGGCTCCCTCGCCCCGGTCCTCGTGTCGGGCCGCGATGACGAGCAGGCCGGTGTACTCGCCCTGCGCCCCCGAGTTCGGCTGCAGCGAGCAGGCGGGCAGCCCGCTCATCTCGCAGAGCCACCGCTCCAGATCGTCGAACAGGCGTCCATACCCCTCGGCCTGGTCCACGGGGGCGAACGGGTGCAGAGCCCCGAACTCCGGCCAGGTGACGGGGATCATCTCGGATGTCGCGTTGAGCTTCATCGTGCAGGATCCGAGCGGGATCATGCTCGTGTTCAGCGACAGGTCCCGGGTTTCGAGCCGATGGATGTACCGCAGCATCTCGGTCTCGGAATGGTACCGGTTGAAGACCGGGTGCTCGAGGTAGCTCGAGGCGCGCGCGAGCTCCGCGGGATAGACGGGCTCCGGAATGTCCGCGGCAACGTCTCCGGCGCCGAGTTCCCGTTCCCCTTCGCCCCCGAAGACCGCGAACAGATCTTCCAGGTCCTCGCCCCGCACCGTCTCGTCGAGCGCGATTCCGACGGTCCCGTCCTCGAAGTCCCGCAGGTTGATGCCGCGTTCGCGAGCCTTGGCGAGGATCTCCGCGGACGTGAAGCCCGAGGGGATGACCTGCAGGGTGTCGAAGAACTGCTCGTGAACGATCGTGTGCCCGAGCCGCTCCAGTCCGCGGGCGAGGGTCCACGTCAACTTTCGGACGCGGGTCGCGATGGCGCGGATACCCTCCGGTCCGTGATACACGGCGTACATGCCGGCCATGATCGCGAGCAGCACCTGTGCGGTGCAGATGTTCGAGGTCGCCTTCTCCCGCCGAATGTGCTGCTCGCGCGTCTGCAGGGCCATCCGGAGCGCCGGGTTCCCGTCCGCGTCGACCGAGACTCCGATGATCCGTCCCGGCAGCTTGCGCTTGAACGCGTCCGTGGCGGCGAGGTAGGCCGCGTGCGGCCCGCCGTAACCCATGGGTACGCCGAACCGCTGAGAGTTGCCGACGGCGATGTCCGCGCCGAACTCGCCCGGCGGCACGAGCAGCGCGAGGGCGAGGAGGTCGGCAGCGACCACAACCCCGGCCCCGTGCTCGTGAAGGGCGTCGCAGAGACCCCGATAGTCGACGACCGCACCCTCCGTGGTCGGGTACTGCAGAAGCGCGCCGAAGGCGTCGTCCGGATCGTGGGCCGCGATGTCGCCGTGCTGGAAGAGGCGGACCTGGATTCCGAGCGGCCGCGCCCGGCCGCGGACGACGGCGACGGTCTGGGGATGGCAGGCCTCGGACACGAGGAAGACGTTCCGGTCGTCGCTCCCCCTGCTGCCCCAGAGCATGAGCATCGCCTCCGCCGCGGCGGTTCCTTCGTCCAGGAGCGAGGCGTTCGCGATCGGAAGCCCCGTGAGGTCGATGACCATCGTCTGGAAGTTGAGCAGCGCCTCGAGGCGCCCCTGCGAGATCTCGGCCTGATAGGGCGTATACTGTGTATACCAGCCGGGGTTCTCAAGGATGTTCCGGAGGATGACGCCAGGTGTCAGCGTCCCGTGATATCCCAGACCGAGATAGGAACGGAAGGGGCGGTTGGAACGCGCGAGTTCCGCCGCGTGATCGAGAAGCCTTCTCTCGGTGATCGCTTCGGGCAGGTCGAGGTCGCGACCCAGGCGGATCGGTTCGGGAACGGTCTCCTCGACGAGTTCGCTCAGGCTCTTCGCGCCGACCACCTCCAGCATCGGCTCCACGTCCGAGGGCGCCAGTCCTATGTGGCGCCCGGCGAACTCGCCGAACGGCTCCATCTCAAACCGCATGTTCAGGGGCGGGCCGTCAGATCTCGTCCCCGTCGGCGACGAGGGCGGCGTACTGTTCGGCGGTGAGGAGGTCGTTGAGGTCGTCGGGCGCTTCCAGCGCGAGCCGGATCATCCATCCTTCTCCGTAGGGATCGCTGTTGACGAGACCGGGGTCGGTCTCCAGCGCGTCATTCACCGCCACGACCGCTCCCGCTGTCGGGCAAAAGAGTTCGGATACGGTCTTCACGGCCTCGACGGTTCCGAACGCTTCCATCTGTCCGAACTCCTCGCCGGGCGCGGGAAGTTCGACGTAGACGACATCGCCCAGTTCGCCCTGGGCGTAGTCCGTGATCCCGATCAAGACCTCGCCGTCGACGTCGGTTTCCCGCACGTATTCGTGCTCGGGCGTGTACTTGAGATCTTCCGGAATGTCCGACATGCGTACCCTCTGCCTTGCTTCGGATCGAGCGTCTCTGGGTTGGCGGCGTGGGGACTATACCCGAGCCGCGAGCCGGGCGTCAAGCAACTCCGCCGCTAGTCGCCCGAGGCGAGTCTTCGCCGGGCTCTGCGGTCCCTTTTGATCCGCCTCCGTGCGTCCCTCGCGCTCTCGCCCGGGTGTCGCTCGACGACATCGACACCTCCCATGCAGACGAGGCCGCTGATCCGGATGACGGGAGCGTCCGGGGCGGGCGGCGTGTCCGGTTCCGGCGTACTCACGCCCCCCATCAGCGCGATGCCGCCCCACTCGACGCGGACCCCCGGAGGGACAACAATGTCCACGCCTCCCATGAGCGCAAGGAGCCGGACCGAAACCGTCTCCGTCGCGAACGTCGCCTGCCGAAAATCGAGATCCGTACCCCCCATCACGGTGACGGCGTTGAGCCGGCGGGGCGGGATCCAGCTGCCCTTGCGCTCCGTCGCCCCCCAGATGGAGACGATGAGGTCGTTCTCCTGGACGGGACGGGCCGGATCCACCGGCACGGAGGCCGTCGCCACGGGGGCGGGCCCGGCGGGGCGTGTTTCGCTCCGGAGTGCGGGGAGGTCTCGCTCGAGCGCAACGAGTTCGGCCCGGGTGCGCGCGGCGTACGCGATGTCCAGGCGGCGTTCCAGTTCCGTCGTGTTCATGGCGTCGCGCGCGAAATGTGCGCAGAGACGGTCCACCGTCGCCTGCCGCTCCTCCGGCGACAACGCCTGTTCCGGGCTGTCCGTCATCTCCTCCTCGCCGTCTGGCCGGCCTGATTCTCACGCAAGGTGGCGGGGCCAGCAAGGCAAAAAAACTTGCAGCGCGGGCGAGCGCACGGCATCATGGCCCACAACAGGTGCTTTCATGCCCTATCCGTAAACCCTTTGGAAGGAGGTGATCTAGTGTCTGCAGGATGTAGAACCGGGTCTGACTCGGCACGGGCAAGCGATCGCCTCGAGGCAGCGTAAACCGGTCTTGAACCGGTGGCGCCCGAGACATGCGCCGACCTGAAGGCTGCGGTGCCTTGCCGGCGTCGCGTCGAGTCAGGTTTCGGTTGAGACAAGAGCCGGCCGTGGGCTTCATGCTCGCGGCCGGCTTCCTTTTCGCCCTGCCCTCCCTCTGAAACATGTCGTTATTCAGCAAATACACCGGAGCCGGCAACGACTTCGTGATCGTGCGCGGCGAAGAACTGGGGCTCCGGGATGCGGGGGCCCTGGCCGCCGCGCTGTGCCCCCGCGCGACGGGCGTCGGCGTGGACGGGCTGATCACCGTCCGAAGCCTCAGCGAAGAAGTCGTCCGCCTCCGGTTCTTCAACTGCGACGGCTCCGAGTTTTCCACCTGCGGGAACGGTTCGCGCTGCGCGGCGCGCTACGCGGTGGAGCGGGGGCTCGTGCCGCCCGATCACATCCTCGTGACGGACGACGGTGAGATCCTCGCGAGGGTGCGGGAGGACGGCGTGGCCCTGGAATACGCGCTCGACGTTCGCGTGGAACGCGAGTTGCGGGCGCGCCTCGGAACCGGGAATCCGCGGGAACGTGACGCATGGCTCGTGCGGACGGGAACCGCGCACCTTGTGGTCCCCGTCCCGTCGGTGGATGTGGAGAACTTCGACGATATCTGCCGGCCCCTGCGGTGGCGGGAGGATGTCGGCCCGGGAGGGGCGAACGTGCACCTTGTGGCCCGCGACGGAGAGACGGTGGCCATCCGCACCTTCGAACGGGGCGTGGAGGGCGAGACGCTCGCCTGCGGCAGCGGCTGCATGGCGGCGGCGTTCGCGCTCCGGGCCGCGGGCGAGGCGGGGGACCGGGTCGAGTTCCTGGTCCGGTCGGGGGCCCCGTTGACGGTGGAGTTCCTCGAGGCGGGGCGGATCCGCCTCACCGGACCGGCGGTGTTCATCTTCGATGGCGTCTTCCCCGAAGCCACGCGCTGACCCGGACGCGGCCGCGGTGGCGGCGCCGCTGCTGAAGTGGTTCGACGCGCGGCAGCGGGACGACATCGCGTGGCGTGGAGAGCGGGACCCCTACGCGATCCTCGTGGCTGAGGTCATGGCGCAGCAGACGCGAGTGGAGACCGCCGCGCCGTACCATCGGCGGTTCATGGACCGCTTCCCCGACGTATGGACCCTCGCGGAGGCGGAGGAGGACGAGGTCCTCGGTCTCTGGGAGGGTCTGGGGTACTACGCGCGGGCCCGCAACCTGCGGCGGGCGGCGCGGCGCGTGGTTTCGGAATACGGCGGCCGGGTCCCGCGGGCGGTGTCGGAGCTGCGGACGCTCCCGGGCGTGGGCCCCTATACGGCGGGCGCCGTTGCCAGCGTGGCGTTCGGGCTGCCGGAACCCGCGGTCGATGGGAACGCACGCCGCGTTCTGTCGCGCCTGGGCGATCTCGAGACGGCCTCTCCCTCCGAGCTCGAGCGGGCCGCGCGAGCCCTCCTCGCCGCGGACCCGGAGCGGCCGGGAGATGTGAACCAGGCGCTGATGGACCTCGGGAGCGCGGTCTGTACGCCGCGCCGGCCGAGGTGCGGAGCGTGCCCCTTGTCGAATCGATGCCTGGCACTGCGCCGGGGAACGGTCGGGGAGCGGCCCCCGAGGAAGACGCGCGCCCGATCCCCCGAGCGGGTCGAGGCGGCGGCCATCGTCCGTCGCGGCGGACGGGTGCTCGTACTGCGGCGGCCATCGGACGGACTCCTGGGCGGTCTGTGGGATTTTCCCTCCGTCGGGCTGCCCTCTTCAACCCCGCCCGCGCCGGCGCTCACGAGAGTTCTTCGAGAAGGGTTCGGCCTCGACTGCCGCGTGGGTGAGGAAATTCGCGTCCTGCGGCATGCGTTCAGCCACTTCCGTCTGCGGCTCACCGTGCACGGGGCCCGGTGGCGATCGGGTGAGGTCACGAACCCGCGGCCGCACCGCTGGATCGGCCGCGGGGAACTCGGCAACCTCGCCTTTCCCGCCTATCTCCGACGGCTGATCGACGAAGAGATCTCCCCGAGAGCTGTCTCCCCGAGAAAGGCGAGGTAGGCGCGGATCGTAAGGTCGGCCGCCGCGTGGTGGGAGGCGGGAAGGTCCCCGTAGACCGCGGCCCGGATCCGTTCCGGGGTTCGGGCGCCGGCTTGCAGCGCCCGCCGGACGGCCGCCACGCGCTCCAGCCGGTGCGTGCGGCATTCCTCGAGGCGTGCGAGCGCGTCCTCGACGGGTGCGCCGTGTCCGGGGAGCAGACGTTCGGGACGGAGGGCCGCGAGGTGCGCGAGACTCGCCAGGTAGGCCTCCACGGACCCATCCGGGTGGGCGATCATCGTGCTCCCTTCTCCGAGCACGAGATCCCCGGTGAAGAGGGTGCGCGAGGGTTCGAGGAGGTAGCAGACGTGGTCCGCGGAATGACCGGGCGTCGGGATCGCGCGCAGACGGAGTCCCTTCCCCGGCGCCATGGCCTCGTCCTCCGCCAGCGCCCGGCCCGCCAACCCCACGAGGTCGAGGGTGGCGGCCGAGGCGCGGAGTTCTCCCCAGCGGCCGGCGGCCGCCGCCGCGGCCGCCGCGTGGTCGGCGTGCGCGTGCGTCAGACAGACCGCCGCCACCGGTCTTCCGGCGATCACATCGTCGACACGGCCGAGGTGCGCTTCATCCTGCGGTCCGGGGTCCAGGACGATCAGCGGCCCGGTCCCGATCACGTACGTCTGCGTCCCGGTCAGCGTGAGAGGGCCCGGATTGTCGGCACGAACCGCCGTGATGCCGGATCCGTGCCGAACGACGTGGGCCGGTCCTACCCCCGACGTCACTGGATCTCGTCGTACCCGGGGTCTCCCGGGGCGAGCGGCGTTGGCCCCTTCTCGCCGACGCCCAGCCTGACGAGCGCCGGTTCCACGGGAACCCCGCTGAGTGCCGTCATGGCGTCCTCGACCGACCGGTAGCCGGCGAGCCGCTCGATCGTCCTTGCGGTCGGGAACATCATGGGCAGCCGACCGGCGGAGAAGCGCCGGAGCGCCGAGGCCGGCGTGGTCCAGATCGCCGCCTCGTGTTCCGGCGTCAGATTCAGGCGACGCGGCCGCTCCTCCAGCGAGAGGAGGAAGAAACGGGTGTCGAACCGCAGCGCCGCGCCGCGCGGCGTGATCCAGCACGCGAAGTACACGATGCGTGTGGACGAGAAGTCGAGTTCGAGGCGCTCCGCCACCTGCGAGAAGCGGATCCGCTCCGAGAGCAGCGCCCGCCGGGCGTCGACCAGCGCCTCCGGTCCGCAGCCGCGCAGCGGCGCCGGCATGATCCCCGTCTCCTCGAACAATTCACGCAACGCCGCCGCGCACGCCGCGGTTTCGCCCGCGCTCGGAAGTCGGTCCGCCCACGTCGCGCAAGCGTCATCCCCGTCGATCGCGCCGCCCGGAAAGGCCCACGCGCCGGCTCCGAACCTGGCGTCGGCGGGCCGCTGAAGCAGGAGGAGCTCCAGCCCGGCCGCCGTCTGGGTGGCGACGACGACGGTGGCGGCCGGCCGTGGAGTCACGGCGGCCGTCCCGGGATGCATGCGGTCCGAAGGGGCGCTCAAACTCCGCTTGCCACGCGGGCGATGATCAGCAGGACCCCCAGCAGCAGGAAGGCGACCGGGAGGGCGGCCGCCAGCAGCCATACCGCGAAGGCCCTTCCGGTCGTGGTCCGGTGCGCCTCTCGCAGGCCGATCACCGTCAGCACGGCTCCCCAGACCCAGGCCACCACTCCTCCGACGAACGGGATGATGGCGAAGACGCCGGGTCCGCACGCGTAGCAGACCGTGCGCACGGTGGCTGTGAGGCTTCGACGCCCGGGGACCAGCAGGAGTACGAACAGATGGAGGAGCAGGCTCGCAATGACGAGGGACAGCGCCGCCCAGAACGGGGCGAGGAAGAAATCCGCGAGCCTCCCGGCGGAGCCCGCAGTGGCCGCCGCATCCGGCAGCGCGATGTTCATGACCTCGGCGACCGTCTCCACGAAGCCCGGCTGCGTCGTCGGCAGCAACGCTCCCCAGGTCAGCGAGAGCGCCGCTCCGAGGACACTGATCACGAGGTAGTAGAGAATTGGGCGCACCGCCGCGCGATCGAAGGGCCCGCGGGCGAAGAAAGCGCCGGGCTCCAACACGCTGCGGCGCCACGTCTCGATCAGGTTCACCGGGAAGGGTACCGCCGGATCCTCCCACGCGGGCAGGTTAAGCTCCTCTGCGCCCTCCGCCTCGCCCGCGCGCTCCCGTTCGGAGCTGGCCGCAGCCTCTCCACAGAACGGACAGCGGTCGAACGCGGCGCTCTCCTGCCCGCACCTCGCGCAAGTCGTCATTTGTGCCCGCGACTCAGTCGAGGATGCGCAGCGGCATTACGAGGCAGAGGTAATCCGGTTCGCCGCTCGCGGGAGAGAAGGTCGCCGCCCGTTCCGGCGCCTTGAACGTCATTCGAACGTCCTCCTCCGGCATGTGCCGCAGCACCTCGAGGAGGTACGTCGCATTGAAGCCGATCTGAATGTCCTCGCCCTCGTAATCCAGCGACAGCGCGTCCTCCGCTTCCCCGAGATCCGGCGTCTGAACCTTGAACCCGAGGTCGCCGGACCGGAAGGAGAGGCGTACGCGCCTCGTCGAGTCATCCGCCATCACCGCGACGCGCCGCACCGCCGTCTCGAGGCCCGCCCGGTTCACGGTCGCAACCTTGTCGTTGTCCTTCGGAATGACCTGCTCGTAGTTCGGATACGGTCCCTCGATCAACGACGTGAAGACCTCCCGGTCGGCGGACCGGAACGCCAGGTGATTCTCCGAACGCGCGACCTGAAGCACCGTGTCGGCAGGGTACAGCTTCTGCACCTGGCTCAGCGCTTTCGGAGGAATGATAAGGTCTGCCTCGTCGGGCGAGCCGCTGACGTCCAGTTCGCGCGACATCTTCGCGAGGCGGTGGCCGTTCGTGGCGACCATCACGGTTGCCGCCTCACGCAACTGCCACAGGATCCCGTTCAGGATCGGCCGGCTGTCCTCGGTGGAAACGGCGAAACTCGTCCGCTCGATCAGCGTCTGCAGCTCGCCGGCCGACATCTCCCAACCCCCGGCGAAATCGATCTCCGGGAAGTCCGGGAACTCGTCGGGCGCCTGCCCATAAAGCCGGAACTTGCTCCGGCCACACTCGATGTCCACTCCGGCGGAGGCTCCGTCGGCACTTCCGTCGGCCGCGGCGAACTTTACCGGCGCATCGTCGAGCACGCGCGAGATCTCGAGGAGCTGTCTCGCGGGCAGCGCCACGACGCCCGCCTCGGAGACCTCCGCGGGCACGGACAACGAGACGAAGATCGACATGTCCGTGCCGCTCAGCCGCACGGCATCGTCCTCCGCATGGATCAGGATGTTCGAGAGAACCGGGAGCGCGGCTCGGGTCGGGACGGCGGCAGCGCTTGCCGCCAGACCCTCCTGGAGTGCCTCTCGGGTGATCGAGAATCTCATTTCAGCTCCGGCAGTGTCGGTTCGGGTTTTCCACCGTGGGTTCTACGGTTGCGTATGATATATGTATCAACGGAGTAGTAGTAGAGCCTGTCGAAGTGTCGAAAATTCGGCGTTCCCCAGGTTTGGTGCGGCCCGGCAGAGGTGCGTCCGCTGTCGACACGCCGACACGGTTGTCGAAGCTCCGGCGAAACATTGGTGCCGCCGCGGAGGCGATGCGCTCGATGGTGTGCGTATCGTGTGCGTAACGCGCAGTCTTCGTCCGGTTTTGCACACGGTGGTGGACGGACGCGACATCAGGTTCGGAACAGCTCTTGCTGCAGCTGGCCGATGCGGCCGCGGAGCGAGGCATCGGACGCCATGTCCGCCTCGACCTTGTTGACGGAGTGAATGACGGTGGAGTGATTCCTGCCGCCGAAGAGGTGGCCGATATCGGAGTAGGGCAGGTCGAGATGGGTCTTGATGAGGTACATCGCGACCTGCCGGGGAACGGTCACGGTCCGGTTCCGCCGCTTCGAGATGAGCGCCTCCACGGAGACACCCCAGGAAGCGGCGATGCGGGCGCGGACTTCTTCCGCCGATACTTCGATCACCTGCTCATCGGCGTCGCTGCCTTCGGGCCCCAGCGCGTCGCGCGCCATGTCGAGCGAAATCTCGCGTCGCGTGAGAGAGCTGAAGGCGAGAAGCTTGATCAGGGCGCCCTCGAGCTGCCGGACGGAGGTACGCCGACTCCGTGCGACGTACTCGATGACGTCGTCGTCGATTTCAATCCCGTCCTCGTCGGCCTTCTTGCGCAGGATCGCGGAACGCGTCTCCAGGTCGGGGGGCTGGATGTCGGTGACGAGACCCCACTCGAACCGGGAAACGAGGCGTTCCTGGAGGCCGGGGATGTCCTGCGGCGGACGGTCGCTCGTGATGACGATCTGTTTCTTGGCGTCGTAGAGCGCGTTGAAGGTGTGGAAAAACTCTTCCTGCGTCCCTTCCTTGTTGGCGATGAAGTGCACGTCGTCGATGAGCAGGACGTCGATCCGGCGGTACCGCTCGCGAAAGAGCGCGGTCTGCCCGGTCCGGATCGCATCGATCATCTCGTTCGTGAATTGCTCGGACGGGACGTAGGCGACTTGGCAGTCCGGAAGGCGGTCGAGAATCGTGTTGCCGATCGCGTGCATCAGGTGTGTCTTGCCGAGACCGGTGCCACCCCAGATGAAGAGCGGGTTGTAGGTCGTGGCCGGTGCGGCGGCGACGCGATCCGACGCCGCCGCGGCGAGTTCGTTGCTGCCGCCAATGACGAATCGTGCGAAGGTGTAGCGTTCGTTCAGCGCCGCCGCCGCGGGAAGGCCTCCGCGATTCGGCGTCTGGGAAGCCAGCGCGTGACCGGGGTCGCCGGGGTAGGGTTCCGCGATCTCCGGGAAGTCGAGACGCTCCTCGGCTCCCTTGTGCTCGAAGCGGAGTCGAAGCCTCGCGCCGAGCTCCCGCTCGGAGATGTCACGCAGAAGCGTCCCGTACTTGTCCTCGACCCATTCGACCGCGAACCGGGTGGGCGCGGAGACGACGAGCGTGTCGTCGGAAAGCGAGACGGCCTCGGTCGATCCGAGCCAGGTGCGATAGGTCTGCTCCGGGAGCACGAGCTTCGCCGACGCGCGAATCTTGATCCAGGCCTCGTGTGCAGTCAGCTCCATCCGTGACGCGCTGGCATGAGAAGAAGACGGTGGGATAAGGGTTCTGATCTTAGGCGAATCCGCCGGCGAGTGTCAACGAAGGGACACACCTCGCGGGATGGCGCATGGATGGCGGACGGCATCGGGCGCCGTCGTCGTCGTCGGGCGCGCCGAATTGACACTATCCCGCGCCAGGTCTAGACTTCCGGGCTGGCCTCGAAGACCTGAAGATATGACCGGAAAGCCTCGGGTGATGTGACATGGGGAAGCCCACATACAGCAAGCCGACCAACAGGAAGCGCGTTCGGGATCATGGGTTCCGGGCGCGCATGAAGACGAAGGCGGGCCGCCGCACGCTGTCGCGCCGCCGAAGGAAGGGTCGACGTCGGCTCACCGTCAGTGACGCGTTCCGTCGCAAGCGACGAAGCCGCTAGCGGGCGTCGGCCCGAAGGCTATCGACGGCCTCGCGCGGCTCGGCTGCGCACAGCACGGGAGATTCGCCGAACCATCCGTGCGGGCCGCTCCAGCCGTGGCCGCATCGTGGACGTCTTCTTCGCTCGGTCGACCGCCGGCCGCTCCAGGATCGGGGTTGTGACGCCTCGCCACGGCCGCGGCGCGGTCGCGCGAAACCTCGTACGGCGGCGCCTGACCGAGATCGCTCGCCTTCACGTATTGCCCGCCCTTGAAGCCCGCCGGCTCGATCTGGACCTGGTCGTGAGAGCGAAACCGGCCGCCTACGACGCCTCGTACGAGAGGCTTCGGACGACGTTGATGGATTCGCTGGAGACGGTATGCGCCGGGTGATCATCGGAGCGATTCGCGGCTACCAGCTGGTGGTCTCTCCCTGGCTGCCGGCCTCCTGCAGGTACGAGCCGAGCTGCTCGGAATACGCGTTGACCGCGGTGCGGCGATTCGGAGCGGTCCGAGGCGTCTGGCTGTGCGTTCGGCGCCTTCTTCGCTGTCACCCCCTCGGGTCGTGCGGCTACGACCCGGTTCCCGCCCGGGAGCGCTGATGGAACGCCGTCTGCTTCTCGCCATCGCGCTGATGGTCGGCGTGATGATCCTCTCGAACGTGTTCTTCCCGCCGAGCGAAAGGCCGCCGGAACCGGTGTCGCCCGACAGTGTCGCGACGCAGGAAACCACGACCGCGGCGGACGAGCTGGACCGGCTCTCCGCCGAGGAGAGAGCGGCCCGGGAGGTGGCGGCGGTTCTGGCCGAAGCGGAGGAGACGCCGGCGGTTGCGGGGGAGGTGGAGGAGACCGCGGCCACAGCCGGGGAAGGCTCGATCGTCACGGTTCGGTCGGAGCTGTACGAGTACCGGTTCGACACGCGGGGCGCACGCCTCGTGGGCGCGACGATGCTCGCGCACGAGAACTTCGCCGAGGGTGGACACGGCGGTCGCAACGTGGAGTTGGTGCGGCCGGACGACTCCGTCCTGGCGTACGCGCTGACGCTTCGTGGCGATACCGTATCCCTCGGCTCGATTGCGTTCACCGCGTCGACGCCCACGCTCGAGGTGAGAGATGGGCCCGCGGAGCTGCGTTTCGAGGCCGCGATCGGCGAGGTCACCTTCGATGTCTCGTATCGCTTCCAGCCGGACGACTACCGGATCGAGGTGAGCGGCGGGCTGCGCGGACTGGGCGATGTGGGACACGTCGTCCTCGTGAGTCTCGGCCGCGGGATCGAACGAAACGAGGCCGTGCCGCGGGAGGACAGGGCCGCGATGGCGCTCGTCACCCGGAGCCGCTCCGGACAGATCGCGGCGGAGCGACTGGACCGCGTGGACATCGACGAGACGAGACCGGCCTCCGGCGCTCCTTTCAGTTGGGTGGCATCCAAATCGAAGTACTGGCTCGCCGCCGTTGTGGCGCCGCCGGAGGGGCCGGGCATCGGAGGAGTGATGCTGCGCGGCGTGCTCGAGGAGGACGCGGCGGAAATGCAGGCCGCGCTGCCCGTACCCGCGGGCACCTCGGGCTTCGAGTACGCGGCGTACATCGGACCACAGGACTTCTCGCGTCTGCAGGCCATGGGGCAGGAGCTCCACAACGTGAACCCCGTCGGCTGGCGGTGGCTCCGGTGGTTCACGCGGCCCTTCGGGAACCTGATCGTCGCGATCCTGATCTGGATGCACGAGTCGTTCACCCTGGCGTACGGCTGGGTGTTGATCCTGTTCGGGGTCGGGTCGCGGATCGTGCTGTCACCGCTCTTCCACATCTCGGGACGCGCGCAGATGAAGCAGATGGCGCTGCAGCCGGAGATCGAGAAGCTGAAGCAGCGTTACAAGGACGACCCGCAGCGCCTGCAGCAGGAGCAGATGAAGCTCTTCCGGGAACACGGGGTCAACCCGCTGGGCGGCTGTCTGCCCATGTTCCTGCCTCTCCCGATCCTGATCACGCTGTTCTTCGTGTTCCAGAACACGATCGAGTTCCGCGGCGTGCCGTTCCTGTGGCTTCCGGACCTGTCGCTGAGAGATCCGCTCTTCATCGTCCCGGTCCTGATGGGCGGTTCAATGCTCGGACTGAACTGGATCACGCAGCGAGGCATTCAGACGAACGCGCAGATGAAGATGATCTCCTACGTGCTGCCCGTCGTCTTCACCTTCTTCTTTGCGAACTTCGCGGCCGGGCTGAACCTGTACTACACCGCCTCGAACATCATGTCGCTGCCGCAGCAGATGTACCTCTCCCGGGCACGAAGGAAGGCACAGCCGTCGGCCTCCCGGAAGAAAGAGTAGCGTCGGGACACGCGAGAGGGGCCGAGACGGGCTTCGGGCGCCGCCACGTCACCGCACGTGGGAGATGGAAAACCCGACCAGGCGCTCGGACTGCCGGAGGAACTGCTCCGCGCGGGAGGGACCGAAGCCGAGGAGCAATCCGACCCGCGTCCCCCGAGCCAGCGCAGCCCCGAGTTCCGCGGCAACGGCAGGCTTCCACTCGAGTTCCGCCCAGCCGAAGTAGTCGACCGAGGCATGGAACCGCGCCCGCCCGCCCGGCGCGGACTCCCAGGCGGCGCCCGCCCGCAGCGAAAGAGGCTCGAAGTCCGGCGTGGCGCGCAGCAGCACGCCCGGGCCTCCGTAGACGGTGAGGCCCGACGCCGGAGATCCCTGGAGCAGGAGTTCCATCCCCTCGCGGCTCGTGCTGATGGGACGGGTGCCGGTGTCCAGGAGGAATTCGTCCCCGAGATGCGAACTCACGTGATAGAGTTCGGCCCGAGCCGCAACCTCGCCGAACCGCGCGCGGAGGAGGACGCCGATCCGGTAGTGCACTTCGATGAGGGCCTGATCCGGACCTTCGAGGTCGAAGCGGGAGAACGCCCCTCCGTGAATCGCTCCTGCGACTTCGACCTCCCCGGCCGGATCGCGCCGGATCCAGAACCCGAAGCGGTCGCCGATGTCCGCGAGGGCAATGCCGTCACGGAGGGAGTCGCGCGTGGCGCTCAGCAGCGCAAGACGATGTACGGGCTCGAGGGGAGAGCCCGAGGGCGTGCGGAAGGGATGGCCGTTCGGGTCCCGGATGCCGACTGCCGCGCCGCTGCCCGCCTGGGCGACAAGCGGACGGATCTCGGCGAAAGGTGCCGCCATGAGGAGGCAGGCCACGAGGGCGCGCACGTCGACAGTCCAGGGACGCACCGCCCGGAAGCGGCCCGGCAGGCCGTGGCCGGCCGGACCGCCGGCCGAGATGCGCTGGAGCTTCAGGCGGCCGCCTGACACCTCGGGCAGAGCACCGTCTTCCGGCCGGTCACGCGGAGGGACGTCAACGCATGTCGGCATCGCGGACAGGGGCCGCCCGACGAGCGTGAGTTGATCAGCCACCCGGGATCGGAATGTGCGGCGCTCCAGTGAAGCGTGGCCCGCCTCAGGACCCGCTTCAGGTAACGGTGAAGCCGGTCGAGCTGCTCGGGCTCCAGTTGGCCGACGCGCCGGTCGGGGCGCACGCCGGCCTGGAAGCAGATTTCATCCGCATAGTCGTTGCCGATCCCCGCGATCGCTTTCTGGTTCAGGAGAAAACCCTTGATGGAAGAGCGGGCATTCCCCTCCGCAAGCGATTCGAAGCGCGCCAGCGTCAGGTCGTCGCTCAGCGGGTCCACCCCCAGACTCTGGAGCGACCCCTTCTCGTTGAATTCGCTTCCGGCCACGGCCTGGACCGTCCCCTGGGATCCGGACGACGAGAAACGCAGTTCCCGGCCGGCCGCGAACTGGAACCGGATCCGCGTCCGGTCGGTCGGAGGCGCGGTCTGGGACTCGAGGCGCAGAAGACCGTCATCGCCCATGTCGAACATGAGGCTGTAGTCGGAACGGAAACGGAGGACGACGTAGCGACCGTGGCGTTCAACGGAATCCACGGCGTGGTTCTCAAGGTGATTCTCGACGATGTCGCGCTCGATTGATGCGACATCAGGGTCGTCGATCCGGATGATGGAGATCGTTTTGCCGGTCGTGTAACCGGCAATACGCTCGATCATTCGCTCAACATCGGGAAGCTCTATCATTGCATCACGGCTCCGGTAGGCAAGACTGGGTGCACGTGGACGTACACCCGTACGAAGGAAAGGTGCCCCGTGCTTCATGGGAGTGGCGGGACAAGAATCGCCACCGGGTCTCAACGCCGCGTCAAGCCGTAGGGAGGCCACGGAGGCGCCGCGGGAAGGCAATGATCGTAATACTATGTATAATAATGAGTTACGGCCTATGCGACAGGGTGTCGGTTAGCCAGCCTCTCGAAACCAGGCGGATATTCTCTCCTGAACGGCCGCCGCCGCCCGTGCGGGATCCGGAGCGTTTCGGATAGGTCGTCCCATCACGATGTAATCCGCCCCGGCTTCGAACGCCGTCTCCACATCGACGGTCCGTTTCTGGTCATCGGTCCCGGCATCCGTCGCCGCGCGGATGCCGGGGACGACGACGCGAAACCGTTGAGACACCGCGGAGCGAATTCGAGCGGCCTCGTGACCGGAGCTGATGACGCCGGCGCACCCGATGCTCTCCGCCCGACGGGCTCGCGACAGGACGACAGCTCCGATGTCGGCTTCAAAGCCGAGGTCGTCCATGTCGGCCCGGTCGAGACTCGTGAGAACGGTGACCGCGAGGATGCCGAGATCCCCCGCAGCCGCGTCGCACGCCGCACGGAGGATCGCATCGTTGCCATGTACCGTGACGAAATCGACGTCCCGGGTCCGGAGTTGGCGGACCGCGGAGCGAACGGTCTGTGGAACGTCGAAGAGTTTGAGGTCGGCAAAGACCTTCTTTTCTCTTGAGCGAAGCCAGTCGGCGAGCTCGAAGTACCCGCCGGACAGGAAGAGCTCCAAGCCGATCTTGTAGAAGGAAACGGTATCGGCCAGCGAGTCGACGATCTCTCGCGCCTCTGAAGCGGTCGGTACATCCAGCGCGAGGATCAATCGGTCGGTTGCGGGGATCGTTGCGGAGATATCGGCCTCCCGAAACAGGTGTATCGAAGCTGAGCTGCGGCGAGTGGAGGACGAAGCTCTTTCCAGGCGTACCCGCCTGCAAGGGGCGCGTCGACGGCGAGCGATGGTTTCACGTGAAACAGTTCGTTCCTTCGCCGGGAGGCGCGTTGGCCCGTCACGATCGCCATCGCATGTTTCACGTGAAACAGGGTTCAGCGGTTTTCTGCGGCACTACACCAGGTTCGCCCGGGTCACGAGAGCGGCGTATATTGGAGCACCTCACGTGAGATGACGTTCCGCTGCGCGAAGACCCTTTTGTCGCGCTCGGGTGTCATGACATTATTTCGTTACGAGTCATACGCTTACAGTGCGTGTCGGTTCACGTCGCCAGGTGCGGCGATCAGCGAGGGGCGGATCGATTTGGGCCGGGTGATCGCGATTGCAAATCAGAAGGGCGGGGTCGGCAAGACCACCACGGCGATCAACCTCGGCGCCTCGCTGGCGATCGCGGAGCGCAACACGCTCGTCATCGACTGCGACCCGCAGGGCAACGCAACATCCGGATTCGGGCTGCGCAAGGACGGAGACGTCCCCAGCGTGTACGACTGCCTCGTAAACGGACAGCCGCTTCAGGCGGCGGTGCGGCCGGAAGTCCACTTCCCCTGTCTGTCCGTGGTGTCCGCGAGCCGGGACCTGACCGGTGCCGAGGTGGAACTGATCGATCGGTCGGACCGCCAGCGCATCCTCGGCCGGAAGATCGAGGCGCTGCAGGATGACTTCGAGTACATCCTGATCGACTCACCGCCGTCCCTCGGGCTCCTCACGCTGAACGCACTGGCGGCGGCGGACGCCGTGCTCATTCCGATTCAGTGTGAGTTCTATGCGTTGGAGGGGCTGAGTCAGCTCCTGAACACCGTGCGGCTGGTGCAACGCAGCATCAACCCGGAACTCGAGATCGAGGGAGTGCTGTTGACGATGTACGATTCGCGCCTCAACCTGGCCAAACAGGTGGCCGCCGAGGCGCGTGAGTACTTCGGAGGCAAGGTCTTCGACACCATGATCCCGAGGAACATCCGGCTCGCCGAGGCCCCCAGTTTCGGAGAACCGATCGCTCTGTACGATATCCTGTCGAGCGGAGCCCGCGGATACCTGAGCCTGGCCCGGGAGCTGATCGATCGGCACAGGAGTCCGTAGGCGTGCCCCGGAGCGACCGCCGCCTCGGGAAGGGGCTTGGGGCCCTGCTGAGCGAAAACCTCGGAACGGAAGGGGTCTCGGCGGAAGCGGAGATTCCGGTCGAAGCCATCCAGGCGAACCCGTTTCAGCCTCGTGGCGACTTCGATCTGGACCGCCTCGCGGAACTCGCGGCCTCCATCCGCGAGAACGGTCTACTGCAACCTGTCGTCGTCAGACCCGTAGGGGAGACGTTCGAGATCGTCGTGGGCGAGCGACGATTCCGGGCGATTCAGAGTCTTGGATGGACATCGGTTCCGGCCCTGGTTCGGGAGCTGGACGACGAACAGATGCTGGTCGTGGCTCTCGTCGAAAATCTCCAACGCCATGACCTGTCAGCACTTGAAGAAGCTCGAGGGTATCGTCGACTGATGGAGGACTTCGATCTGACGCAGGAAGAAGTGGGGCGGCATGTGGGGCGGGACAGGTCAACCGTGGCAAACGCTCTGCGACTGCTCGCCCTGCCGGAAGCGGTGCTGGGTCTGCTCGCGAAAGGGAAACTGTCCGCGGGTCACGGCCGGGCCCTCCTGACGTTGTCCACACCTGAAGAGCAGACCCGCGTCGCGCTGGAAGCGGTGGAGGAGGGGTGGTCCGTGCGGGAGACGGAACGTCGCGTCCGCCGAGGCCGCCCGGCGCAACGCCGGGGGCGCAAGACCAGGCGGAAAAAACCGACAGAGTCGGGCGATCCCTTTGTGAGACGGGCCGAACTGGGGCTTGAGCGAGGGTTCGGAACCCAGGTGCGGATCCGGACGCGGTCGGATGGAGCGGGCGAGGTCGTCGTACGTTTCCACGACACGGATGATTTTCTGCGGCTCGTGGCCTTAATGGGTGGCGACGAACTCGCGACGGAGCTTCGCGAATGACGGTCCTCCGGCAATGGACGGTGCAGTTGGTCCGACGGGACGGCCGGCGCGTACGATCCCTGCCACTCGGTCGCGCGCGGGTGCTTCTCTCGGTGGCGGGCACGATCGTCGGCCTGTGCGGCCTGGGGTTTCTGGGGGGCTTCCTGACGGCTTCCCGGGTCGAGTCCAATCGCATACTCGAGCTGGAAGCGGAACTCGCGACGCTCGAGAGCGAGCGTGAACGGATGAGCCAGTTGGCGGGTCGACTGAACGAACTCGAGCAGGAGTTCGGTCTTCTGCAGGATGCAGTGACCGCCGGGCGGCCGGCCGAGTCCCTGCCGGTGAACGTCGTCCCGAGGGGAGACATGGAGGTCCGGTCACGAACCTCGGCAGAGACGGCGACGCCGGCCTGGCCCCTCACGCAGCGTGGCTTCGTCACCCGTCACTTCGGCTCACGGCCGGACTATTCGCGCGACGGCCATACCGGGTTGGACATCGCGGTACCGACGGGGTCGTACGTCCGGGCCATCCAGGCGGGACGGGTCGAGGAGGCGGGGGAAGACCCGATCTACGGAAAATTCCTGCGGATTGCGCACGCGGATGGCCTAACGTCATTGTATGGCCACAACGCCTGGCTGTTCGCCGCGGCCGGCGACGCGGTGGAGCGACTCGAGGTCATCGCCCTCACAGGGAACACGGGAAGATCCTCGGCTCCCCACCTGCACCTGGAACTCGCCCGGAACGGCGCACTATTGGACCCTCTGTCGCTGCTGGCGGACCTCAGCGGTCGGGACAACACCGCGGCCCCGGCGGAGAGACAACCGGAGTAAGGATAGGAGCAAATGGCTAGAGATTCTCGACATGGCGGCCCCACCCGTGAGCTGAGCGACGTCGTTTCGGTCGTCGCGCCCGGAATGACGATCCTCGGGGACGTGATGTGCGATGGCACGGTCCGGGTCGAAGGCAAGGTCGAAGGCTCGATCAAGGCAACGAAATCCGTTGTCGTCGGCAAGGACGGTCGTATCACGGGCGATATCGAGACGCAGGATGTCGTCGTGGCCGGTACCGTCATAGGGACCGTCGCGGGAGCCAGCCGCGTGGAGTTGCAGGAAACCTGCAAGATCGAGGGCGATATTCGGAGCCGCCGGGTGAAACTCGATGAGGGTGGCCAGATTGAGGGTCGTCTCCACATGACGGCAAAGGCCGCGGACGAAAAACCGACGGGCTCCCCGCACAAGGGTGCGTCCCCGTCGATCCAGCCGCCGAAGCCTCAGCGCGCGGCCGGGCGCAACTGAAGCGAGGGTTTCGCCCGCCCGGTCTCCCGACCGCAGCGGTCGCACCGTGCCGTGCCGGGCGATCCGCTTGACGGAATCCCGTAACCGCGGATGAGGGACACCCTCCTCTTCGCCTTCGCGTTCGTGCCCCTGACGCTCGGCGCGGACTGGCTCGTTCGGGGCGCCGCCGGCCTGGCGCAGAGATTCGGCGTCAGCCCGCTCGTCGTCGGCCTGACGGTCGTCGCTTTCGGCACTTCGGCCCCGGAACTGGTTGTAAGCGCGCTTGCGTCCCTGGAAGGCCAGCCGGGCGTAGCCGTCGGCAACGTCATGGGCTCCACGGCCGCGAACGTAGGCCTGATCGTGGGCGTCGGCGCCCTGATTCGGCCGATCCAGGTCCACCGCCGGGTCATCGTGCGCGAGACGCCCCTCGTCATCATCGTACTTTCCCTGGTGATGGTGCTGTCGCTCAACGACGCCGTCGGCCGCCTCGACGGATTCGTGCTCGTATCCGGCTGGGCCCTCTACCTGCTCTTCCTCCTGAAGTGGGAACGAGTGGGCCTGTTCGGGAAGGCAAATGGCGCTCCCGCTCCGGACGGGCATCGGCCGGATGCCGGGACCGATGCGGAGGAGTCCGCCGTCGCGGCGCCGGGCGTCTGGTGGTCGCTGGTACGGGTCGGCCTCGGCCTGCCCTGTCTCGCGTACGGAGCGAAGTGGCTGCTGGAGGGCGCGGAGGGAATCGCAAGGTCGCTCGCCGTCCCGGAAGCGGTGATCGCCGCTACCATGATTGCGGTCGGCACCTCGCTTCCGGAGTTGGCTTCCACGCTCGTGGCCGCCTTCCGGCGAATGGGAGACATCGCGATCGGAAACGTGATCGGCTCGAACGTGTTCAACCTCGGCCTTGTCCTCGGGACCGCCGCGCTCGTTCGCCCGCTCGTACTCCATCCAACCATCGTCGTCGGGTACGTGCTCCCGGCCCTGGCCTTCTCGGTCATTCTCATCCCGCTCGCGCTGCATCGGGGCACGGTGCAGCGCTGGGAGGGCGGGCTGCTCCTGCTCCTCTATCTCGCCTACATCGTGCTCGTCTGGCTGTTCAACTGACCTGACCCGTCCCTCCATCCCGTTTTGCGGTCCCGTTGCCAAGCGACACGGTAAAGGATTAGGATTCGACGTATGGTCGTTTCGGTAAAGATGAGCAGCAAGAACCAGATCGTGGTTCCAAAAGCCGCGCGGGAGGCGCTCGGCCTCGCACCCGGGGACCGGCTCGCGGTGTCCGTCGACGGCGAGACCGTGAGGTTGGAAAAGCTGCCGCCGGACGACGAAGATCGGCTAAGGGGCCTGCTTCGGGACGTGGTCGACGCCGGCGGTCTCTGGCCCGAACTCGAGGAAGCCTGATTGGCGCAGGCGGCGAACCCCGCGGGTCTCGAGGAACGCCTGACCGCGGCCGAACTCGTTCACGTCGACGCTCGCGTGTTCGCCCTTCACCTGATCGACAGGGGCCCGACGAGACAAACGGATGTCGTCTTCTCGGGCATTGCGAGCGGCGGCATCAGGGCCCAAACGTCGAGTCTGACCCTGTACCAGATCCTCGCCGAGGTGTATCGGCAGGGAAAGCCGGCGTCGGCGCGCGATGTGGCGCGGAACATGCGCCTCTACCCACGGCTGGAGATCGTGTCGGCCGGCCCCGAGATCGCCATCCAGGCCGCCGAAGTGCGAGCGCAGCTTGGAGGTCGGCCGGAACGGGCCCTGCAGATTGCAACGGCCCTCGTTTCGGGCGCCGAGGTGTATCTTACATCGGGCTCGGGACTTCGGCGGATTGCCGACATGCACGTATTGAACGTCGAAGACTTCGGCTGAGCCCGGTCCCGGCGGCGGCGCCGGGTTTTGCCACGGACTGCTAGCGTCGCCGCACGAGTCTCACGAGCGCCTTCAGCGGGTCGTAGAAGCGGTCAACCACCCGCTCCTTGAGGGGGATGATCGCGTTGTCCGTGATCGTGATGTGCTCGGGGCACACTTCCGTGCAGCACTTCGTGATGTTGCAGTAGCCGATTCCTCCCGCGTCTCGGAGGAACTCGCTCCGGTCCTCCACATCGATCGGATTGAGGCTGTATCCGGCCGTTCTCACGAGGTAGGTAGGGCCGATGAATTCCTCGTGCTTCCCGTGTGATCGGAGGACGTGGCAGACGTCCTGGCAGAGGAAACACTCGATGCACTTCCTCATTTCCTGCGCCCGGTCGATCTCGTACTGCTGCATGCGCCAGCCGTCGTCCGCATCGCGGGGGCGCGGCTTGAAACGCGGGATGGAGGCGTTGTTCCGATACGCCTGGGAGACGTCGGTGACGAGGTCCTTGATGACGGGAAAGGCCTTCATCGGCGTAACCGTGATCGGTTCGCCCTCGCCGTAGTCGGAAAGTCGGGTCATGCACGTCAAGCGGGGCCGCCCGTTGACCTCGCAGCTGCAGGATCCGCACTTGCCGGCCTTGCAGTTCCAGCGCACCGCGAGATCCGGCGCGTGTTCCGCCTGGATACGGTGGATCGCGTCCAACACGACCATGCCCTGGTCGATCTCCACCGTGTAGGATTCGAGCCGTCCGTCGTCGCCGGACCCGCGGTAGACCTGGAAAGTTCGTTCCGCCACCTCGCTACACCCCTTCCTCGATGAGCTGCCTCAGTTCGGCCGGCGGCTCCGATACCGGTTCGGCATCCGTCACCATCCGTCCCTCGGACGAACGGATGACAAGATTGACCCGCCCGAGCGAGGCGTCGGAGTCCGGATAATCGATCCGGGTATGCGCGCCGCGGCTTTCCCGGCGCTCGAGCGCCGAGAGGACGACCGCCTCGGCCACGGTGAGCATGACGCGGAGATCGAGCCAGGTGTGCCAACCCGGGTTGAAGGCTCTCCCCCCGTCGACCGAGCAGCTGTCGAGCGCTCCGCGAAGCCGGTGGACATCCTCGAGGGCATCGCGCAGCGCCTCCTCCGTGCGGGCGATGCCGACCTTGTCCTGCATGATCTGCTGCAATTCCTCCTGCACGCCGAAGGGATTGCGCCCACCCTCGCGCGCGAAGGGAGCCGTCGCGCCCGCGACGGCCGCGGACAGTTCGGCTGCCGGGATTTCGGCGAGGGAAACGCCTCTCGCCTCTTCCGCGGCAGCGGCGCCGGCGCGCTGACCGAACACGATGAGGTCCGAGAGGGAATTCCCGCCGAGTCGATTGCCGCCGTGAAGGCCCGCGGCCACTTCACCGGCCGCGTACAGTCCGGGAACGCGTGTCGCCGCCGTCTCGGGGTGTACCTTCACTCCGCCCATCGCGTAGTGCGTCGTCGGCCCGACCTCCATCGCATCGGTCGTGATGTCGACGCCCGCAAGCTCCTTGAACTGGTGATACATGCTCGGGAGCTTGGCCTTGATGTACTCGGGACTCCGCTTCTCCGAGATGTTGAGGAAGACGCCGCCGTGCGGACTCCCGCGTCCGGCCTCGACTTCCGCGACGATCGCCTTCGCCACGACATCCCGGGTGAGCAGTTCGGGCGGCCGGCGGTTTGCCACGCGATCGCCTTCCACCCACCGGTCGGCCTCCTCCTCGCTCTCGGCGTAGTCCCCCTCGAACATCTCGGGGACGTACCGGAACATGAAGCGCTCGCCGTCCCGGTTCGTGAGAACGCCTCCCTCGCCCCGGACTCCTTCCGTGACGAGCGTGCCGCGCACGCTGGGCGGCCACACCATGCCCGTGGGGTGGAACTGAACGAACTCCATCCCCATGAGTTCGGCCCCCGCGTCATAGGCGAGCGCCACCCCGTCGCCCGTGCACTCCCACGAATTGGAGGTCACCTTCCAGGCCTTCCCCAGCCCCCCCGTGGCGAGGACGACCGTACGCGCGCGGAAGAGCACGAACTCGCCGGTCGGACGCCAGTACGCAAGGGCGCCCGCCGCCCGGCCATCCACGACGAGCAGCCGGAACACGGTGCACTCCATGAAGACGTCGGCCCCTTCGTGCACGGCATGATCCTGAAGGGTCCGGATCATCTCCAGACCCGTCCGGTCGCCGACGTGCGCCAGCCTACCGTAGGTGTGTCCCCCGAACGGACGCTGGTTCATGCGACCGTCCTCCGCCCGATCGAAGAGGGCGCCCCAGGCCTCGAGTTCTCTCACGCGATCCGGCGACTCCCTGGCGTGTGCCCGAGCCATGCGCCAATCGCACAGCCCCTTCCCGCCCCGCATGGTGTCGCGGAAATGGACCTGCCAGTTGTCTTCCGGGCGGTTGTTGCCCAGCGCGGCAGCCATCCCGCCTTCGGCCATGACCGTGTGCGCCTTGCCGAGCAGCGACTTGCCGACGAGTCCCACGGATGCGCCCGCCTCGATGGCCGCGATCGCCGCGCGGAGCCCGGCGCCTCCGGCTCCGATCACGAGGACGTCATGCTCGTGCCGTTCTGGAATCTCCATGCAAAAGTCCGCTGTGCCCTGTGGGTTCAGAAGAGTCGGGGATCTTCGAACACCCGCATCGCCACCAGCCGGATGTACAGATCCGTTGCGCACACGAACACGAGGCTGAACCAGGCCCAGCTCATGTGTCGCCTGTTGAACCAGCTCACGCCCTTCCACGCCTTGTGGCGCGCCTTGCCGCCGAGCGTGCACGAGTAGCAATCGACGTCGCCGCCGATGAGATGGCGGAGCGAGTGACAGCCGAACCAGTACCCGGAGAGCAGCACGAGGTTGATCAGAAGGACGATGGATCCGACCCCGACGCCGAAGCCGTCCTCGAAGAAGAAGCCGTGAATCGTGTCGTACGTCAGGAAGAGCCAGATGATGATCGAGGCGTACAGAAAATAGCGGTGAAGGTTCTGGAGAACCCACGGCAGCCGCGTCTCGCCCACATACCTGTCGCCGCGAAACTCGCCCACCGCACAGGCGGGCGGGTCGAGGAAATAGGCGCGGTAGTACGCCTTCCGGTAGTAGTAGCACGTCCCCCGGAACCCGAGAATCACGCCCATCATCAATATCGCCGGAGAGAACGGCCACCACTCGATTCCGAACAGGCGGATCTGTTCGGGGCAGCTGGCGGCGATGCACGGCGAGTACAGGGGAGACAGGTACGGGTCGGCGAAGTAGTTGCCGCCCTGCAGGACCGCCCAGGTGGCGTAGCCCCCGAAGAGGCCGAGCCCCACCGCCACGCTCAGCGGTGGCAGCCACCAGCGATCGCTGCGGAGCGTCTTGCCGAAACCGCGATCTCGAACCGCGACCGAGCTTTCCATGGTCTTTCGTCGACTCTTCGTGGGGTGGGGCGGGACCTTGGAGGACGCGGCCACCCTACCGGGCCGTCAGGATGACTGTCAAGCGGAGTCGTCCGGGAACCCTTCGAGGTATTCCTGGACCCGATTGAGGAAGAACGCCGCCATGGCGCCGTCGACCACGCGATGATCGTAGGAAAGACCGAAGTAGGCCCGGTTGCGGATCGCGATCACGTCATTGCCGAGTCCGTCCTGAACGACGACCGGACGCTTCTCGATCACGCCCGTTCCGAGGATGGCGACCTGCGGCTGGTTGATGATCGGGGTCCCGAACAGGTTTCCGAAGACCCCCACATTCGTAATTGTGAACGTCCCGCCCTGGATATCGTCGAAGTCCAGCGCCTTGTTGCGGGCCTTCTCGGCGAGTTCGTTGGAGCGCTGCGCGAGTCCCAGCAGGCTGAGCTGGTCCGCGTCCCTGAGCACGGGCACGATGAGTTCGCGGCCGTCGTTGATTGCCACCGCGATCCCGAGATTGATGTTGCCGTGATACACGATTCGCGATCCGTCCACCGACGAGTTGAGGATCGGGTACTCGCCCAGAGCCTCGATCACGGCCCGGTAGATGAAGGGGCCGTACGTGAGCTTCACGCCCTGATCGGCGAAACGCGGCTTGAGTGCGCGCCGAAGTTGAACGATCCGTTCGAAATCCACCTCGGTGACCGACGTCACGTGCGCGGAAACGCGCTTGGACATGAGCATGTGTTCCATCGTCCGCAGGCGAACTCTGCTCATCTCCTCGACCCGGTCTCGCTCGCGAATCGGCACGGAACCGAGCCGGACATCCAACGTGGCCCCGTGGATCGGGATCCGAAGCGTGCCGGGTGCCGCGGGCGCCGGCGTGTCGGGCGGCGTCGGCTCCGGCGCCTTCACGCCGGAGGCGGGAATCGGCGCCGGGACGGCAGCGGGCGCCGCCGTGGGGGCGGGCGCCGCAGCGGGAGCGGGCGCCGCCTCCGGCCCTCCGGCTGAGATGAACGCCAGAATGTCGTCCCGGGTCACGCGACCGGAGGCCCCCGTCCCGGGCACCTGGCGGATGTCGACGCCGTGCTCCGCGGCGATCTTCCGTACCAGCGGCGTCGATCGCGTCCGTAGCCGCTCATGCCGACTCGCGGGCAGCCCCGCCGCCCCCGGTCCCGGGGATGCCGGCGTGGCGTCCGCCGGTGGAGCCGCGGGGATTGCCGCCGCCGCGGTTGACGTCACGGGGTCTGCGGGGGGCGCCTCCGCCGGAGGGTCCAGCGACAGCTCCGCCGCGGGCGCCGACGGTGCTGCGGCGGTCGCGGCCGTGGCGTCCGTCTCGATGCGGGCGACCACCGTGTCGATCTCGACCGTCTCCCCGCTCTGAACGAGGACTTCAGCCAGCACCCCCGCCGCAGGGGACGGAATGTCCGCGTCGACCTTGTCCGTGGATATCTCGAACAGGTCTTCGTCGCGCTCGACAGCATCCCCGACATTCTTGAGCCAGCGCGTCAACGTTCCCTCCGCGATGGACTCCCCCATCTGCGGCATGATGACATCCACTTTGGACATGGTGTTCTTCCCCGGCGTAAAGCCGCGTGGTTCAGTAACTCAGTTGCAGGCGGGCCATCGAGACGACATCCGCCACCTGGGGTAGATGAGCGTCCTCCAG
Source organism: Gemmatimonadales bacterium (assembly GCA_009841005.1). Lineage (GTDB taxonomy): Bacteria > Gemmatimonadota > Gemmatimonadetes > Palauibacterales > Palauibacteraceae > Palauibacter > Palauibacter polyketidifaciens. The sequence goes on from VXMR01000040.1 coordinate 82,795, forward strand.
CTCGGCCGCGTAGGGCACCGGCGTGTCGAGCGCCGCGACCCGCCGGATCGGCGTATCGAGCCACTCGAACGCCTGCTCGCAGACCAACGCGGCGACCTCGCCGGCGAAGCCGCCGAACCGCGGCGCTTCGTGCAGGAGGAGCAGTCTCCCCGTCTTCTTCACGCTCTCGAGGATCGCCGCGCTGTCGAGCGGTTGCAGCGTCCTCAGGTCGATGATCTCGATCTCCGCCCCATCCTCCTCCGCCAGCTGCTCCGCCGCCGCCTGCGCCGTGTGGACCATGGCGCCATACGTGACCAGCGTCAGGTCTGTTCCTCCCCGGTGCGTTCGCGCCTTCCCCAGCGGAGTCAGGAACTCCTCGCCCTCCTCGAGTTCGTCACGGAGCCTTCGGTACAGGTACTTGTGCTCGAAGAAGAGCACCGGGTCCGGATCCCGAATCGCAGCCTTGAGCAGGCCTTTCGCATCTCTCACGGTGGCCGGGGCCACCAGCTTGAGGCCCGGCACGTTGGCGAAGTACGACTCGACGTTCTGCGAGTGAAAGGGCCCCGCGCGCACTC
>VXMR01000032.1 GCA_009841005.1 Gemmatimonadales bacterium
AACTATCGTGGGCCGCGTCATTTGTTAATAACAGACCGCCCTTGATCGGGCCGCGCCGCGCGGCGCCCTCCGCCCGCGGCCGGCCACCCAGCCCGTACACTGTCGAGGTCGGGTGAGCCACGACCCCCCCGGCGTCGAGCAGCGCCCCCGCCCGGTCGAACGCTTCATCATCGGTCGCGAGCGCCCGGACCCGCCCGGCGGTCCCCGAAGCGCCCACCCACTCGTGCCACTTCACCACGTCGATACCCTTCCCGCCGTCTCCATGAAGTAACGAGGACCCGACACTGGTACCCACTAGTTCGCCGCGGCGATCAACCCGGCCTGAACCATGGCGCGCGCGAGCGAGAGGTCGCCCGCCGTCGTGATCTTCAGGTTCGCCGGATCTCCCTCCACAGTCGCAACGTCGATGCCGAGCCGTTCGCAGAGCAGCGCGTCGTCCGTCATGGCGGCGGCGTCCTGCGCTTCCCAGGCGCCCGCATCGTCGACCGCGTGGGTGCGGTTCAGAACCTCGGCCGGAAACCCCTGTGGCGTCTGCACGCGCCAGAGTCGCTCGCGCGGCACGGTCCCCTCGATCCAGCCTCCCTCGTCCACGCGTTTCACGGTGTCCTCCACGGCGATCACCGGTACGACCGGGCCCGCGCGAGCCCCTTCCACGACGCGGGAAACGAGCGCGGCCGACACGAACGGACGCGCCCCATCGTGCACGAGCACGGTCTGGACCTCGCCCGCCAGGGCCTCGACGCCGGCACGCACGGAATCAGCCCGAAACACCCCGCCCGGCACGACGAGAACCCCGTCCGGAAGCCATGCCGGGGGCGAGGCTGCCCGCGACGGCGAGAGCACGAGCACGACCCGATCGATGTCGGGATGGTTCACGAGCGTCCGCAGCGACCAGGCGAGCACGGGCATGCCGCAGAGGTCGACGAACTGCTTGGGCCGCGACGCGCCGAAGCGGTGTCCCTGCCCCGCCGCGACGACGACGGCGCCGACGCCGCGGACGGCTGCCGGGCCTCCCGCCGGCACTAGTCGGGTTCCGGACGGCGGCTCACGGATTCGAACGCCGTGAAGGCCTTGTGGAAATAGAGTTCGACGGTCCCCGTCGGCCCGTTGCGCTGCTTGCCCACGATGAGTTCGGCCTTCCCCGCCAATCCCCGTTCCTCCACCTCTTCCGGTTTGCGGTGCATCTCCTCGCGGAAGATGAAGAGGACGACGTCCGCATCCTGCTCGATCGCGCCCGACTCGCGAAGGTCGGAGAGCCGCGGCCGATTCCCCTCGCGCTGCTCGGGCGCCCGCGAGAGCTGGGAGAGCGCGAGGAGCGGCACGCCGACCTCCTTCGCGATCGCCTTGAGCGACCGGGAGATCGCGCTGATCTCCTGCTGGCGGTTCTCGACCCGCGCGCCGCCGGACATCAGCTGCAAGTAGTCGAGCACGACGAGCCCGACACCGACTTCCGCGTGGAGGCGCCGCACCTTGGCCCGGAGTTCGATGGGCGAGATCGCGGGAGTGTCGTCGATCCAGATCGGCGCCGTGTTCAGGTGTCCGGCTCCGCTCGCCAGCCGCGTGAAGTCGTCGGATGTCAGTCGGCCCGTCCGGATCCGGCTCGAATCCACCTTGGACTCTGCGCTCAGCATCCGCTGGACGAGCGACTCTCTCGACATTTCGAGCGAGAAGATCGCCACCGGGACATCCTCGCCGATCGCCGTGTGCTGGGCGATGTTCAGCGCGAGGGCCGTTTTGCCCATCGAGGGTCGCCCGGCGAGGACGACGAGGTCGGCCGGCTGAAACCCCGCGGTCATCCGGTCGAGATCGGAGAATCCGGATGCGACGCCGGTGATCGAGCCCGGGTTCCGCACGAGTTCGTCGATCCGGTCCATCGTCGAGCGCAGGACTTCCTTGATGCGGACGAAGGTCCCGCGCTGCTCCGCCTGCGAGATCTCGAAGATCCTCTGTTCCGCGCGGTCGAGCGTCTCGTCGACCTCTCCCGACCCCGTTTCGTAGGCGTCCTGGATGATCTCGGTCGCGCTGGAGATGAGCCGCCGAAGCACCGTCTTGTCGCGCAGAATTCGGCAGTGGTAGGCGATGTTGGCGGCGGTGGGCACGGCGTCCACGAGCTTCGCGAGGTACGCCATCCCGCCGACGGCATCGAGTTCCGCCGCGCTCTGCAGCTCGTCCGCGAGCGTGACGGCGTCGATGACGTCGCCGCGTCCGTACAGGCGCACCATCGCGCGGAAGATCCGGCGGTTGCCCTCCCGGTGGAAGGCGGAATCGTCGATTCGCTCGAGGGCGATGGCGACGGAATCGCCGTCGATGAGCATCGCCCCGAGGACCGAAATCTCGGCCTCCTCGGACCAGGGTGTGCGCCGGGCCTCGATCTCGTCGCTGGGGAGGCTGATCGCCGTCTCAACCACTGCGGGCCTCGCGGTCTCCGGCGCCGTCGAGCATGCGGCGCACGATCTGCAGATCCTCCCACGTCGGCCGGATCCAGCCGGGGTTACGGAGGAGCGCCGCCGGGTGGTAGGTGGCGACGACAGGGTACCCGGAATAGCGGTGCACGGTGCCGCGGAGCCGGCCGAGCGCGGCTTTCGTTTCGAGCAAGGTGCGCGCGGCGAAGGCGCCGAAGGCGATGATCACCTCGGGTTCGATGAGCGCAAGCTGTCGCAGGAGATAGGGGGCGCAGGCCGCAACCTCTTCGGGGAGCGGGTCGCGGTTCCGGGGCGGCCGGGACTTCAGCACGTTGCAGATATAGACGGAGGTCCGCGGAAGCCCGATCGACATCAGCAGACGGTCGAGCAGCTGGCCGGCGCGGCCGACGAAGGGGCGGCCGGTGTCATCTTCATGCTTGCCTGGAGCCTCTCCCACGCACACGACGCGGGCGTTCCCCGCCCCTTCGCCGAAAACCGGGTTCTTCCGCGATTCGTGGAGCGTGCAGCGAGTACAGGAGGCGACGAGCGCGGCCAGCGCCTCCAGATCCGGCGCCTCGGCGATCTCCGACCGCGTCACCGTGGCGGGCGGGCTCGTCACTGCGGCGCCCGGGCGGGCGTCACCGTCCGGGGGAGCCGCGGCGGCCGCGTGCGCCACGCGCCGGGCGGACGCCAGACGGCGCACGACCTCGTCGCGCGTCGCGTGCTCGAGCATGAGCGCGTTCCCCTCCGAGGAGAGCGTCTGCTCGAGAAAGGCGCGGGCGAGCGTCCGGGCTTCGGCATCCGGCGGGTTCAACTCTCCGCCGCCGCCATCGAGGCTTCGATCCGGTCGAGCAGTTCGTCCGCCAACTCCGTCTTCTTCGCCAAAGGCAACTCCTCGGCCGTGCCGCTCCGGTCGATCAACGTGATGCGGTTCGTCTCGGACTCGAATCCCGCACCGGGCTCCACGGCCGAGTTCACCGCAACGACGTGCATGCCTTTCCGCTCGAGTTTCTCTCGTCCGCGGGCCAGGAGGTCCTCCGTCTCAAGCGCAAAACCCAGAGTAAAGATTCCCTTTCGTTCGCGGAACGCCCGCGTCTCCAACAGCAGGTCCGGGCCCGCGCGGAGCGAGAGTTGGAACCCGTCTCCCTTCTTGATCTTCGAGTCGGCCGCGCGGGTCGGCTCGAAGTCGCCGACGGCGGCGGCCATCAGAAGGATGTCCGCATCGGTCAACGCCGTCTCCAGCGCGGCCAGCATCTCGTCGGCCGTCTCGACCTCCACCACGTCGGGCCCCGGGGGTCGCGGCAGCCGGCCGGGCCCGCTGATGAGCGTGACATCGGCCCCGCGCCGCCAGGCGGCCTCGGCGAGCGCGAACCCCATGCGACCCGAAGAACGGTTCGAGATGAAGCGGACGGGATCCAGTGCGGCTCGCGTCGGCCCCGCCGTCGCGATGACCTTCCGTCCGCGCAGGCCGGTGGCCGTTTCGAGCGCCCGCCCGATGCGCGACAGGATCTCCTCCGGCTCCAGGAGCCGTCCCGGCCCGCTCTCCCCCTCCGCGAGCGGACCATCGGCGGGCCCGGCGACCCCGTACCCGACATCGACGAGCCGCGCGACGTTCGCCTGCGTGATCGGATGCTCCCACATCCGCGTGTTCATCGCAGGGCAGAGGATCACCGGCGCGCGCGAGGCCAGCACGGCGGTCGCCGCCAGGTCGTCCGCGGCGCCGGCGGCGAGCCTGGAGATGAGGTTGGCCGTCGCGGGCGCGACGACGACGATATCGGCTTCGAGACCGAGGTCCAGGTGCGCCATGGGCCGGTCCCACAGCGACGCGTGTGCCGGGCGGCCCGTAATCCCCTCGAAGGTGACGCGCCCGATGAAGCGCTCGGCCGCGGCGGTCAGGATGACCTCGACTCCGGCCCCGGCCTCGATCAGGCGGCGGGTGAGGATCGCGCTCTTGTACGCGGCGATCCCGCCGGATACGACGAGCAGCACGCGACGACCGTCGAAGGGCCGCACGGGAGTGCCCGGCGCGCTAGGGCATGAGGGTGGGGCGCGCCCGAACCAGCCGGTATTGCAGCTTCTTCTCTTCCGAGGTCAGCGCGTCCGCCGCGACCGTCGTCAGCTTCTCCGCGCCGTACGGCGAGCGTTCGAGCGGCAGGGCGTTGAGTTCGCGCGCATACTTCGCGGCAACGAGGACGCCCAGGTACTTGTTCGTCGCCGCCTTCGCCACGGCGTCCGGCGTAAACACCTTCATTCCATCTCTCCCTTTTATTCCGTGCCGCGGTCACTCGCCGGACCGCAACTGTTCAAGAATCTACCACATGCGTCAGACGGCATCCAACTCGCCGATGATGCGTTGCACGTGCCGCCGCTCCGCCGCTCCGAGACGGCGGTCCGGTACGAGCCCCTTAGACGCGAGCGCCGACACTTCGGCGACGGCGTCCTCGATCCGGTCATTGACGACGAGACGATCGAACTCCGCCGCGGCTTCCAGCTCCGATCGGGCGTTCGTGAGCCGCCGCCGGAGCTGCTCCGGACTTTCGCTGCCCCGCCCCCGCAGCTGCCGCGCGATCCGGGCCGCGGTGGGGGGGACGATGAAGATCGAGAGGACCTCCGCGACGGCCTCCCACACCTGCCGAGCCCCCTGCACGTCGATGTCGAGCAGGAGGTGGGCGCCGGCTTCCCGCGCCCGGTCGAGGTTGTCCCGCGGGGTCCCGTAGCGTTCGCCGTGGACGGTCGCGCATTCGAGCATCGCGCCGGAATCCACCAGCGCCTCGAACCGGGGCCGCGAGACGAACCGGTAGTCTACTCCATCCCGTTCGCCCGCCCGCGGCGCCCGCGTCGTCATCGAAACCGAGAAATAAAACCCGGGGGAACCGGTCTCGGCGAGCAGCCGATCGCGGATCGTCGTCTTCCCCGCTCCGGAGGGTCCCGCGAGGATGACGGGAAAGAGGGTACGCGACCCGGTCGCCGCGGGGCTCACTCGACGTTTTCCACCTGCTCCCGGAGCCTCTCGATCTCGTTCTTCGCTTCCACCACGAGTCTCGATATTCGGGAGTCATTCGCCTTTGCGCCCAGCGTGTTGACCTCGCGCTGCAACTCCTGCACGAGGAAGCCGAGCCGCCGCCCCACGGGCTCGTCGATCGGGGCCTCGAGGAACTCCTCGAAGGCTTCGACGTGCGAGCGGGCGCGCACGAGTTCCTCGCTGATCTCCCAGCGGTCCGCAATGAGCGCGATCTCGCGCGTCAGCCGATCCTCATCCAGGCCCTTCCCGGCGAGGTCCACGACCGCGTCGCGAAGCCGGCGCCGCTCGCGTTCGAGCCGTTCCGGCGCCAGCACCTCCGCGCCATCGACCGCCTCCCGGATTCCCGCCAGCCGTCCCCGCAGGTCGACTTCGAGCCGGGCCCCTTCCCGGTCCCGCATCTCCACCAGGAGGTCGAGCGCGTCCGCCGCCGCCTCCTTCACATCCTCCGTCTCCGGGACGAACTCCGCGCCCTCGCCGCCCGCTTTCCGGAAGATGCCGCCCACGCGAAGCAGCGAAGCGATGTCCGGTTCGCCGGAAACCCCGAAGTCATCCCGAAGCCGTGCGCACGCATCGAGCACTTCCCGCACGCGTGCCTCGTCCAGGCTAGCGTCGCCCTCGTCCGACGCGCCCTCCACGCGGACGAAGAGATCCAGCCGGCCGCGGCGGGCCCGGGACTCCGAGAGGGTGCGAAGCTCGCTTTCCCAGCGCTCCCGGCCGGGGGGCGCCTTCACCACGACCTTCAGCCCCCGGGAATTCACCGAGCGCGCTTCGACCGTGACCGTGCCGCCCTCCCGCGTCACGGTCGCCGACCCGTAGCCGGTCATGCTGCGAATCACTTCGGCATCTCCCGGCGCGGCGCCCGGCCGATCAATTGAAGAACTCCCAGCGAAGACCGAACACGTTGAGCTGCCGGGGGAAGTGCGCGCCCTGAAAATCTCCGATTCGGTCTGCACCCAGGTTGCCGAATCGCCAGAAGAACCGAAAGTCGGCGATCTTGAACATCAGGTGTCCGCCCATCCAGCTGTCAGCGTCCAGCATCACCGGATCGGGCGAACCCGGGACGGGGACCAGCCGCTCCCCGCGGCGATCGATGAACACGGACACCCAGATCCGGAGGTGCTCGTCGAAGAAGGTGTCGTAAAGGTACAGCTCCGTGCGGAAGAGGCGTTCGGGGAGAAAGAGCGTCTCGGCACCGCGGGAATCGAACTTTCGCCACGAAGCGCGCAGCCGGATGGGCTCCACTCCCCGCAGCAGCACGCCGAGGGGCACGACCGGCCCATCGAAGCGCACTTCCAGCGAAGTGATGTCCACCTCCGAGGAATCCGCGACGACGAGACGGTCGAAGGGGGCGCCGAAGCCGACCTGCCGGTCCATCCATTGTGCCGAGTAGCGGCCGGAGAGGTTGAACGGCCCGACCGCGAGGGCCGCCGAGGCGCCGCGGGAGTCGAACCGCAGGCTGTCCGCAGGCAGGAATTCCGACATCGGGAGGGTGTCGAGCATGGGATGTTGGGGAAAGCCGATCCCCCGCGTTCCCTCCGCCGTGAACGCCCTCAACTCGATCGGAAAGAGGAGCGTCTCCCGGAAGGCCGCCCCCGCCCGCCAGGACTTCGTCGGGAACTCGTTCCAGCTCGCGAGTTCGGCTCCCCCCTCGAGCGCGAAGGGACCGATGGGCTGCCAGGCGGAGAGATCCGCGAGGCGCGATGCGTAGGGGTCACGCCCGGCGAAACGGAGGCCCATCGAGATCCCGCCCGACCCCGGTTGCGCCGAGAACCGTACGCCGACGCCATCCGCACCCCGTTGCGGCGGCGAAATGCTGTCCGGGAGGTTGGCGACGACATCCGTGAAACTCGTGGCCTGCCCGTAGGCTTCGAGCTGGGCCCGTTCCCCGAGGTTCGCCCGCGTGCGGAGCACAAACTCCCTGCGGGAGAACTCGAGCGTGTCGAGCCCGGTGCGCTCGATGGTCTCGTTGCGAACCTCGAACTGCATCCCGAAGTCGTTGGAGCGCGGCATCCACGAGAAGCGGCCCTGTACGGCGAATCGATCCTGGTTGTTCTGCCGATCCTGGACGTCGTACCGCTCGAAGGAGGCTTCGATGTTGGACGCCCCGCCCAGCGAGTTGGCGAAGACGGCGTCGAGGATCTCGGAGCGGGGATCCCCCGTCAGCCCGCTCACGCGGGAGTAGGCCTGGACGCCGTCGTGGCGGATGAGGTCCACGTCGATGACGAGGCCGTCCGCGCCGCGATACACGCGCACCCGGTCGACGTAGTTCAGCGACACGCGCCGGAGGTCCGTCTGAGTCCGGGAGAGGGGGAGGATTTCGCGGCCGTCGACGTATAGGGCCGCGAACCCCGGCCCAAAGCCGCCGTCGAAGACGTGGTGGGGCCCCTGAAAGAACTCCCCGCGAACCCCCGTGATGCCCGGAACGTGCTCGAGCAGGAGTTCGAGGAGGGTGAACGAGGGCGACGCGTGCACGCACTCGCGGTCGCAGTCGAAGATCTCGTGCGTCGGGCCGCGCAGCCCCGTCAGCCGCCCCGGAAAGCTCTGGGCCCGTCCCGGCGTGCTGTCGGCGAAGGCGGCGAGGACCGAGTCGGGCACGATCTCCAGGCTGTCGGGGATCGGCGGGTCCTGGGCGTGCGCCGCGGAGATGCCCGCGAAGGTGAGCAGCAGCGCGCCCGGCAGCCTGCGGAAGAACTCCGCGCCGGCGCCGAGAACGCGGAGAAAGATCTTCGTCACCCTCCCTCGCGGACGCGCAGCCATTCATGGACGAGCCGGACTCCGACCCCGGTGGATCCCTTCGGCTGCCAGCCGCGTGCCTCCTTCGCCCACGCCGTGCCCGCGATGTCGAGGTGGGCCCAGGGCACGTCGTCCGACACGAACTCGCGCAGGAACCAGCCCGCGGTGATCGTGCCCGCGCCCCGGCCGCCGATGTTCTTGATGTCCGCGATATCGGAGTCGAGCTGGGCTCGGTAGACCTTCCACAACGGCAGAGTCCACGTCCGTTCCCCCGTCGCTTCGCCGGCCTCCGACAGCTCGTCCGCCATGTTCCGGTCGTTCGCGAGCACGGCCACCGCGTGATGGCCGAGGGCGACGACGCAGGCCCCGGTCAGCGTGGCCATGTCGACGATCGCCACCGGGTCCAGCCGCTGTGCGTACGTCAGCGCGTCCGACAGGATGAGGCGACCCTCCGCGTCCGTGTTGATGACCTCGATCGACTTGCCCGACAGTCCGCGGATCACGTCCCCCGGCTTCACGGCGTCCCCCGCCGGGAGATTCTCCGTCACGGGCGCGAGGCCGATCACCCGCTGCGGGATCTCGAGGCGCGCCGCCGCGATCATGACCCCGAACACGGCCGCGGCGCCCGCCATGTCGTACTTCATGTCCTCCATGCCCGAGGCGGGCTTGAGCGAGATACCTCCGGCATCGAAGGTCACGCCCTTGCCGACAACGACGACGGGGTCTCCCCCCGATCCCTCGTGCTCCATCTCGATGAAGCGCGGCTCCTCCACGGACCCGCGGGCCACCGTGAGGAGTCCCCCGAATCCCTCCTCCTCCAGCCTTCCCCGGTCCCACACCTCAACCCGGAAGCCGTATTCTCCGGCCAGCCGCTCCGCCTCCGCGGCGAGGTAGCGCGGGGTCGCCACGTTGCCCGGGAGCGTCACGAGTTCGCGCGTGGCGTTCTGCGCCTCGGCGAGCACGCAGCCCCGCCGCACCGCGGCTTCTGCCTCCGGGCCGGCCTCGCCCGCGGCGATGAGGATCCGCTCTTCCGGGGCGGCAGCGCGGCCCTCCGTGTCGCGGAGTCCGTCGTAACGCCAGTCACCGAGCGCGAGCCCCTCGGCGGACGCTTGCCACGCCACGCCGCCCGCCGTCTCCGGCACGCGGAACCCGACCGACCCGAGCCCGCGCTCGCGAGCCGCCCGGACGCCGGCCCCCGCCGCCCGCCGGCACGACTCCTCCATCGGCCGCGCTCCGGCGTCGAGGCGAACGACGAAGACGTCGGGAGCGTCCACGGCTCCGAGCCGCACCCAGCCCGATGCCTCCCCGGAGCCCCCACGGCTCTCCAGCCACGCCGTCGCCGCGTTCTCCCACCACTCGCCCGTCGCATCCGCGTCATCGAGCCACGGGATGACGAGAGCATCCAGTTCCCGTTCGACAGGTATCCCCGAGCGTATCTCCACCGACACCTTCCTTCTCTCGACTCTTGTCTCAACCCTTGCCGCTACGAAAGAAGCGGGCTCGGCAGCCCCCCTTGAGGCCTGCGGCCCGCTTCCGTTGGCGTGTTGGCCGGCGCCGGACGCGGCGGGCCCCGGCCCCTTCCGCGACTTCGGCTCAGCGCTCGTCCATCGGCACCCAGCGCAGGTCCATCTCCCCCACATACTCCGCACGGGGCCGAATGAGCCGATTGTCCGCGTGCTGCTCCATCACGTGCGCCGTCCAGCCGCCCATCCGCCCTATCGCGAACAGCGGCGTGTAGAGGTCGATCGGGATGCCCAGAGCGTAGTAGACCGTCGCGCAGTAGAAGTCGACGTTCGGGTTGATCCCCTTCTCGGAGATCATCCGGTCCTCGAGCTTCCGGGACATCTCGTAGAACTTCCCGAGCCCCGCCTGCTGCGTGAGCACGCGGGACATCTCGCGAAGGTGCGTCGCCCGCGGATCCTCCGTCTTGTAGACGCGGTGGCCGAAGCCCATGATCTTTCGCTTCTCGGCGAAGGCCCGGTCGAGCCACGGCCCGACGTTTTCCGGGTCGCCGATCTCAAGCAGCGTGTGCATGGCCCTCGCGTTCGCCCCGCCGTGCAGTTCACCCTTCAGCGCCCCCACGCCCCCGGTCACGGCCGAGTGCATGTCTCCGAGCGTGGCGGCGATGACGCGGCACGCGAAGGTCGACGCGTTGAACCCGTGGTCGAGGTACAGGAGCAGCGTCCGGTCGAGCGCATCGACGGCTTCGTCCGTGCCGGGTTCGCCGTTCGCCATCCTCACGAAGTCGGCGGACAGCGAGAGCGATGGGTCGGGATCCAGCGGCTCCAGCCCCTGCCGAATGCGGTGTATCGCCGCAATGATCGTGGGGGTCCGCGCTACGAGCCGCCCGGCCTTGCGCCGGTTCGCCTCGGCCGAGTTGTCCTCGGCATCCGGATCGTACACGCCCTCCAGCGAGATCCCGGTCCGAAGGGCCGACATCGGCACGGTCTCCGCCGGAAGACCCTTCAGTCCCTCCACGGTTCTCGGGTCCAGCGTGCGCTGTGCGGCCAGCGTCGCCTCGAACTCATCGAGTTCCGAGCGTCTTGGCAGCCGCCCGTTCCAGAGCAGGAACACGCTCTCGGGGAACGAGACGTTCGGCGCGAGTTCGTGGATGTTGTAGCCCCGATAGACGAGGATGCCCTTGAGTCCGTCGATGAAGCTGAGTGAAGTCTGCGAGGCGACGACGCCTTCTAGCCCTTTCCCGGCGGCGGCGGTCATTCTGTCACAAGGCCTTTCGGTATGGCGCGGGAGCGTCCGCGCGGACGGCGAGTGTCGTGTCCCTAGCGGATGGCGGGATCGAGTTTCGCCTGCTTGAAGTGCTTTTTGAGATCATCGAGACTGAGCTGTTCGAACGAACCCTGCGGAAGCCGAAGCCGCCGCTGGCTCTGATACGGATCGGAGAAACAGACGAACACGACCGCCTCGAAATCGTCGGGCGGCGCCTTTTCATTCGGGTCCGGCCAGAAAACCTCGCGCGAAGCGAGCCATGCTTTCCACCGGCGCCCGTCGTCATCCTGGAAGGTCTTTGTCATTTGCACCTCTCGCGGCAGGAACGCAGCCTAGAAAGATAGCGTGCGATCACGAAATCGGGAAGAAGGTTCGCGGTCGGAGGGATCGGCGAATGCGGTCTGATTCGGTCAGCCCGGCGGGACCTCCCGGTCAGACGCATCGAGTCCGGGGAGCCGGCAGGCGAACGCGAAACCGCCGCCCATGAGAAGGCCTACGAGCAGTCCGAGCAAGAGCGTCACGAGGACGTAGTACACTGTGATAGTCATGCGGGAAGAATGTCGGATCTGACCGCGAATGTCCAGCGCCGCCCGAACGCGGCACGGCTGTTGCCGCGGGCCGCTACTTGCGGCGGCGGTGCATGCGCCGGAGAACGCGCTGCTGGAAGGCGATCCGCTCCATCACCCGATCGACGATCTGTTGGGCGTTCTTTCGCGAACGGCCCTCGGCGGCGAGGTCGTCGTACGGCACGGGCCGGCCCACGTAGATCGACACCCGCTGCCCGATCCGCGGAAGGCGGGAGCCTATGGGAAGGACGCGATCGAGCCCCTCCAGCGTGATCGGGACCACCTGGGGACGGGTCTGGAGG
>VXMR01000117.1 GCA_009841005.1 Gemmatimonadales bacterium
AGGAGACGGAGACCGCCCCCTCGTTGATCGCGTCGGCCGCGATGTGGGAGTGGGCATCGACGATGCCGGGCGTGACGTACTTGCCCGTGCCGTCGATGACCAGCGCGTCGGAGGGCGCATCCACCTCGGAGGCCGGACCGACGGCCACGATGCGCCCGCTCTCGAACAGGACGGCGCCGTCCTCGATCCGCCCGGCGTCCGCCGCGGTGAGAATCGTCGCGCCCGTGATGAGGATCGGCTGCTCCTGCGCGGCAACCCCGCCCGGGGCCGCGAGCGCGACGGCGAACGCCAAGCCGAGCGCCAGGCATCCGGCTCCGACTCGCTCGGCAGCCCGTGTCATCGGATGTCTCATCGGACACCTCCTCCGGGCCTCGTGCCCGTGAAGTCCATGTTGCGCATGCCACCGAAGGAAGCGTTCCCCTCGATCGAATCGCCCTCGACCGTGCCGGTGTAGACGATCTCCACGTCCATGCCCGGCCCCATCGTGGCGGAGACCGTGATGCTGAACTCGTTGCCGCTCACCCAGCCGTCGGTGATCTGCTGCTCGCCGCGCTCGCCCTGGATGACGCCGGAAATCGTGCCGTCCTCCGAAACCTCGAGTTCGGCCGTCGCCTCCTGCGAGTCGTTGTTCAGAGAGAGGAGCCAGGTGCCGTTCATGTCGACCGCCGGGGGCTCCGTCGGCCGCGGCTCGGGCGCTTCCTCCTCGAACCTGTGACCGTCGACGAACACCATCCGGACGTCGGTGTCCTCATCGAACAACGGGCCGTCGGTCACGACGAGGTTCGCGATCTTGCCCGCCTCGACGGAGCCGAGCATCGCGTCCACGCCGTAGATGCGGGCGGGCGCGGCGGTGAGCGCCTCCAGCGCCGCCTCCTCGGAGAGCCCGTTCTCGATCGCCGTCCGCACCTTTTCCATCATGGCGCGGGGGCTCCCGGCCGAGCCGCTGTAGAAGGCCCACTCGACGCCCGCCTCCTCGAGCCGGGCCGGCGTCGATGGCGCATAGGCGCGGCGCTTCAGCGACGAGAGCGACTCCTCGGCTTCCGGATCCGCATCTCGGTTCCGCTCGGGCCAGTCCACGTTGACGAGCACCTGGGCGCCCGCGGCCGCGATCTCGTCGGCGAGTCCGTACGCCTCGTGCGCGCCCTGGAGGACCGGCCGCGCGCCCGTGTCGCGCCCGAGCTTGATCGCGCGCCGGATCTGCCGCACCTCGTTCGCCGGCATCACGGTCGGCCACCCTGCGGCGATCGCGTCCTGGATCGGACCGAGCGCCCGGTCGTAGGTGGGCCGCGGCTGGCCGCTCGGGTTGGCCGTGTAGCGCGCCTCGTACTGCTGGCTGTGGTCCGCGTCCAGGTACAGTTGCCGGATGTAGGCGATGACGCCCATGAGCGAACCCGGGAAGCTCCGGAATCCGCCGGCTCCGCTCATCGTCACGCGGAGGGCGGCGGGCGCCTTCACGACCATTTCCTGCTCGTCGCCGGCGAGGTTCACTACCACGCCCTGCCCCGTCACGATCCCGTCATCGGGAGCCACGAGCGCGTTCGTAAACCCGCCGCTCCGCCACGTCTCGATCTCATCGGAGTCCGGGTCAAGCATGTCGGCCGCGTTCACCCAGGAGTTCGTCGCCGGACGGTCCTCGGGGCCCACGGTGCGGGGCCGGTTCGCCTGCTCGGCAAGCACGGCAAAGGGGTTGCCCCCGCCGCCGCCTCCCGGATTGCCGGCCTGCGCAGCCATCCCGATGCGGGACAGCCCGTCGAACAGGCCGGGGTAGACGGTCAGGCCGGAGACGTCGATCAGCCAGGCGTCGCCGGGGACCTCGACATCGGCTCCGACCGCCTCGATGAGGCCGTTGGCGATGACGACGGTGCCGTTTTCGATGACGGCGCCCGTGCCGGTCACGATGCGCGCGTTCTGGAGGGCGAAGAACGGGGGCGGCACCGGGGCCTGGCTCGGCATGTACTGCGCGTCGGCGGGCGCCGGGGCGGCGAGGCCGGACAGCGAAGCGAGGAGCAGGCCCGGGACCCCCCCGCCCGCCAGCCGGCGCGCGAGTGCGGTTCGGTTCATCAGAGGCACATCCTTCCCAGAGGGTCCATCAGGGGTCCAACGCGGATCCATCAGGGGTCCATCGCGGTGGAAAGCCCCCCCACGTCCTTCATAACACGCCTGCGTGAATCTCCGTTCAGTCACCCACTCGGTCAACGCCCGCCCGGGTCCAGCGGGCGCTATCCTACGGTCAACCCGATCGCCGGAGCGAATTCAGGTTGCCCGGATGCGGCAATGCAGTCACCCTATATCGCAAACACGATACAGGAGGCTCGGATGGGCTTGAAGCGGCCGGCAGCCGGTAAGCGGGCGCGGCCACCGCGCCGCATGGACTTTAGCCGGGGTTTCCTCAAGGATTGGGAGCGTCTCTCGCGTTCCGGCCGATACGATATGCATCGGCTCAAGTCGGTCATGCCCGACCTCGTCGCCAACGAGGCCCCGCTCTGAGCCTTCCAAGACTGGCCGCCTGCGCCATCTTCGGCCTCGGCTCCCCGACTCGCCAAGCCCAAACCGATCCTGAACCCGAGAGGGGTGATTCCCTTCGTCGGTCACCGAAGAACGATCCACGGACGCGCAGCCGCTACGCCGCCTTCGCGGCACTTGTGGCCGTCGGATGTGGAAGCGACCCGGGTGTCGCGGGCGACCGTGTCACAGCCGGACCCGCAGTCGCCATCGTCGATAGCGTGCTCCTCGACGAGAATGACCGGTTCTATCTTGGTAATCCCTTCAGTTTAGTCGTGGACACGGCCGACGGCTCCTTCTTCATCTCGGACTTCTTCGAGAACCGGATCCTCAGGTACGCACGGGACGGCAACCTGCGGCAGTTCTACGGGCGTCCCGGGGACGGTCCGGGAGAGTTTCGCGCCATCTCGACCGCCTTCATTCTGGGCGATTCAATCGTGGTCGGTGCCGGAGGCGGCCGTAACCTGCTACAGCTCTTCTCCAAACGGGACGGCAACTCCGTAGGGGAGCAACCTTACAGCGGCCGAATCGGGACGGGGGGAGTATCGATGGCGGATGGTGGGGTGGTGTTTCCGACCCGGGACTTGCCGAACCGGACGATCGCGGCGGTCTGGCGCTATCCCGAAGCGACGATTGACTACGTTGTTCCCCTGCCAGAGCCCTACGAGAGGTCGATCGCAGGCCTCGGCAGGTTCGCGGCGTTTCAGTCGTTCGGCAGTGTCGTGGCCTGGTCCGACACGTTGCTGTCTGGAATGAGCGGGCTGAACGAGATCTACCTCTCCACGATGGATGGCGTGCTTCTGGACACCCTCCTTCTTCCCAACACGACGCGCCGAGGCGTTCGGCCCGACGTCCAGGAGCTATTCGGTGACCTGCAATCCTTTAGCTCGATGACGGAGATGTTCGAGGCGGCTTCGTCGATGCACGGACTCTACCGCTTGTCAGATGGCAGCACAGTCGTCCTGCACCACGACTCTTCACTGGAAGGGGAGTTGCCTTTGGGGAACATCACATCGGAAGTATACCTGAGCATCATCGCCCCCGATCGGACGACCGCTTGCGTCGATGCTCCCGTGCCCTACTCGAACGAAATGCGCCCCGTTCACACTGTGGCGCGAGACACACTCTTCCTCCTCGACCGACGCCTCAATGAGGCGGAGGACGACCTGATGACCTGGGTCCGGGTCTACCGGATCGACGCAAGCGGCTGTACGTGGCTCGACTTGCACTGACCTCTGCCTCCATCGACAGTTGAACCGTCGCGCCCAGCCAGGATTCGCCCGGACGCGCGTCCCCGATTCCGGGGGGTCGCGAGGAGGTCCTGGGCGGGGCGGCGGGGGTCTCAGCCCGGGTGTCTGCCTGGATTTGGATGAAGGCGACCGGCGCGTTACGGTTGGGACATGGAACGCACTCCGCTCCCGCAGGAGGGACTCGCGGTCGTCGTGAAGCGCGACTGCCCGACGTGTCGGCTGGTCGAACCCGTGCTCGAGCGGCTCGCCGACGGGCCCGGCGGGCTGGCGGTCTTGAGCCAGGACGACCCGGGCTTCCCCACCGCCGTCCAGGGGGTCGTCGACGATACCGAACTTGAACACTCCTTCCGCCTCGGGATCGAGACGGTTCCCACGCTGCTGCGCTTCGAGGGCGGGAAGGAGGCGGGTCGCGCGGTGGGCTGGAACCGAGCAGATTGGCGCGAGCTGACGTCGACGCCGGACCTGGGCGCGGAGCTGCCCGAGTTCCAGCCGGGATGCGGTTCGCGGTCCGTCGCACCCGGCGCGGCGGAGCGCCTGCGGGCGCGCTTCGGGGAGACCGGCATCGAAGCGCGGCGGGTAGCGCTCGAGCCGCATGCGGACGCCGTGGAGGCGTGCTTCGAGCGCGGGTGGACGGACGGGCTGCCCGTCGTCCCGCCGACCCCGGAGCGGATCCTGCGCATGCTCGCCGGCACGCGCCGAGCTCCGGGCGAGGTCGTGGGCGCCGTCCCTCCGGACTACGCGGAGTGTACGGTGGAGAAGGTGGCGATCAACGCCGTGCTCGCGGGCTGCAAGCCGGAGTACATGCCGGTGTTGCTCGCGGCGCTCGAGGCGGCGCTCGATCCCGGCTTCACGCTGCACGGGATCCTCTGCAGCACGTGCTTCACCGCGCCTCTCATCATCGTTAACGGCCCCGTCGCGGGCCGCATCGGGATGAACTCGGGGCTCAACGCCCTCGGCCAGGGGAACCGGGCCAACGCGACCATCGGACGCGCCCTCAACCTTATCGTGCGCAATGTGGGTGGCGGCCGCCCGGGCGAGATCGACCGCGCGACCTTCGGCGCGCCGAGCAAGTACACGTTCTGTTTCGCGGAGGACGAATCGGACGAGGAGTGGGAGCCGCTCTCGGTTTCTCGCGGCCTCCCGCGCGGGGCCAGCGCCGTCACCCTCTTCCAGGGCGAGGGCGTGCAGGGGATCATGGACCAGCGCTCGCGCACGCCGGAGGAGCTGACCGCATCCCTGGCCGCGTGCCTGCTGGCCGTCTGCCACCCGAAGATCTGCGAGTGGGCCCACGCCGTGCTCCTCCTCTCGCCGGAGCACTACGCCATCTACCGGGAGGCGGGCTGGGGCCGGGCGCGGGTCACCGAGGCGCTGCTGGAGGCAACGACGCGGCCGCGGAGCGAGGTAGCGCGCGGCGCGGGAGGCCTCGCGGAGGGCGTGCCCGACTCGGAGGCGCGCCGCAAGGTGCCCAAGTTCCCGCCCGGAGGACTGCTCCTCGCCCGGGCCGGCGGCGCGGCCGGACTGTACTCCGCGATCCTGGCCGGCTGGCCCGGCGGCCGCGCCTGGCAGCACTCACACCCCATCACGAGAGAGATCGAATCATGACCGTTTCGACCGCGGCGAGCCCCGCTACCCCGGCGGCCGTCCTGCACGACCCCACCTCGGAACTCGCCCCGGAGATGCGCCCGCGGCGCGCGGCTCCCCCGTCGCTCCAGGGACGCGTAGTGGCGCTCCAGGGGATCGGCAAGCAGCGCAGCGACGAGTTCCTCGACCACGTGAAGACGCGCCTCGAAGCGCGCGGGATCGCGACGATCCGCACGGATAAGCCGACCAACGCGCGGCGGGCGCCGACCGGGCTGCTGCAACGGATCGCCACGGAGGCCGACGTGGTGGTGCAGGCCCTGGCCGATTGAGGGTCCTGCACGTCGTGCGGTCTGCACGACCTCAGAGACCTCGATGAACGCGGGATCCCGGGCTGCTTCGTCGTCACGACCGAGTTTGAGGAGGCCGCGCGCAGCCAGTCGCGCTCGCTCGGGTTCGAGCCCGCCATCGTCTGGGTCCCGCACCCCATCCAGAACCGCACCGCCGCCGAACTCGAGACGCTCGCGGACGAGGCGATCGACCCGATCCTGGCCCTGATCACGGCACCGGACTGACGCGTCGGGCCGCCGGGCGCGTCGGGCACCGGACTTGCTCGCGGCGCCGAAGACGGTCTATTTGACAGACTGCCGGACCGGTACCGATCCAGCCAGGAGGCCGCATGCCGACCCGCCGACGATTCCTCGCCCGCCTCGGGGGCTCCGCCGCAGCCGCCGGAGCCATGACCATGGTTCCCACGAAGTGGAACACCGCCATCGCCGCGGCCCGGGAGGCGTCGCGCACGCTCGGCTCCCCGGAGGAGATCGCGCGCGACGAGGAATTCTGGCTCGAGATCCAGAAGGCCTTCACGACCGACCGCTCCCTCGTCAATCTCAACAACGGCGGCGTGAGCCCGACGCCCGCACACGTGCTCGAGGCGATGAAGCGGGACCTCGACTTCGCCAATCAAATCCCGGTCTACAACGGATGGCAGATCCTGGAGCCGCAGCGGGAGGGCGTCCGCGCCCGCCTCGCCCGGCAGTGGGACGTGGACCCCGAGGAGGTCGCGATCACGCGCAACGCGTCGGAGGGCCTCCAGATCCTGCAGAACGGCTACGACCTCCAGCGCGGGGACGAAGTCGTGACGACGACGCAGGATTACGGGCGCATGATCACGACCTTCCAGCAGCGCGAACGCCGCGAGGGGATCGTGATGAAGCAGTTCAAGATCCCGATCCCGGCCGAGGACCCGGCAGAGATCGTACGGCTCTTCGAGGAGCAGATCACCGACCGGACGCGCCTCATCCTTATGTGCCACATGATCAACATCACCGGGCAGATCCTCCCCGTGCGCGAGGTCGTGGAGATGGCGCGCGGCTACGACATCCCGGTCATCGTCGATGGCGCACATTCGATGGCACACCATGACTTTACCATCTCCGAGCTCAACTGCGACAACTACGCGGTGAGCCTCCACAAGTGGCTGCACGCCCCCGTCGGCACGGGCCTCCTCTACGTGAGGAGGGAGAAGATCCCCGAGATCTGGCCGCTGCAGGCCGCGCCCGAGAGCAGCAACGACGACATCCGGAAGTTCGAGGCGATCGGCACGCACCCCGAGGCCAACTTCCTCGCCATCGGCGAAGCGCTAACCTTCCACCAGCTCGTCGGCGGCGAACGCAAAGAGGCGCGGCTCGTTCACCTGCGGAACTACTGGGCCGAGCAGCTCCTGGAACACGACCGGGTGCGGCTCAACACGAGCCTCAAGCCCGGCTTCGCGTGCGGGATCGCGAACGTCCAGGTCGAGGAGATCGACACGAGCGCGCTCCGCAACTGGCTGTGGAACAAGCACCGGATCTTCACCGTCGGCATCAACCACGCCGAGTTCACGGGACTCCGCATCTCGCCGTCCACGTACACGACGCTTGAGGAGCTCGACCGCTTCGTGGACGCGATGACCCGAGCGGTGAAGCACGGCATCCCAGCCTGACGCCGCGGAGCTGACCCGGACGCGCGTGGCGGCGGCCCGACTGGAGGGTTCCGTGTTCGGCATCGCATCCCTCGACACCGGCACGGATACCGCCTGACCGGATGCCGGCAGACCATCCGATTCCATCCTGTGGACACCGACCCAACCCGTAAACCGGAGGGGAGACCTTCATGACCGAGACCTTTGACATGGCCTTGATCCAGCGCGGGGCGCGCCTCCGCCGCTCGCCTTACTTCGAGGCCACGCTCCGGGACGGGTGCCGGAGTTATACGGTCTACAACCACATGTTTCTCCCGACCCGGTACGACGACTTGCACGCGGAATACGAGAAGCTCCTGACCGGCGTCACGGTGTGGGACGTGAGCGTCGAGCGGCAGGTGGAGATCACCGGGCCGGACGCCTTCGAGTTCACGAACCTGCTCACACCCCGGGACCTGTCGAAGTGCGCCGTCGGGCAGGGGAAATACGTCCTCATCGGCGCCGAGGACGGCGGCATCGTGAACGATCCCGTGCTGCTGCGCCTCGGTGAGAACCACTTCTGGCTCGCGCTCGCGGACAGCGATGTCCTGCTGTACGCGAAGGGCATCGCACTCAACGCGGGTCTCGATGTCGAGATCCGCGAGCCGGATGTCTCGCCGATGCAGGTGCAGGGCCCGCATTCGAAGGAGGTCGTGCGCCGGCTCTTCGGCGAGGAGGTTCTCAAGCTACGCTACTACTGGTTCCTGGAGACGGAGGTCGACGGCATCCCGGTGGTCGTGACCCGCACCGGGTGGAGCGGCGAGGTCGGCTACGAGATCTACCTGAGAGACGGAAGCCGGGGCGTCGAACTGTGGGACCGCGTGATGAAGGCGGGACGCGATCTGGGCATCTCCCCCACCGGTCCGTCGGACATCCGCCGCATCGAAGCCGGCATCCTCAACTACGGCATCGACATGACGCTGGACACGAACCCGTACGAGGTCGGGCTCGGGTGGCAGGTCGATTTCGACCAGGAGGGCGACTTCATCGGCCGCGACGCGCTGGCCCGGATCGCCGAGGAGGGCCCCCGGCGGCTCCTCGCCGGCATCGAGATCTCGGGCGCCCCGCTCGACCTGAACATGGACCGCTGGCCCGTGAGCCGGGACGGAGACGAGATCGGCTTCGTCACTTCCGCCGTCCACTCGCCCCGTCTCGGGCGGAACATCGGCTACGCCCTCGTGCCCGCCGCCTCAGGGGAGTTGGGCACGCGGATGAGCGTGACGACGCCGGACGGAGAACGCGACGCCACCGTCGTCCCCCGCCCGTTCGTGGATCCCGGCAAGGACATCCCGAAGTCGTAGAGGGGAGCGGAGCCGGGGCTGGCCGGCTGTGCGGTCAAGCGGTTGCGAGGTGGTCGGCGAGTTCGCCGAGTTCGTGCTCCCAGCCGCCCACGTTGTCCTGGCGGTCGCTCTCGGTCCGGAAGCCGCTCTCGACGAGGCGCAGGATCGTCCCGCCGCCTTCGCGTTCGGTGAGCGTCCACTCGACGGTCGTGTTGTAGCCGCCGTCGAGCGGGGTCTCGGGCTTTCGGGCCCAGCGCCACACGAGGCGGCGCCCGGCCTCCATCCATTCGACCGCGATCGCGTACCGGCCGTGCCGGTCCCACACGAGCCAGCCCGTCGCCCCCTCCTGCGGCACGAGTCCCACGACCCGGTCGGGGAACCACGAGGCCAGTCCATCGGGATCGGCGAGCGCCACCCACACGCGGGCGGGCGAGGCGTCCAGTTCGACCGTTCGGTCGATCGCTTCGGGTGGAGTCAGATTGCTTTCCATGGTTCGGCGGTGACAATTGCGACGTACGTTGACCGTCGCAACTCACAATGAATATCGTCCCTCACCCCATGAAGACGATGATGAGGTCTCCGTCGAATCGACGGCGTGGCGGCAGGTTCAGGCTTGTTCTCGTGGCAGTGCCGCTCCTCGCGGCGGCGGCGTGCGAAACCCGCGTCGAAGAGGTCTCGGACGTCGTACTCGCACGACACATCCATACGGACCTCTACGACGCCTACCCGGGCATTCCATCGCCTGCCGGCGACCGCGTCGTATTCGCCGACTACGCCGCGGACAAGAGATCGCTGACGGTCTACGATGTGGCGACCGGGGTCGGCCGCGCGGTGACGAGCACCCCGGGGGGACGGACGAGGGTGACCTGGTCGCCCGACGGTTCGCACGTCGTTTACGTCGACCGCCAGTCCGATCGTCACGGAGTCTGGACGCTGGATCCGACGACCGGCCGGGAGTCGCGCATCGTGGATCCCGGGGACGCCCGCCTCGACTATCCGCGATTGCGGTCCGACGGGACCGTGACCGCGCTTCGATACGCGGGCGCCGATACCGCATGGGTCGCGTATGCGCCGGGACCCGGCCGCGCGGCATCCGTGATCGTCGACCGTGCCGGGGGATGGGTTGCGCCCGCGCAATCTCCCGACGGGCGCACGGTCGCGTACCTTCGCGCCGCGGGCAGACGCTCGGACCTCGCGGTGACGGAGATCGCGACGGGCGAGACGCGCACGCTCGCCGACGGCCTCCAGCTCAACTGGGACCGCCGCGTGGAGTGGTCCCCCACCGGCGACGCGCTCCATCTCGCGGCAGCGGGACTCGGCGACTCGCTCTTCGTCGCCTGGCGCGTGCCGCTGGACGGGGGCCCGGCCGAAAGGCTGGAGCACGGCGGCCGCGACGTGCTCGCGGTCACGCCGCTCGCCGACGGCCGAGTCGCCCTCAGCGTGTACCATAATCGCACTACCGTGGGCCTCGTGCCGGTGACCGGCGGGGAACCCACCGCCGCGTTACCGGAAGCGTCCACGAGCGCTTTCCTGCCTTCCTGGCACCCCGATGGAGGGGCGCTGGGATTCATCACCTTCTCCTGGCGGCGCGTCCGCATGCCCATCGACTTCGACCTGAGCGTCCTCGACCTCGACGCGGCTGGCGCACCGGCCGGCGCACCCCGAGTGCTACTCTCGGAGGAACACGAAGACTACGGAACCGCGTGGTCGCCCGACGGTCGGTGGCTCGCCTTCCACGGGCACCTGGAGCAGAGCGACGACATATGGCTCGTCCCGGTGGACGGGAGCGAGCGACCCACACGACTCACGCGGTTCGGACCCGGGGCGGACACCGGCGAGCCGGATTGGAGCCCGGACGGGCGGGCGCTCGCCTTCAGCAGCCACGGCCCGCCGTCCGAGGGGAACCCGGGGTCCGTGTACACGGTCGCTGTCGATCCCGCGACGGGGTCCGCGGCCGCCGACCCTCTCCGAGTCCCGCTCGACGGGTTCGAGGGCTACGCCATGGGAGCCCGCTTCTCGCCGGACGGCGAGCGGCTGGCTTTCTACGGACGCTCGTTGGAGGACGGACGCGTCACCGTCTACACGGTGGCGGCCGCGGGAGGGACCCCGACGGCGGTCCTCTCCTTCGTCAATGGCGAGCCGTACAGCGCGCCCGAGTGGAGCGCCGACGGCGCGTCGCTCTTCTACTCGCGCAACGACGCCTCCGGGCCCTTCCAGGTGTGGCGGGTGGATATCGCCACCGGCGCGACGAAACAGGTGACGACCGGCGCGCTCGGCGCGCTCCAGCCCAGCGTGAGCCCCGACGGACGCACGCTCGCGGTTACCCTCCGTGAGGCCGCCATCGAGGTCGTCGCGCTCGCCAGCGGGAGCACCGGTGCCAACCCGGACGGAGGGTCCTGAACGACCCACCGGTTCCCGGCGGGCCTCGAAAGCTATCCCGCGAGCCAGTCCTCGATGAGTCGGCGCGAGATCGAGACGCGACCCGGGAGCCGAAGGCCGATCTCCCGGCGGCGGGCGAAGTCGGCGCGGTCGAACCAGCGCGCGTCGACGAGCTCCTGGCGCGCGACGCTCAGCTCCCCGCCCACGCGTTCGGCCCGAAACCCAAGCATGAGTGACGCGGGGAAGGGCCAGGGCTGCGACGAACGGTAGCGGACGGAGCCCACCTCGATCCCCGACTCCTCGCGAACTTCGCGGACGACGGCTTCGGAGAGGCTCTCGCCCGGCTCCACGAATCCCGCAAGCGTGGAGTAGACGCCCTCCGGCCAGATGTCCTTCCGCCCGAGCAGGCAGCGGTCCCCATCGGTGACGAGCACGATGATCGCCGGATCCGTGCGGGGAAAATGCTCCGCCCCGCACGTTTCGTCGGCGCAGCGCCGGACGTGTCCTCCCTGCTCGGGGCGGGTCGGATAGCCGCACGTGCCGCAGAAGCGGTGCCGGCGACTCCAGGTGACGATCGCCCGGGCGTAGGCCAGGAGCGCGCCGTCCCCCTGCCCCAGCATCTGTCTGTATTACACATCTCCGACCGCACGAGACATCAGGCAATATGGTAAGAGGGGGTGGGGGTTGTAA
>VXMR01000019.1 GCA_009841005.1 Gemmatimonadales bacterium
CAAGCGCAAGATCCTGCTCGCGAAGTGGCGGAAACAGGAGCGGGACTGAAGCGGCCGCGGGCGGCATGAGGGTTCTCTTCCCATGAGGGTTCTGTTCTGGGGCACGCCGGAGTTCGGACTCCCCGCGCTGGAGGCGATGCGGGGGGCGGGGCACGACATCGCGGGCGTCGTCACGAACCCGGACCGACCCGCCGGGCGGGGGAGGCGTCCGCGGACGAGTCCGGTGAAGGCGTGGGCGCTCGAGGCCGGAGTGCCCGTGCTGCAGCCCGAGCGTCCCGGCGAGGAAGCCTTCCTCGCCGCCGCCCGCCGCCTGCGTCCCGACATCTCCGTCGTCGCGGCGTACGGCCGTCTCCTCCCGCAGGTGGCGCTGGATCTGCCGCCGCTCGGATCGCTGAACGTGCACGCGTCGCTCCTGCCCGCGCTGCGCGGCGCGGCCCCCATCAACTGGGCCATCATCCGCGGGCACCGCGAGTCCGGGGTCAGCATCCAGCGCATGGTCGCGGAACTCGACGCCGGTCCCGTGCTCGGGCAGACGCGGATCCCCATCCCGGCGGCGATGACGGCCGGGGAACTGTACGCGGAGGCCGCGAAGGCCGGGGGCGCACGGCTCGTCGCGGTGCTCGGCGACCTGGCGTCCGGGCGGGCGGTGGAGCGGGCGCAGGACGACGCGCGTGCGACATGGGCGCCGAAGCTCGACCGCGAGACGGCGCGCATCAACTGGTCTCGCCCCGCGGCCGAGGTGGCGAACCGGCTCCGCGGGTGCGACCCGTGGCCCGCCGCGTGGACCTCCCTCGCCGCGCCCGCCGCCCTCGCCGGGAGAACCGTGCAGTGCTTCGAGCCGAGCGTCGAAGGTTCGCCCGCTGGCGGCGGCGTCGCCGACAGCGCGCACTCGGGAGCCGCGCCGGGCACCGTCGTCCGGGCCGATCCCGTTCGGGGACTGCGCGTCGCGACGGGATCGGGCACGGTCGCCGTCGGCGCCGTGAAGCCGGCCGGCCGCCGCCGCATGAGCGCGGCCGCATGGGTGAGGGGCCTCCCGGATCCGAAGGAGGTCCGTTTCGACTGAGCCACGACTTCCGCGACTGCACGTCCTCGTCTCGGAGCGGGAACTGGGCGACCCGCCCGGTTCGAGCAGCCCGCGTGGCCCGGGCGACCGGTGTGGCCCGGGCGGGCTCGCGGCCGTCGAGCGCGTGCTGGAGCGCGCGGCGCCCCTCGCGATCCATCTGCGGGCCCGGATCAGCGCCCGGCGGCTGTTCGAGGTCGCGGACCGGCTCGCCCCCATCGCGTCCCGCGCCGGGGGCTGGTTCGTCGTGAACGGACGGCCCGACGTGGCGCTGGCGGCGGGTGCGCGGGCCGTACAACTTGGGCGGACCGCGCTCGGGGTGGAGGAGACGCGCCGAATGGTCCGGGCGTGCGCGGGGAGGCTCGCGATCGGAGCCTCCGTGCATGACGCGGAGGGGGCGCTGCGAGCGGCCCGGGAGGGCGCTGAGTACATCGTGCTCGGCACGATCTACGCGACGCCCTCGCACCCGGGGGTCGAGGGAAGCGGTCCCGCCGCCGTGTCCGCGGTTCGCCGCCGACTGACCGCCCACCGGCTCGCCGTTCACCGACCTTCCGCTCGGCGTCCGCCCCCGATCCTCGCGATCGGAGGCATCGGCGCGGATCGGATCGAGGAGGTGACGGAGGCGGGAGCGTACGGCATCGTGGTAGGGCGGGCCGTGTGGTCCGCGCCGGACCCGGCGCGAGCCGCGCTCGGCCTGCGCAGACAGCTCGACCGGCTCGACCGGCGGGACGGCTGACCGGACTCGCACGCACCGCCGGACGGATCACTACCGGATACGG
This sequence comes from Gemmatimonadales bacterium, assembly GCA_009841005.1. Lineage (GTDB taxonomy): Bacteria > Gemmatimonadota > Gemmatimonadetes > Palauibacterales > Palauibacteraceae > Palauibacter > Palauibacter polyketidifaciens. The sequence goes on from VXMR01000019.1 coordinate 1,840, forward strand.
ACCTCATGGAAATCATGCAGATACAGGTGAACGGAAAGGAGCGGGACATTCCCGCGGGAACGTCGGTCGCGACGTTGCTCCGGGATCTCGGCCTCGATGGACGCATGCTCGTCGTCGAACTCAATCGGCGGATCGTCCGTCCGCCCGAGATCGAGAGCGTGCAGCTGGAGGCGGGGGACCGCGTCGAACTCGTCCACTTCGTGGGAGGCGGATGAGATGACGCCGCTCGAAATCGCCGGCCGCACCTTCGCTTCCCGGCTCATCGTCGGAACGGGGAAATACCCGAGTCCCGAGATCATGCTCGAAGCGATCCGAGCCTCCGGCGCCGACATGGTCACCGTCGCCGTGCGCCGGGTCGACATCGAGAACCCCGACCGCGACGACATCCTCCGCACGCTGAGCCCGGACGAGTTCAGCCTGCTGCCGAACACCGCCGCCTGCTACAGCGCCGAGGAGGCGATCCGCGCGGCGCGGCTGGGGCGGGCGGCGGGCATGAGCGACTGGGTGAAGCTCGAGGTCATCGGCGACCCCGACACGCTCCTCCCCCACACCGAGGAGTTGATCGAGGCCACGCGCGTGCTCGTTGCCGAGGGGTTCGTCGTGCTCCCGTACACGAACGACGACCTCATCACGGCGTTGCGGCTCGAAGAGGCCGGGGCCGCCGCGGTGATGCCGCTCGCCTCGCCGATCGGGAGCGGTCTCGGACTCCTCAACCCGCTCAACATCCGCATCATCAAATCCCGCCTGTCCGTTCCGGTCATCGTCGACGCCGGGGTGGGCACGGCATCCGACGCCTGCGCGACGATGGAGCAGGGCGTGGACGGGATCCTCATGAACACGGCGATCGCCGAGGCGGAGGACCCGGTGGAGATGGCCCGCGCCATGCGGCTGGCGGTGGAAGCCGGCCGGTGCGCATACGTCGCCGGCCGCATGCCCCGACGCGAATGGGCGGTGCCTTCGAGCCCGCTCGAGGGCGTGCCGCCGCCGGCTTGAACCCCCGCGCGGCGGCCCACCGGATCCTGGGCGAGGTGCGGCGCGGGACGCTCTCCGACCGCGCGGCATCGCGCGTCCTCCCGGCCGTGGACCCGGCCGACCGCGGACTCGCGCTGGACATCGCCTTCGGCTGCCTCCGCCTGCGCGCCCGCCTCGACGCCTGGATTGGGGCCTGCGCCGACCGGCCGCCCTCCCGCATGGACCGGGCGGTGCGCGACTGGCTTCGCATCGGCGTATACCAGCTCACGGAGTTGCGGACGCCGGACCACGCGGCGGTGGGGGAGACCGTCGGCGCGGCGCGTTCCGTGCTGGGGCGCCGGCGCGCGGGGTACGTGAACGCCGTTCTGCGGGCGCTCGCGAGGCGCCGCGACGCCGATTCCGGCGGCGGTGCGGATGCGCGGGCGGCCGGCCGCGCGGGCGCGCCTGCGGGCGGCGACCCCTTCCCCGATCCGGACGAGGACCCGGTGGGACACCTCTGCTCCTGGGGTTCGCATCCGGAGTGGCTCGTCCGGCGGTGGCTCGCCCGCTGGGAGTTGGCGGACGTGCGGCGGCTCGTCGAACAGCACAACCGGCCGCCCGACGTCGTCGTGCGCATGTTGGACGGGGGGGATCCGGCGCCGCCCGACGGCGTGGAACTCGAGCCCGTCCCGGGCTGGCCGCGCTCCTACCGGCTCGAAAGGGGGCTGCCGGAGACGGCGCTCTCCCATCTGCGGGCGGTGGTTCAGGACCCTGCGGCCTCCGCCGTGGTAGATTATACGGGAGACCGGCTCGCGGAGCCGGTGCTCGACGTGTGCGCGGCGCCGGGCACGAAGGCCCTCGGGCTCGCCGCGGGGTACGGCGTGCCGGTCGTGGCGCTCGACATCTCGCACCGGCGGCTGGCCCGCCTCGGCGCGCCGGCCCGCCGGCTCGGGCTGCCGGTGAGCGCGGCCGTCGCCGACGCGCGGCGGCTTCCGGTCGCCGAGGCCGGGACCGTGCTCGCCGATGTGCCCTGCACGGGCACCGGAGTACTGCGACGGCGGGCCGACGCCCGCTGGCGGCTCGAACAGCGCGGCCTCGACGACCTCGTGGCCCTGCAGCGCGAGATCGTGGACGCGTGCGCCGCGGTCGTGAGACCGGGCGGGCTGTTGGTGTACAGCACGTGTTCGCTCGAACGCGAGGAGAACGAAGGACAGGTGGACGCCTTTCTGGACCGCAGGCCCGACTACCGGCGCGATCTGCCCGGCGCGGGCGCGCGCAGCGACTGTGTGACGCCCCGCGGCGACCTCTTCGTGCGCCCGTGGCTCACCGGCACGGACGGCGCCTACGCCGCGCGTCTGCGGCGGATCGCGTGAGCGCGCCGTGAGATTCCTGCGCCTGACGCTCGTCTTCGCCGCCCTGTTCGGCGTCGGTTACGCGTACGCCGCGATGCGGCTCTTCCCCGCGGCGGAAGATCCGACCGACGTCGATTTCACCGAGATCCCCGATCTCACGGGCGTATCGCTCGCCGAAGCCGGGGAACGCCTCTCCGCGCTGGGGCTCGTCTCCACCGAGCAGGGCAGCCTCCATCACGGCGAGATCCCCACCGGCGCCGTCGTCGCCCAGCGACCGCTCCCGGGCCAGCTCGCCCGGGCCGGGGACACGATCGTGCTCACGACGAGCGCCGGCATCGAAACACGCGTCGTGCCCGATCTCGCCGGCCTCCCGGGCGGCGAGGCCGCGACCCTCCTCACCCGGCTCGGCTTCGATATCGATATCGAGGAGACCGACGAGAGCGCCGTCGCCGGCGCGATCCGCACGGAGCCCGCCGCCGGAACGAGCCTCCCCCTCCCCGCCCGCGTCCGCCTCTTCGTCAGCCAGGGGAAGGCGATCGTCGCGGTTCCCGACCTTCAGGGCCGCCATGTGGACGATCTCGAGCTTCTTCTTGAGGAGGTGGAACTGCAGCTGGGCGCCGTCCGCTACCAGGTCGAAGCCCCGGAGGTGCAGGGACGCGTCATCTTTCAGAGCCCGGCCCCCGGCTCCGCCCTCCGGGGCGACGGGTTCGTCTCCGTGATCGTGGCGGGGACGCCGCCCGACTCCGCCACCGCGGACCTCACGAGAGACGCCGCCCGCGACACGGTTCCTGCGACCCGCGAAGCGGCGCCCGCGACCGCCGGCAGCGAGAGAGTCTAGATGGACTTCAAGAGCGCGTTCACGAAGAACTGGCCCTACAAGGTCGCGGCGATCGTCCTGTCGGTGCTTCTCTGGCTCAGCGTCTCGGCCGACGCCGAGATCGCCGAGCAGCCGGTTTCGACGCTCCTCGAGATCCAGGTGAGGGATTCCGCGTGGAGTCTGCGCGAAGTGCGGCCCGCCGAGATCACGACGACCTTCCGCGGCCGCCGGAATCAGATGTTTGCCGCCCGCTTCGAGAGGCCCGTGATCCGGAAGGTTCTCGACCAGGTCGAGGACACCGTGGTCCAGGTTCCGCTCTCCGCCTCGGAGGTCATCTACGACCGCGAGCTCGGACTCGATCCCGTGGGAGTCTCTCCGGGAGCCGTCACCGTGTATCTGGAGGAGCGGGTGGCGAAGCGGGTCGCGGTCTCCGGCCGGACGGATGCGAGGGCGGCGGCGGGCGTGCTCGTCGTCGGCATGCAGGTCGCCCCCGACAGCGTGTGGCTCCAGGGGCCCGCGTCCTTCGTCAACCAGATCTCCGAGGTGACGACGGCCATGCTCGACGTCGGCGCCGTCTCCACGCGAGTGACCCAGCAACTCGAGATCGCCCTGCCGCCCGATATCGCGGGACTCTCCGTCGATCCCGCCACCGTGATCGCGACCGTCGACGTGGACTCTCTCCGCACCCGCCTGTTCGCGATCGAAGTCGTCACGACGGGTCCCCGGGCCATCATGGCCGCCGTGGATCCGCCGACCGTCACCGTGGTCGTCACCGGACCCGCGGCCGTCGTGGACGGACTCGATCCGGGGGACCTCCTCGTGACGGTCGACATCCCCAATTCCTTCGAATCGACGGGCTCCTATCCCGTGCGCGCCGAGTTGCCCGAGGCCGTGGTCGGCACGGTGACGATCGACCTCGTTCCGGAGCGGGTGAGCGCGGGTATCGCCTCCGTCCCGCCGGACCGATAGAGACGCCGCCCGCCCCGGGCGCCGCGCCGCGCCCCGTTGCGCCCGCCGCCGGCTTCCGGGGTGGGCCGGTTCTCGGAATCGAGACCTCGTGCGACGAGACCTCGGCCGCCGTCGTGGACGAGAACGGGATCCGGGGCCTCGCGATCGCCTCGCAGGACGCGCACGCCGCGTTCGGGGGCGTCGTGCCGGAGATCGCCGCCCGCGAGCACATCCGCTCGCTCGACGCGATGGTGCGGCACGCCATGCACGAGGCGGAAGTCGACCACGCGGACATCGCCGGCGTCGGCGTGACGGCGGGGCCCGGGCTCGTCGGCGCCCTTCTCGCGGGCGTGAACTGGGCCAAGGCCTACGCCTTCGCGCGCAGGCTTCCCCTCCTCGGCGTCCATCACATGGAGGGGCACCTGTTCGGCACCGCGCTCGAGCACGAGGGCGCGCAGCCTCCCTTCATCGGCCTCCTCGTGTCCGGCGGACACACGCTCCTCCTTGAGGCGCGGGCGTGGGGGCGCTACCGCCTCCTCGGCCAGACGCGGGACGACGCGGCGGGCGAGGCGTTCGACAAGGTCGCGCGCCGGCTCGGATTGCCGTATCCGGGCGGGCCCGAGATCCAGCGCGCGGCGGAGCGGGTCGCGGCGGTAAGGGGCGCCGCGGCCGGCGGGACGAGCGGCGCGGCGGGGCGTTTCCGGCTCCCGCGCCCGATGCTGAGCCGGCGCGACCTGCCCGGCGATCCGGCGTACTACGACATGTCCTTTTCCGGGCTGAAGACCGCCGTGGCGCGGATCGCCGAGCAACTGAAGGAGGAGGGCGTCCTGGCCGACGCCGTCGACGACCTCGCGGCGGACTTTCAGGAGGCCGTGGTCGATGTCCTCGCCGAGAAGACGCGACGCGCCGTGGAACAGACGGGCTGCCGGCGGGTCGTGCTGGGCGGGGGAGTGGCGCGGAACTCCCGTCTTCGTGAAGGTTTAGCCGAGCGTCTGGGCTCGTCCGGGGAGTTGTACGCCCCGTCTCCCCGCCTCGCGACGGACAACGCGGCGATGATCGCCGCCGCCGCGCACTTCCGCCTGGCGAGAGGGGAACGCAGCCCGTGGTCGCTCAACGCCGAAGCGGCGCTCGCGTTTCCCGGCCTCGCGTAACGGCCGGCGCGGACGCCGGGGACCACCAACGAGCGGCACAGCAGCGAACGAGCAGCAGAGCAGCCAACGAGGAGCGTACCAGACGTGTATCCCGAACTCTTCACATTGACGCTGCCGGTTCTCGGCGAGGTCACGATCACCTCCTTCGGGGTGATGATGGCGCTCGCCTTTCTGAGCGGGTACATGGTCCTGCGCCAGGAGACGGTGCGTCTGGGCGCCGGGCGCGACCTCGCGGCGGACATGCTGCTGGGGGCGCTCATCGGCGGCATCGTCGGGGCGAAGATCTACTATGTGCTCCTCTACTGGGACCGAACCGCGCTCGATCCTCTGGGGATGATCTTCTCGCGCAGCGGCCTCGTGTGGTACGGCGGGTTCATCGGCGGGTGCATCGGCGTCATGTGGATCCTGTACCGGCGCCCCGTCTCCACCGGCCTCGGAGTGGACGCGATCGCGCCCGCCCTCCCGCTCGCCTACGGGATCGGCCGCATCGGCTGTTTCCTCGTCGGCGACGACTACGGGCGCCCGACGGAATCGTGGGTCGGCATCGCCTTCCCCAACGGCCTTCCGCCCACGACCGCCGGCAACCTGCGGGGTTTCGGGGCGGACGTGGATCCCTCGATTCCGGACAGCCAGGTCCTCGCCGTCCATCCGACGCAGCTCTACGAGACCGGCCTCTCTCTCATCATCTTCTTCCTCGTGTGGCGACTGCGGCGGCACCCGCACGTCCAGGGGTGGCTGTTCGGCATGTGGCTCGCGATGGCCGCGGTCGAGCGCTTCGTCATCGAGGTCTTCCGCGCCAAGGACGACCGCTTCTTCGGAGGCTTCACGCTTGCCCAGGTGATCTCGGTCCTGATGTTCGCGGGGGGCATCGCGCTCGTCCTCAGGTTGCGGCGCCGGACCGCAGAGGCGGCGGTGTGAAACGCGCGGCTCTGGCCGGGTTGGCGCTGGCCGTCACCCTCGCAGGGCCGCCTTCGTTCGTCGGGCCGTCCACCTATCTCGGGCCGTCTCCACTCAGCGGGCAGGCCGCCGGCGAGGCGGGACCGCGCCGCGCCGAGGTGACCTCGCTCCGCTTCCGCGGCAACGGGACGCTCTCCGACGGTGAATTGCGCGCCGTGATCCTCACGCGCAGCACCGAATGCACGAGCCTGCTGCTGTCCCCCTTCTGCCTCCTGACGAACTGGGGATTCGCGCACCGCCGAGCGTATCTCGACACGCTCGACGTCAGGGTCGACGCCGACCGGCTCCGCCTGTACTACAACTTCCGCGGCCACTTCGAGGCGGAGGTCGACCACATCGTCCGCACGAACGGGGTCGACGCCAGCGTCTCGTTCATCATCGAGGAGGGTCCGGCGACGCTCATCGACGAGTTCTCCATCGAGGGACTGCCCGAGACCCTCGGGGCGGAGGAGGCCGAGGCGCTCGTCGACATCGGCGTCGGCGATCCCTTCGACCGCGGTCGGCTCCAGGCCGGCGTGGACAGTCTCATGGGTTCGCTGCGCCGGCAGGGCTACGTGAACGCCATGGCGCTGGAGGATTTCCGCCGCGGGCGGGACGGGACCGCGCAGGTCGCGCTCGACGTCCGCCCCGGCGCCCGCTATCGCCTGGGAGAGATCCGGATCGAAGGCGGCGAGGCGATCGGCGAAGACGTGATCCGCGACCTCCTCCCCCTGCGCGCGGGCGACTACTACAACCAGGAGGCCGAGCAGGAGGGCCAGCGGAACCTCTTCGGCATCGACGCGATCCGTTTCGCCTCGATCCTCCGGGAATCGCCGCGCCCCGGGGCCGCCGCCGCCGATTCCACCCTCGATCTCGTCGTCCAGGTCACGCCGGCCTCGCCGCGGGCGGCCCGATTCGGCGTCGGATGGAGTACCGACCAGTGTCTCCGGACCGAGACGCGGCTCACGCACCGCAACCTCTTCGGCGGGGCCCGGCGGCTGCAGATCACCGGCCAGCTCGGGAACATCTTTGCGGACCAGCTCGACGGGTCCTTCCCCTGCTCCCAGGTGGGCACCCACCCCTCCTTCCGGACGCTGAACTACCTGCTCGAGGCGGAACTGCTCCTGCCCGTCGCCTTTTCGGCCGAGAACAGCTTCAGCGCCCGCCTCTTCGTCGAGCGGGAGACGATCCCCGATGTCTTCATCCAGGAGGGCTTCGGTGCCGAAATCGGCCTGACGCGTCGAATCGGGCGCCGCGCGTCCGCCACCCTCTCGTACTCGCCGAGCTACACCGGCTTCGGCGAACAGTCCGCGGACATCTTCTTCTGCATCAACTTCGGTTTCTGCGAACCCGAGGACATCGTCACCGTGACGAGATCGCGCTGGCTGGCGCCCCTCACGCTCGCCGTGCTCTACAACGAGACGGACGACGCGCTCCGCCCCACGCGCGGCTACTACCTTACGGCGGAGGGGGAGGTCGCCCACGAGACGACGGGATCGCAGTACCGGTACGCGCGGATCGTGGGGCAGGCGGCGCTCTTCCGGGAACTCGAGCCCGGTCTCGTGTTCGCCGCGCGCGCGCGGACCGGAGTCGTCCGCTTCCCCGGCACCCGCATCTTCACTCCAGGCGCGCCCCGCACCGACCGGCTCGTCCATCCCTCCCGGCGCTTCTTCGTCGGCGGCTCGCAGAGCGTGCGCGGCGTCGGCCAGAACCTGCTCGGACCCCGCGTGCTCGTGGCCGATCAGGTGGAAGACTGCCCGGCGGGAGATTTCGAGGCGTGCGTCGCGCGGCTCGCGACGCAGAACCCCGGCGCCTTCGACGAGCGGCCCCGCGGCGGCGACGCCCAACTCGAACTGAGTTTCGAGCTGCGCCGGTACCTCAGCGATCGGTGGAGTCTCGTCTTCTTCGGGGACGCGGGGAGCGTCTCGCAGCGGCTCACGGAGCTGCGGGATATCCAGTGGACGCCCGGCATGGGACTCCGGTACGCGAGCCCGGTCGGTTCCATCCGGCTCGATATTGGGTACAATACGACATTCGCGACCGAGTTACCGGCAATTGTATCGATGGAGGACGGAACCTTGGTCCAGATGCCGCAGCCCGTCTTGTTCGACCCCTTCCGGTTCGACGATCCGCACCCCCTGCTCGAACTCTGGCGCCGCGTGCAGATCCACGTGTCCATCGGAGAAGCGTTCTGAGTTCCGACGACCGCCCCCCCGCGTCCGCCTCCGCGCCGGATTCCACGTCCCGATCCGCCGGGTCTGAGTCCGAGTCCGGCGGGTCGGGGGCCGAGCCGCCCCGGCGCCGACGCCGGATCGTCCTGCCGGTGGCCGTCATCGCGAGCCTGCTGGTGTTGGGGGTCTTCATCGTGATGACGCAGACCGCCAGGGGCCGGGACGCCGCGCTTTCCCTGCTCGAGGACGCCATTGCCCGCAGCGTGAACGGGGAAGTGCGCATCGGCCACGCGATCTCCGGCAATCTCCTCAGCGACCTCACCGTCTCCCGCTTCGAGATCATCGATGCGGACGAGGGGCTGTTTCTGGCGCTCGACACCGTCACGATGGAATACGACCCGGTGGCGCTCCTGCGGGGACAACTCGATGTGAACCGGCTCCACGCCCGCGGTATGGATCTCCGTCTCCGGCAGTATCCGGACGGCCGCTGGAACTACGACCGCGTCTTCGAGGTGCCCCCGCGGCCCGAGTCGCCGGCACAGTCGGAGCCGTCGGCGCGGCCGCCGCGGCCGGCGCCCCCGCCGCCGGACCCCGCGGCCGAATCGACGGCCATGGCGGCGGCCTCGCTCCTCCCGGCCTTCCTCTCCTTCGCCCCGTCGAGGGGTCAGGACCAGGGCCCGGATCCGGCGGCGGACGCGGGGCCCACGGCGACCCGGGCGTCCAACGCCGAACTCGGCATCCTCCTGCACGACGCGACCGTCGCTTCCGGCCGCATCGAGATCCGTGCGCCGTGGACGGAAACGCTGACAGGAGCCGCGAAGGCGGAGGCGCTGCTCGAGGCGCGGGCGGGGGAGTCGCCCTGGGCGCTGGAGGAGACGCCGGACGGCGAGTTCGAGCGCGTGTTCGAACTGACGAACCTCCGCGGCCGGTTCCCGGTCGCGCGGGTGACGGACCCCGAAGCTCCGTTCATGGTCGAGGTCGAGGAGGCGGCCGGCACGCTGCTCGCGGTGAACCAGCCGCTGGAATTCTCGAGCGTGCGGATGAGCCTGACGATCGGAGACACGGCCCTCCTGGAGCTGGAGAGATTCGAGACGGATCAGTCGGTCATCCGCGGGGAGGGGTGGATGGCCGCGAACGGCCTCGATTTCGAGTTCGCGCTCGAAACCGAGCCGATCGATGTCCGAGACCTCCGCTGGCTGCCCATCGACCTGCCCGAGACCGGCGGCGGCCCCATGTCCATCGGCCTCAGCGGCCGCGGCGGAAACACGGTCGTGGACGTCACGAACGGAGATTTCCGGACGGGCGAGACCCGCATGACCGGCGGGTTCGCCCTCGCCCTCGAGCCGCGTCCCAGGTTCAGCCGGATCGGCGTCACGCTGGCTCCCTTCGATCTCGCGCACCTGGCCCCCCTCCTCCGAGGCGACTCCGTGCCCGGCCCTGTTGCCCCCGCCCCGGCGCCCGTCGCAGCCCCCGGC
>VXMR01000013.1 GCA_009841005.1 Gemmatimonadales bacterium
GTAGCCGGCGAGGTCCTTGCTGCCGGGGAAGCGGCAGGCCATGCCGATGATCGCGACGGGCTCATTCGGGGTCGGCGAGGTCCCTTGCCGCCGTCCGGTCCGCCGGGGAGGACGCCCCGGTGAACCTGTATGAGTGGTGTTCGACAGTTTCGATCTCCCGATTGCAGGTTGCGCTTCAGATGACCACCGGCGCTCCGGCACTTTCCGCGCATGTGATGCTCCGCGCAACACCGGCTCCGGCGAGCGGCCGCTTCCGCAGCCACCCGGGCTCTCGGGCGGCATCGGACCCGGGACCGCAACCTTCCGTGCGGTCTCGGTATGATCCCCTTGCCGGCCGGCTTCCACGGACCGGAGATTTGTTCGACCGCAGTGTCAGACTTGGTCCCGGCCAATTCCGGTCCGGCACGAGGAAACAGGAGAAGAACCATGTCGCATGCCCGTTCGACGTTGACCGCCCTGACCGCCCTGCTGGCGATCCCGCTCGCGGTCCCGGCCCTGGCTGCGGGTCAGAACCGGGAGATGACGCCCGAGGAGCGCGCCCGTCTCATGGCCGAATACGAGGCCCGGATCGACGCCGAACTCGTCTCGGAGCGCCCGATCGAGATGTTCGACTCGATCTGGATCGAGGAACTCACGTGGATGGAAGTCCGCGACATGATGGCCGGCGGGTACAACATCGCGATCGTCTCCACGGGCGGGATCGAGCAGAACGGGCCGTACGTCGCGACGGGCAAGCACAACTACGTGTTGCAGGGGACGTGCGAGGCGATCGCCCGGGAGCTGGGCACGGCGCTCTGCGCGCCGATCGTGAAGCTCGTTCCCGAGGGCGACATCGACGAACCCTCCGGCCACATGCGCTACCCCGGCACGATCTCGCTCCGCCAGGAGACCTTCGAGGCGGTGCTCGATGACGTCGCCTCGAGCCTGAGGGCACACGGCTTCGAGCACATCGTCTTCATCGGCGACAGCGGCGGAAACGTGCAGGGGATGGCGAACGTCGCGGCGCGCCTCAACGAGCGCTGGGACGACGCCCACGCCCATCACATCCCCGAGTACTACCGGTACGGAGGCGGGGACTTCCTCGAGTCCGAGCTGGGGATCGTGGAGACGGAGAACGACGGAATTCACGACAGCTTCGGCATCACGAGCCTGATGATGACCGTCGACCCCGCGGTCGTCCGCTACGACCAGCGCGTGAAGGCGGGGCTCGCGAAGATCAACGGCGTGCCGATCGCCCCGAAGGAGAAGACGATCGAGATCGGTCTCAAGCTCCGGGCCTACCGGACCGCGCTCACCGTCGAGAAGATCCGCGAGGCCATCGCAAACAGCGGCATGTAGCGCACGCAGCCTCGCCGATCCCGCCCGCGCGGCTCACGGTCCGCGCGGGCGCGCTGAATCTCACCACCCCCCGCGAGGCGTAACAGGTCCTTACAGGTCCTTTCGACCGATCCAGGGAAGAAAGACGAGTGGCGAGTCCCCAACCGAGTTCCCCCATCCCCGCGCGAAGCAAGCTGATCGTCGGCGCGCTCGCGTTCGGCGGGCTGACCGCGCTGGGACTCGTGGCGCTCATCCGGTGGCGCCCTCCCTCGGAACTCGACAGCATCCTCGCCCGCATCACGCCGGGCTTCGCCGTCGCCCTGCTCGCGCTGCTCGTGCTCGATTTCACGCTGGGCGGCCTCCGATATCGACTGCTCCTCGACGGGCGCGTCTTCTCGCACGTTTCGCTGTGGCACTGCATGCGGGCGAACTGGGCGAACATGCTCCTGGGCGCGATCACGCCGGCGCAGACGGGCGGCGGCGCGGCGCAACTCTACGTGCTGTGCCGGCGCGGAGCGCGCCTGTCCGAGGCGATTCTGGCCTCGCTGCTGACGTTCGTCGCGACGCTGCTCTTCTTCGCCGTTGGCGGCCTCGCCGCGCTGGCGTTCCTGCCGGACGAGGCCCTGTCGCGCGGCGTGCTGATCGCGCTCGTGATCGCGGTCGCGGTCATCACGGCGCTCGCGGGCCTGCTCATCTCGGCCGTCGCTGCCCGACGGAACACCATTCGGCGGATCCGACGCTTCCTCAACGCGGGTTCGAGGCGGAGGACGCGGGCGCGGCGCTGGGCGGCGGCGGGCCGCCGTCTGCTGAGCCGTGAGGTCGAGCGGCTGGCCGCCGGACTCCGCGCCGTCGCGTCGCGCGGAAAAGCGACGCTCGCGTGGGTGTGCCTCGCGACCGCCCTGCTCTACCTCAACAAGTATCTCATGGGTTACGTCCTCGCGGCGGCGCTCCAGGGGTCGGTCGACCTCTCCTTCATCGGACTCCAGCTCCTGCAGCACATCGTCCTCTACTTCTCGCCGACGCCGGGCGCATCGGGCGTCGCCGAGGCCTCGACGGGGCTGATGATGAACCGGGTGCTGCTCGCCGAGGTGACGGTGCTGTGGGTCGTGGGCTGGCGGCTGCTCACGACGTTTTTCGGGACGGGGCTGGGGGCGTTCGTGCTCTTCGCCGAGGCGCGGCGACACGTCGCCGACGTCCGGGCCGAGGAGAAGGGGGCAGCGGCATGAGGGGGACCGGCCCCGTGAGGGGGACCGGCGCGTGGACGCCCGCGACGGATGCGGGGCCTCCGGCGGGGCGGCGGCCCGCGTCCGGTTCGATGCGACTCTGCCTCGGGGGGGCCGAGTTCTGGAAGCACCTCGAACGCGACATCCGCGGGGCGCGCGACTACGTCTACATACAGACGCTCTCCTTCGAGGGCGACGCGGCCGGGCTCGGCCTGACGGAAGCCCTGCTGGCCTGCGAGGCGCCGCGGAAGCGCATCGTCGCCGACGCCGTGACGAAGTACCTGATCAACGACCGGTTCATCGGTCTGCCGCGCGCGCGGCGCGACCCGGTACTGCAGCGCGAGGTCGCGGCCACCGGCGAGATGTGCGACCGGCTGGAACGCGGCGGGGTGCCCGTCCGGTTCACGTGGCCCGTGGGATGGCGGTTTCATCGGCTCATCGCCCGCAATCACAAGAAGCTGGTCGCGATCGACGACCGGATCGCCTACCTGGGCGGGATCAACTTCAGCGAGCACAACTTCGCCTGGCACGATTTCATGATCCGGATCGAGAGCCCGGGCATCGCGGCCTTCCTGCGCCAGGACTTCGAGCACACGTGGCGGGGGCACGATCGACAGGCCGCCGCGGAGATCGACGGCGACGAGATCGTGGTCGGCGAAGGCCGGGGCAACCCCGGGCTGCGCGACGCCGTCTCCCGCGCGCTCGACCGGGCCACACGCCGGATCGTGGTCCAGTGCCCGTACATCAGCGAGCCGTTCTGGAGCGCCCTCGGGCGGGCGCACCGCCGCGGCGTGCACGTCACGGTGATGATGCCGGAGGATCACAACCGGGCCGTCATGAAATGGGGCACGCTCGACGCGTCGCGACGCGAAGGCTTCGAGATCCTCATGCTGCCCGGCCCCATGACGCACGCGAAGGTGATGCGGATCGACGACACGGTCGTGCTCGGTTCGGCGAACTTCGATTACGTGAGCTTTCGCATGCAGCCCGAAGTCGTCCTCATCACGAGCGCGCCCGGTCTCGTCCGCGAGATCGGAGAGCGCATACTCGAGCCCGATCTCGCGCGCGGGGAGCCGGCGAACGAGCGCCGCCAGCGCTGGCGCGAGCGCCTGGGCGGTATCTCGATGCGCGTGCTGGAGCTGCTCTCCCCCTCGGTACGCGAGCGCCGCCCGAGCCCGATCCCCCTCGCGTCCTGGCACGACGGCCCCGCGAAGCCAGGCCGGCGGTAGCCGCTCCCCCGGCAACCGGACGGGGCACCCGCCCCGCCCACCCGAGGGGATGCAATCTGAGGCTCCTGCCCGCGGATGTTGTGACAACTGATCTCCCTCTACAGCGTTAAGACAATTCAAAATTGAATTTTCAATTGGCTTAAGCCAACGTAGGGGCGCTGATTCATCCCATGATTGTCCGAGATATCGCACCATCGCTCAGACGGGCTGCGGAAAACGTGCCCGTCGTGACGCTCACGGGGCCGAGGCAGAGTGGGAAGACGACGCTGTGCCGGGCGCTGTTCCCTGAGCACACCTACCTGACGCTGGAAGGGCTGGACGCGAGGGCGTTCGCACTGGACGACCCACACCACTTCCTCAGAGAACTCCCGGAGCGCACGATCATCGACGAGATCCAACGTGCGCCGAACCTGCTGCCCTACCTGCGGGGCATCGTTGATGACGACCCGGTGCCGGGCCGCTGGATCCTCGCCGGTTGCCAGGATCGGCTGCTCCTGGAGTCCATGGGTCAATCGCTGGCCGGGCGCACCGAACTACACGAACTGCTGCCGCTGACATGGGGAGAAATCCGACGCTTCGCCCACCCCCCGGACAATCTCGATGAAGCGCTCTTCACCGGGGGCTATCCGCAAGTGCACGATCATGCACTCGATCCAACCGCATGGCTCCGCGCGTACATCGGTACATACCTGGAGCGCGATCTTCGCACGATCCTGAACGTCCGCGACGTTCCGGCCTTTCAGCGATTCTTCGGCTCGTGCGCGAGCCGCACCGGGCAACTCCTCAACTACTCGTCGCTTGCCAGCGACTGCGGCATCACCCAACCGACAGCCAAGCGATGGATCGATGTCCTTGAGACGAGCTTCATCGTCTTTCGTCTGCCCGCGTTCCACGACGACATCCGCAAGCGTCTCGCGAAAGCGCCGAAGCTCTACTTCTGCGACACCGGTCTGGCCTGCTGGCTCCTGGGCATCCACGACCTGCGCCAGCTGCGCTCTCATCCGCTGCGTAACCCCATCTTCGAGACCTGGGTAGTCTCGGAAGCGTGGAAGAACCGGGCCAACCTGGGTCTCGGACAGCGCGACTTGACCTACTACCGCGACGCGAACGGCGTAGAGGCGGATCTGGTGATCGAGAACGCGAGGGGAAGAACCCTGCTCGAGGCGAGAGCCGTGGCTGCCCCCGCCTCGGACATGTTGCGCACCGTGCGACGCGTAGGAGACCACCTCCAGGAGCCGCCCGCCAGTGATCCGGTCGTCGTGTACGGGGGCGATGAGCGCGAGCGGTGGGCCGATGGCGAACTCCTGCCATGGCGGATGGTCCGGGCCGCGTCCCTGCGCGACGCGGCCGGCGTCGTTCAAGTAGTCTCGAGAGGACGACCGCTCGCTGCTGCGGATGTCCTTGCGGTGTCTCCGAATCATCCGAATATGAGGTGGAAGTCCGCGAGGACCGACGCCCGAGGCGAGGCGATCCTGGCACTGGACGCTCGTCATCCGCCACCGAGTCCGGCGCCGAGTCTGCCGCGGGCGCTGCCATTGACGCTTTTTGTGGCCGCTCCGGGCTTCGAGGCATGGCTGGAGTGCGATTGGTTCCCGGCGGAGCGGGCGATCGCGGCTGACCTCGCCCGGCTCTCGGGAGGCGGCAGCGTCATCTTTCCGCAGGGTTCAGGGAACATTCCGGGTCTGGCGGGGCGCGTGACCATCGCCGGCGGCAGCTTCTCGTCACCCTTCGTCGCGGCGTTCGGCTCGTCGCTCGGAGCGGCACACATCCGGGCCGATAACATCGCCGTCAACGGAGAGGTCGCTGGGGAAGCGCATCGGCCCGTGTACGTTCGGCCGGAGGTTGAACTTCACTTGGAGGATGTCGATGGGAGGGAGCGCTGGATCCGGTTGCTCAAGTTCATCGGCCGGTCGGCGCTGGTCGAGTATCGCCGTGAGCCGCTCGGGCACCCTCGGGGTCAGCGTTAGATGACCAGCGTTAGATGACTTGGTGGTTTCGGCGGTATCTGCTGCCGGGGTTCGTCTTCCAGTCCATCATCATCGCGGGCGGGTACGGGACGGGGCGCGAACTCGTGGAGTTCTTTCTCCGTTTCGGTCCGCTGGGCGGACTTCTGGGGATGCTCCTCCCGTCCACGATCCTCGTCAGCGTCACCGCCATGGCGTCATTCGAGTTCGTGCGCGTCTTCGGCACGTACGACTACCGAACGTTCTTCCAGCGCCTGCTCGGGCGCGGCTGGTTCGTGTACGAGATCGGGTATCTCGCGGCCGTCCTCCTCATCCTGGCTGTGATCGGCTCCGCGGCGGGGACGTTCCTGCTCGAGACGTTCGGGCTGCCGTACGCGGCCGGCGTGGCCGGGCTCCTCGTCACCGTCGGCTTCCTCGTCTTCAAGGGGACGGACGCGATCGAGCGCTTCCTGTCTGGCTGGTCGTTCGTCCTCTACGGCGTCTACCTGGTGTTCTTCGCCTGGTCCATCGGCGCTTTCGGGGATGCGATCGGAGCGGCCTTCGCGTCGGGCGAGGCCCGGGAGGGCTGGGCGCTCTCCGGGTTCCGCTACGGAGTGCTCCAGGTGTCGCTCATCCCGGCGATGCTCTTCGCGACCCGCCACATCCGGCGGCGGCGGGAAGCGCTGTGGGCCGGCGCCCTCACCGGTCCGCTCGCAATCATCCCGGGCGTCCTCTTCCTCGTGGCGATGGCGGGACAGTACCCGGGCATCGTGGACCGCCCGGTGCCCGCCAACTACCTCCTCGAACTGCTCGGGTCGCGGGGATTCCAGATCGCCTTCCAGGTCGTCCTCTTCGGCACCCTCATCGAATCCGGGACCGGCGTGATCCACGCGTTCAACGAGCGGGTGGCGGGCGTGTTCGCCGCGCGCCGGACCCACATGCCCCCGGCGCTGCGACCCGCCGTGGCGGTGCTGCTCCTGATCCTCGCCTCGCTCCTTTCGCGGTTCGGGATCATCGACCTTATCGCCACCGGCTACGGAGCCCTGAGCTGGGCCTTCCTCTTCATCTTCGTGCTTCCGCTGCTCACGATCGGGATGTACAGGCTGTACCAGGGCGAAACCGGGGGGCGCGGAGGACCCGCGTAGGGCGAAATCGAGTCGGCGTCCCTATATTGAAGGGTTAGGCAGGAGAAGGTTCGAGGAGCCAGATCGCACCGCCGGTCGCGGAGGACGAGCGATTCCATGAAGAGACTTGCGATTGCGCTGTCCTGCATCGCGCTTTGGGGGCTGATTTCCAAGCTTCCCGGCGGCTCGTCCCTCTCCGCCCCTCTCCCCGCCCAGGCCCGCGAGTTCATCCCGGACACGATCCCGCAGACGATCGTGAACCAGGTCTGCACGAACTGCCACAACGACACCCGAGTGCTGGGGAACCTCTCGCTGGAGCGGTTCGAGGTGGAGATGGCGCACCTCGAGGCGGAGACGGCGGAGAAGATGATCCGCAAGCTGCGGGCCGGGATGATGCCTCCGCCGGGGATCCGGCGTCCCCCGCCCGAGGACCTGCTCGAGTTGGCCGAGACGCTCGAAGCGCGGGTCGATGCCGCGGCGGCCGACCGCCCCGACCCCGGCGTCCGTTCCTTCCAGCGGCTGAATCGGGCGGAGTACGAGCGCTCGATCCGGGCGCTCCTCGGGCTCGACATCGACGCCTCCGCCTACCTGCCGAACGAGACGATCAGCGCGGGCTTCGACAACATCGCGGACGTCCAGAACCTCTCCGCGACGCTGCTCGACGGATACCTGACCGCCGCGAGCGAGATCAGCCGGCTCGCGCTCGGGGACCCGACCGTGACGCCGAGCGAGACGGAATACGAGGTGTCGCGCTACGCCGAGCAGCGGCAGCACGTGCCGGGCACTCCGATCGGCACGCGCGGCGGGATCTCCGTCGTGCACAACTTCACCGCGGACGGGGACTACATTTTCCGGCTCGCCTTCCAGCACGAGTCGACCGGGAACTTCTTCGGCCAGACGACGCCCTTTGACGAGCAGGTCGAACTCTCCGTGGACGGGGAGCGGCGCGCGCTCATCGACATCGATCGCTGGATGCACCGGCAGGATCCCAACGGGGTTCAGGTCGAGACGGAGCCGATTCACGTGACGGCGGGACCGCACCGCGTGTCCGCCGCCTTCATCAAGCGTTTCGACGGACCGATCGAAGACCTGGTGTCGCCGCACGAATGGAGCCTCGCGGACAAGAAGATCGGCTATTCGCACGGGATCACGGTCGTCGCCCACCTCCGCGACCTCACGGTCCGGGGGCCGTTCGGCGTGTCGGGAGTATCGGAGACGCCGACGCGGGCGCGCGTGCTGACGTGCCGGCCGGACACCGGGGATGAGGCGGAGGAGCGCGGCTGCGCCCGGGAGATCGTGGACCGGCTGGCGGCGCAGGCCTACCGCCGGCCCGTGGACGCGTCGGACATCGACCCGCTCCTCGCCCTGTACGACGCCGGGGCGGAGGAGGACGGCTTCGAGGTCGGCGTCCGGACGGCGCTCCAGGGCATCCTCGCGAGCCCGGACTTCATCTTCCGCTTCGAGGAACCGCCCGCCGGCGCCGGCACCGAGGGACCGTACCGCATCGCGCCGCTCGATCTCGCTACCCGGCTCGCCTTCTTCCTGTGGGGGATGCCGCCGGACGAGGCGCTCATCGAGGCGGCCCGGACGGGCGGGCTCGACGACGCGGCCGGCGTGGAGACGCAGGTCCGGCGCATGCTCGGGCACGCGAACGCCGAGGGGCTGGCGACGCGATTCGCCGCGCAGTGGCTGCGGCTCCAGGACCTCGACAACGTCCACCCGGACGCGCTCCGCTTCCCCGACTTCTACGAGCAACTCGCGCGCGACATGCGCCGCGAGACGGAGATGCTGTTCGAGCACCTGGTGCGCGAGGACCGCAGCTTCTTCGAGCTTCTGACGGCGGACTACACCTTCGTCAACGAGCGGCTCGCGCGGCACTACGGGATCCCCGGCGTGGCCGGCACCCACTTCCGGAAAGTCGATTATCCGGACGACGTCCGCCGCGGCGTGTTGTCGCACGGGAGCATCCTCACCTCGACCTCGCACGCGAACCGGACCTCACCCGTGCTGCGGGGCAAGTGGGTCATGGAGGTCCTGTTCGGGACGCCGCCGCCGCCGCCCCCCCCGGATGTGCCGGATCTCGAGGCGATCGACGAAGCCGAGGAGGGCCGCTTCCTGACCGTGCGCGAGCGGCTGGAGATGCACCGGGCGAGTCCCGCCTGCCGTTCGTGCCACCGCGTCATCGATCCGCTGGGGCTCGCGCTCGAGAACTTCGACGTGACGGGCGCATACCGGATCAAGGACCAGGGGCGCACGGTCGACCCCAGCGGCGACCTGTACGACGGGACGCCGCTGGCGGGGCCGGCCGACCTGCGGATCGCCCTGCTCTCGCGGAGCGAGTCGCTGGCGAGGGCGTTCACCGAGAGTCTCATGGCCTACGCGCTCGGACGCCGCGTGGAGTACTTCGACATGCCGACCGTGCGCCGCATCACGCGCCGCGCGGAGGCGGAGGACTACCGAATGTCCGCCTTCATCCTCGGAGTGGCGGAGAGCCCGGCCTTCCTCATGAGCCGCGGCGCCGCCATCGTCGAGCAGGGGGACGTGGAACAGACCAGCGAGGGAATGTAGATGGACATCATCACGGGAAAGCACATTCCGCGCCGCACCTTCCTCCGGGGAGTCGGGGCCACGGTGGCGCTTCCGATGCTGGACGCCATGGTTCCCGCCGGACGGCTCTGGGGATCGATCCGTCCCGCGGATCCGACACGTCTGATCGCGATCGAGATGGTGCACGGCGCCGCGGGCTCGACCGCGTACGGGGCGTCGCGCGGCTACTGGTCGCCGCTGCAGACCGGCCGTGACTTCGACCTCGGCACCGGGGCGCTCGCCTCCCTCGAGCCGTTCCGGGACCGGCTCACGATCATCAGCGACACCGATATCGCGGCGGCGGAGGCCCGGATCCCCAAGGAGATCGGCGGCGATCACTTCCGGTCCAGCGCGACCTTCCTGACGCACTCTCACCCGCGACAGACCGAGGGCTCGGACATCCGCGCCGGGACGTCGATGGATCAAATCTATGCACAGCGCTTCGGGCAGGATACGCCGATCCCCTCCATGCAGCTCTGCATCGAGAACGTGGACCAGTCAGGCGGGTGCGCGTACGGCTACGCGTGCGTCTACACGGACACGATCAGCTGGGCTTCGCCGACCGAACCGCTCCCCATGATCCGCGATCCGAGGGTCGCCTTCGACCAGCTGTTCGGCGCGGGCGGAAGCGCGGAGGAACGCGCCGCACGCCGCCGGGCGAACCGGAGCGTCCTCGACTTCATCGCGGGCCGCATCGGGGAACTCCGCCGGGAGCTGGGGCCCGTCGATGTCCGCCGGCTCGACCGCTACCTGGACAACGTGCGGGAGATCGAGCGGCGCATTGAGCGGGTGGAGACGCAGAACCGGAGCGGCGAGGAGCGGGCGCTGCCCGAGGCGCCCGCCGGCGTGCCCGACTCCTTCGTCGAGCACGTGCAGCTGATGTTCGACCTCCAGGCGCTCGCGTTCGAGTCCGACATGACGCGCGTGTTTTCGTTCAAGCTGGGGCGCGACTCGTCGGCCCGCGTCTTCCCGGAGAGCGGCGTCGACAAGCCGTTCCACCCCGCCTCGCCCCATGGCGCCGACGAGGGGAACATCGACGACTTCGCGCAGATCAACCGGTTCCATGTGTCGATGGTCCCGTACCTGCTCGAGCGGCTGCGGAACACGATGGACGGCGAGACGGACCTGCTCGAGAAGACGATGGTCATCTACGGCTCGCCGATGGGCGACCCCAACGTGCACAACCACAAGCGCTGCCCCCTGTTCGTGGCCGGCGGCGCGAACGGGAAGCTGGAGGGCGGCCTCCACGTGCGGGCGCCCGCGGGCACGCCGATGGCGGACGCGATGCTTTCGCTGATGCACACGCTCGGCCTCGAGGACATCGAACAGTTCGGCGACAGTACGGGCCCGCTTTCGCTCGCGGCCCCCAGCGCAAACGCGGCCGGCTCGTGAAACGGGGCGGGCGCCTTCGGACGGCCTCGGCGCTGAAGGCGCCGACGGTCGCGCTGCTGGCGGTGCTTCTGAGCGGCGCGCTGTTGACCGATTCGCCGGTCGCCGACGCGGCGATGACGGGCGACCTCGCCTCCGTTCGGGCGCTGCTCTCCGATGGCGCCGACGTGAACGCGCCGCAGGGCGACGGAATGACCGCGCTCCACTGGGCGGCGCGCGCCGCGAACGCCGATCTGGCCCGCCTGCTCCTCGAGGCCGGCGCGGATGTCGACGCCGCCACCCGCATCGGCGCCTACACGCCGCTGCACCTCGCGAGCGAAGTCGGAGGCGGGGAGGTCGTGGGCCTCCTTCTCGAAGCGGGTGCGGCGCAGACCGCTACCACCGCGGATGTGGGCGGTGCGACCCCGCTGCACCTCGCCGCCGGCGCGGGCGAAGCGGATGCCGTCCGCCTGCTCCTCGCGCACGGCGGGAACGCCGACGTGCGCGAAGCCCGCTGGGGCCAGACGCCGCTCATGTACGCGGCCGCCCGCGGCCGGGAAGCCGCCGTGCGGGCGCTGATCGAGGGCGGCGCGGATCCCGCGCTCGCCACCTGGGTCACCGACATCACGGCGCTGGCCGAGTGGTCGCAGGCCGACCGCCGCGCCCGCGCCGCGCGGATGCGCGGGGAGCCCGAACCACCGGTGCCGCCCCGCCCCGCCCCGGGGGCGTATACACATCGCCGAGCCGCCGGGACAAGCGGGCAGGGAGGTT
>VXMR01000105.1 GCA_009841005.1 Gemmatimonadales bacterium
ATCCTCCGTGCATTCCTTGCGATCCTCGCTTCATCAACCCAGGTATGTACTTCCCACTCGATCGATCAACATACCACCGTTAACCAACGATGCACCACACCCCAGCCCGTGAAATCGGGCTGAACATACCAACGGCCTTGCAGGGTGGCAAGAGCGCCGGAAGCCGCAAAAACACCTTGTTTTCGTCGATGTTTCCTTCGGTCGAGCAAGTCCGTGAACCCATCACTTCGGATCACGTTTTTTCGGGGGGATCGAGGCAGGCCCCTCCACACTCTCCACCACCCACTCCCCCGCGTAACCTGGAGTATGACACCGATTCGCACCTGCCGTCAAGTTTTCCGCCAAGTGTTGCTGCGCCGGACCGCGCGCTGATACGGGGCCCTACACCGATCATATGGCCAGGGTTCCGCTCGACTTCGGGGTCGATTCCCGGCTCGATTCGGGCAGGAGCGAGGCGAGGTGGCGGCCGGTGTGGCTGCCCGGGGTCGCGGCCACGAGTTCCGGGGGTCCCGCCGCGACGACGAGGCCGCCGCCCGCCCCTCCCTCCGGTCCCATGTCGATGACCCAGTCCGCCGTCTTCACGACGTCCATGTGGTGCTCGATGACGATGATCGTGTTGCCGCGGTCGGCGAGCCGGTGGAGGACGCGGAGGAGGAGGCGCACGTCCTCGAAGTGGAGGCCGGTGGTGGGCTCGTCGAGGATGTAGATGGTGCGGCCGGTGCTCGTCTTCGCGAGTTCGGTGGCGAGCTTCACGCGCTGGGCCTCGCCGCCGGACAGCGTGGTGGCGGGCTGGCCCAGCGTCACGTAGCCGAGGCCGACGTCGGAGAGGGTGCCCAGGCGGCGCTTCACGGACGGCACGGCGTCGAAGAATTCGAGCGCCTCGTCCACGCTCATCGCGAGCACGTCGGCGATGCTCCGCCCGCGGTAGAGGACCTCGAGCGTCTCCCGGTTGTAGCGGCGTCCCCGGCAGATGTCGCAGGGGACGTACACGTCGGGCAGGAAGTGCATCTCGATCTTCACGAGGCCGTCGCCGCGGCAGGGTTCGCAGCGCCCGCCCTTCACGTTGAAGCTGAACCGCCCGGGCGCGTAGCCGCGGATGTTCGACTCGGGGAGGCGGGCGAAGAGTTCGCGGATGGGGGTGAAGAGGCCGGTGTAGGTGGCCGGGTTCGAGCGCGGGGTGCGGCCGATGGGGCTCTGGTCGACGTCGATGACCTTGTCGAAGAGGTCGATGCCCTCGATCGCGTCGTGGGCGCCGGGGACGAGCTTGGAGCGGTAGATCTCGCGCGCGAGGCGGCGGTAGAGGATCTGCTCGACGAGGGTGGACTTGCCGGAGCCGGACACGCCGGTGACGCAGATGAAGGTTCCCAGCGGGAACTCGACGTCGATCGCGCGCAGGTTGTGCTCGCGGGCGCCGCGCACGACGAGGCGGCCGCCTTCCGGCGGGCGGCGGCGTTCGGGGACGGCGATCTCGCGCTCGCCGCGCAGGTAGGCGGCGGTGAGGGAGCGGTCGTCGGCCAGGAGCCGGTCGATGTCGCCGGAGACGACGACTTCCCCGCCCTCGCGCCCGGCCCCGGGCCCCATGTCGACGATGTGGTCGGCGCGACGGATGGTGAGTTCGTCGTGCTCGACGACGAGAACGGTGTTTCCGAGGTCGCGCAGGGCGCCGAGCGTCTGCAGGAGCTTGCGGTTGTCGCGCGGGTGGAGGCCGATGCTGGGTTCGTCGAGGACGTAGAGGACGCCGACGAGGCGGCTACCGATCTGGGTGGCGAGGCGGATGCGCTGGGCCTCGCCGCCGGAGAGGGTGCCGGCGGAACGCGCGAGGGTGAGGTAGCCGAGGCCGACGTGGTCGAGGAATTCGAGGCGCTCGACGACTTCCTTGAGGATGGGGACGCGGATCTCGGCCGCCTGGCCGCCGGCTTCGCGGGCTTCGGCGAGCCAGCCGCCGAGGAGGGGGCGGAGTTCGGCCACGGATTGCGCGGTGAGCGCGGGGAGGGAGAGTCCCTCGAGGGTCACGGCCCGGCTCTCGGGGCGCAGGCGGCCGCCGTCGCAGGCGAGACAGGTGGAGAGCGTCATGTACTCCTCGAGCGCGAGGCGCACGCGTTCGCTCGTCGTGTCGTGGTAGCGGCGCAGGGTGGCGGCGACGGCTCCTTCCCATCCCACGTCGGTGTCGCCGTAGAGGATCGCCTCCTGCTGGTCCTCGTCGAGGTCGCCCCAGACGGTGTTGAGGTCGAAGTCGAGCTTGCGCGCGAGGCGGGCGAGGGCGTGGCGGCGGCCGCTCCAGCTCGGGGTCCCCAGGGGGAGGAGGACGCCCTCGAGGATGGAGATCTGGTCGCCGCCTACGATGAGGTCGGCGTTGGGGACGCGCTGATGGCCGAGGCCGTCGCACTCCTGGCAGGCGCCGAAGGGGGAGTTGAAGGAGAACTGCCGGGGCTCGAGTTCGGGCATGCCGAGGCCGCAGCCGGGACAGGCGTAGCGCTCGCTGAAGAGGTGGATGCCGTCTTCGTCGCCCCCGGCGTCTCCGTTCTCCAGGGCGACCTCGGCGACGCCGTCGGCCATGCGGAGGGCGGTGGCCACGGAGTCCGAGAGGCGCTCGCGGTCGGAGGCGCGCACGACGAGCCGGTCGACGACGACGGAGATGTCGTGGTTCCGGCGCCGGTTAAGAAGGGGTGGGTCGGAGAGGTCGACGAGTTCGCCGTCCACGCGGGCGCGCACGAAGCCGTCGCTGAGCGTGCGCTCGAAGAGGTCGCGGAACTCGCCCTTGCGGCCTCTTACGAGGGGGGCGCGGACTTCGATGCGGGCGCCGGCGGGCCAGCCGAGGATCTGCTGCGCGATCTCCGACGGGGACTGGGGGCGCACGGGGCGGCCGCACGAGGGACAGTGGGGGGTGCCGGCGCGGGCCCACAGGAGCCGGAGGTAGTCGTAGATCTCGGTGACGGTGCCGACGGTGGAGCGCGGGTTGCCGCCGGCGGTGCGCTGCTCGATCGCGATGGCGGGCGAGAGTCCCTCGATGACGTCGACGTCGGGCTTCTCCATGACGCCGAGGAACTGCCGCGCGTAGGCGGAGAGGGATTCGACGTAGCGGCGCTGCCCCTCCGCGTAGATGGTGTCGAAGGCGAGGGAGGACTTGCCGGAGCCGGAGAGTCCGGTGACGACGATGAGCCGGTCGCGCGGCAACTCGACGTCGACGTCGCGGAGGTTGTGTTCCCGCGCCCCCCGCACGATGAGAGCGCCGCCGCCGTCGGCCGCGTCGGCGCCATTGGCCCCGGTCCGGTCGGCGCCGGTCGGGTTCGAGTTTTCCCTGGTTTCTTCCATAGCCGGGGATCGTAGACGCGCCCGGCGCTCCCGCGCCAGCTTCACGCCGCGTCGCGCGCCTGCCGGTCCGGTTCGCGCCCGGCCGAACCACGCGCGCGGGGGCCCGGCCGGCTAGGTTGATGTGGCGGGCGGTCGCAGGCGGCGGGCTGCGGAGCCCGTCTTGATACCCCGTTGATGGCGCCGGGCAAGGTTATGGCGTCACGCAGATCCGGGGACGACGGGAGGGACGTTGTTGATCCGCAGATTCACACGTAACGACCGCGATGCGGCCCTGGTGGCCGCGGTCGTGCAGGCGCTCGAGCCACGCTTCGAGGGCATCGAGAACCGCCTGGACGTCATGGATGGCCGCTTCGAAGCCATCGAAGGCCGTCTGGACGCCATGGACCGCCGCTTCGAAGCCATCGAAGGCCGTCTGGACGCCATGGACCGCCGCTTCGCGTCGATAGACCACCGCTTCGAGGGCATCGAGAACCGCTTTGGGGCGATGGACGTGAAGTGGGAACGCCGGTTCGTCGCTCTCACCGACGAGATGTCCAAACTGCGGGTTGGCTACGCCGATGTCCGCGAACACGTCGCCCGGCTGCATGAGAACGTCAACGCGCGAATGGATGGGTTCGACGCGCGACTCGACACAATGGGCGCGGATATCGACGCGCGATTCGACGCGATGCGCCAGGACATCGACGCGCGATTCGATACGATGCGCCGGGAGATCGACGCGCGATTCGATACGATGCGTCAGGACATCGACGCGCGATTCGACACGATGCGCCAGGAGATCGCCGCGCAGTTCGCGACCCTCTCCGAGACCGTGGTGCACGGGTTCAGCCGGCCGGAGCCCGCCTGACGCAGGCGCTGTCCCCTTACCTGGGGATCACGCGGGTGATGCGGCCGTTGGGGTCGACGAAGATCAGGGGGCCTCTCCAGATGTCGTCTCCGTAGGGGATTCTCGGGGCCCCCTCGAGGGCGCGGGCGAGGGCCGCGTCGGGCAGGCGGTAGGGGTCGGCGAGCGTCGCGTCGACTTCGTAGCCGAGATCCGCGAGCGACTGGATGGTGATCGCGCTCAGCGGTTCGTCCACACCGGGACGCTGGTACGGCGACATGAGTTCCGGCGCGAGGACGGTGTCCCTCCAGTGGCTGTTCCGCGATCCCTGACCGCCCACGTTCTCCACTGGCACCTTGGCGCCGCCGTAGCCCGTGCCGCCCGCTTCGTCGAACGCCGCGATGGCCAGCGGGCCCGCGAAGTGGGTGTCCGGCGCCGACGTTGCCGAGGCGGGGTTCCGGAGCAGGTCGAGACGCTGCCAGACAAGGCCGATGCCGAGCACATGACCCATCTCGTGGAGGATCACCTCCTCCAGGTCTCGGGTCCCGAGCCGCCCGAGGTCGGCGGCGTCCATCATGATCCGACCGTACAGGGGCAACGATGATGCGGTCCGGAGCCAGCAGGGCCCGGCACGTCCCAGAACCCCGCTCGGACCGTCGATTTCGACCACCGCCACCACGATCATCAGGTCGTCGATCGCCTCCACGTGGCGCTGGAATAGCGGATCGCTGCCGCAACCCAGCGTCCGGTTCAACTGCGCGTCGCGGAGGTCCGTCGGCGCCAGGATCGCCATCCAGCGTTCCGCCGCCCGCTGGAACGCGGCCTCCTGCGCGCCGGTCATGGGCGTCGCGAAAACGAGTTCGATGTCGAAGGGAGTCGTGGCGCGCCCGACGGTGACGTCGAACGATGTGGCGACGGCGGCCTCCTCCGGATCGGTCGCGGTCACCGTGACCGTCGCGGCGCCGGCGGAGATCGCGCGGATCGTCAGCGAATCGGCGGCGACCGTGACCTCCGCGACCCAGGGACTTGAGGAGGTCGCCGTGTAGGTGAGCGGGTCGTCGTCCGGGTCCCGGAAGTGGGCGGACGCGTCCAGGGATGCCGCCTCGCCCTCGAGCAGCGTTCGGGCCGGGATCTCGTTCAGGACTTCGGGCGCGCGGTTCGGCACCGTGACCTCGAAGCGCTGCTCGGCGGTCAGGCCCTCGACGTCGGTGGCCGTCACTGTGATCGTCGCCGGACCCTTCGCGAGCGCCTCGACCGTCACCGAGTCCCCCGACACGGCGACGGTGGCGACCCCGGCGTTCGACGAGGCCGCCGTGTAGGTGAGGGAGTCGCCGTCCGGGTCCCGGAAGTACGCGGACACGACCACGGACTCCGTCTCTCCGACCGCGAGCGTCCGCGGGGGAAGCATGTCGACGGCCTCCGGCGCGCGGTTCGGCACCGTAACCTCGAAGCGCTGCTCGGCCGTCAGACCCTCTCCGTCGCGCGCCGTCACCGTGACCGTCGCCACACCCTTCGCGAGCGCCGTGACCGTCACCGTATCGCCCGAGACGGTGACGGCGGCGACCGCGCTGTCCGACGAGGCCGCCGCGTACGTGAGGGCGTCGCCGTCCGGGTCCCGGAAGAACGGGGACACGGCGACGGGCTCCGTCTCGCCCACGGCGATCGTCCGCGGAGGGAGCGTTCCGATCGCCTCCGGCTCGCGGTTCGGCACCGTGACCTCGAAGCGCTGCTCC
This sequence comes from Gemmatimonadales bacterium, assembly GCA_009841005.1. Taxonomy (GTDB): domain Bacteria; phylum Gemmatimonadota; class Gemmatimonadetes; order Palauibacterales; family Palauibacteraceae; genus Palauibacter; species Palauibacter polyketidifaciens. The sequence goes on from VXMR01000105.1 coordinate 5,869, forward strand.
GCCCCGGCGCCGTCCGGATCGCTGGCGGTGACCGTGACGGTCGCGACGCCGGCGGCGACCGCGCGGATCGTGAGCGCGTCATGCGAGACCGTGACGGTCGCGACCTCGGGACTGGACGAGCTCGCCGTGAACGTGAGCGCGTCGCCGTCCGGGTCCCGGAAATGGGCGGAGGCGTCCACCGTCGCCGTCTCGCCCGTGAACAGCGTCTGGGCGGGAATCGTGTCCCCGACCGCGGGCGCCCGGTTCGGCACCGTGACCTCGAAGCTCTGCTGGGCGAGGAGACCCTGCGGATCGCGCGCGGTCACCGTGATCGTCCCGACCCCCCTGGCGACGGCGGTGACCGTCACGGAACTGCCGGACAGCGAAACGCCGACGATGTCCGCGTTCGATGACGCGGCGGTGTAGGACAGGACATCGCCATCGGGGTCGCGGAAGTGGGGCGCCACGTCCACGGTCGCCGACTCCCCGACGGGCAGCGTTCGCGCGGGGATCGTCCCCACCGCCTCCGGCGCGCGGTTCGGCGCGGGGACGGGCGCCATGACGTCCGGCTCCCCATCGCCGCAGGCGGCGGCCCACACGAGAGCGGCCACCGCGAGCGCGCGGACGCCCCGCGATTTCACTCTCGGCCCCCTCCCGGTCTCACTCCGGCGCGGGCGAACCGCGGCGGGAGCCGGCGAGGAGGCCGACCGTCACCGTGATCGCGGTGCCGATGAGGACGAACCAGGGCCAGGCGACCGCGGCCCGCGCCCCAATCCATATCGCGGTGACGGACCCGATCCCGACGGCGATCCCGAGACGGGCTGAGCGGCTCGTGGCCCGGCGCGAGAAGCGGGCGAGCGCGAACGCCCCCAGCAGCCCGCCGTAGACGAGCGACGCGATCCCGAGCGACACCTCCACGGCGGTGCTCTCCTCGCTCAGGGGGATGAACCCGATCGCCGCCGCCACGAGCAGCACGGTCCACAGCACGGCCGCGATCCTCCCCACGCGCAGGATCCGCCGCTCGTCCGCCGCCGGACGGGCCGCCGCCCAGAAGTCGTACGCCGCCGTGGATGATAGCGCGTTGATCGAACTGGACAGCGTAGACATGGCGGCCGCAAACACGCCCGCGATGAGGAGTCCGCGGACGCCCGCGGGGAGCGCTTCAACGATGAATCCCGCGAAGATCTCGTCGGCCCGGACGAAGGCGGCTCCGTCGTACCACGCCCAGAGGCCCAAGCCAACGAAGAGGAAGAGGGTGAACTGGAAGAGGACGGCGAAGCCGCTGCCGACGAGGGCGCGGCGGCTCGCGGCGAGGTCGCGGCAGGCGAGGAGGCGCTGGACGATGAGCTGGTCCGCGCCGTGGGAACCCATGGAGAGGAAGGCGCCGCCGAGCAGTCCGGCCCACAGCGTGTAGGGTCGCCCGAAGTCGAGCGCGGGGTCGATGACGGTGAGCTTCCCGGCGTCGCCGGCGCGGGCGAGGATCTCGGGCCAGCCGCCGGGCACGGCGCCGCCGAGGACGACGAGGGCGATGAGCCCGCCGGCCAGGTAGAGCGCCATCTGCGAGGCGTCCACCCAGACGACCGCGCGGATTCCGCCGATGAAGGTATAGATGAAGGTGACGGCCCCGATCACGAGCACGGAGGTGATGAGCGGCCACCCTGTCACGAGGGTGAGCGGAATCGCCGTCGCAAAGAGGCGCACTGAATCGGCGAGGAGGCGCGTGATCATGAAGATGCCGGAGGTCAGCCGCCGGGTCTCCGTCCCGAAGCGGGCCTCGAGCAACTCGTAGGCCGTCCGCAGACGCCCCTCGCGATAGGCAGGCAGGAGCCAGGAGGCGACGGCGATCCGCCCGAGCACGTACCCCGCCGCGATCTGCACGAAGGCGAGCGATCCGCCGTACGCGATGCCGGGGATCGAGAGGAAGGTGAGCGTGCTCGTCTCCGTCGCCACGACGGAAAGGAGGACGACGACCCACGGCAGGTCGCGCCGGCCCAGGAAATACTCCTCTCCCCCGCGCGCGCCCTTCCCGAGCCACGCCCCCCAGGCCGTGATCCCGCCGAGGTAGACGACGAGGATCGCGAGGTCGAGAGAGGTCAGCGGTCGCGCACCCGGAGCGTCGGACCGCCCGCGTCGCCCGGGTCGCCGGGATCGCCCGGGTCGCCGCGATCGCGGGGCCGCACCGGCTGGTCGCGGATCGAGGTCGCGACGGCATCGTGGACCGCGCGGCGCAACGCGATGTGCTTGCGGTTGTCCCGGGTCGGGTTCACGCGGTTCGTGAGCAGGACGACGAAGAGGTCCAGTTCCGGGTCCACCCAGAAGCTCGTGCCCGTGAAGCCGGTGTGCCCGAAGGCGTCTTCACCGAAGTAGTCTCCCGCCGACGAGCGTCCGGAGGGGGTGTCCCAGCCCAGCGCCCGGCTCGAGGCGGTGGCGGCCCGCGCCGTGAACCGGGCGATGGTCGCCGGCGAGGGCGAGTCGAGGCGGGCGGAGAAGGAACGGGTATCCGGCCCCGGCGGGGGGCGCCCGGCGACGGGGAGACCTCGGCCTTCGCGCGCGGCGGCGAGGATCCAGGCGGCGAACTTCGCGAGGTCCCGGGCCGACGAGAAGAGTCCCGCGTGTCCCGCCACGCCATGCAGTGCGTGGGCGTTCTCGTCGTGTACCTCCCCGTGGACGTGCCGGTGCCGGTAGACGGTGTCCACTTCGGTCGGAGCCGTGCGGCGGTGCAGCGAGCGGGGCGGATCAAACCACGTCTCCCTCATCCCCAGCGGACGGAAGACGGATTCGTTGAGGTAGTAGTCGAGGGGCTGTCCCGTGACTTCCTCTATCAGGAAACCGAGCGTCATGAACCCGATGTCGGAATAGACCGTCGTCTCGCCGTCGTCCCCCGGCTCGTAGTCGGGTTCGAGGGCGGCGAAGGCCTCGCGGTACTCCTCCTCCCCTCGGAGAGTGCGCCAGAATGGCAGGAAGGGCGGCAGGCCGCCCTGGTGCGTCAACAGGTGGCGGACGGTGACGTCGCGCTTCCACCCCTGGGACCACTCCGGCAGGTGCTCGGCGATGCGGGTGTCGAGGGAGAGATCGCCACGGTCGATGAGCTGCATCACGCCCGTCGTCGTCGCGACGACCTTCGTGAGGGACGCGAGGTCGTACAGGCTCGAATCCGTGGCGGCGGCCCCGGAGGGCAGCGTGGCGGAGGAGGCCCAATCGAGGTTGCCGTAGCCGCGCAGCCGGACGACCCGGTCCCCCCGTCCCGCGGCGAGGACCGCGCCGGGCGCCGCGCCGTCCGCGATCGCCGCCTCGATGATCCGGTCCACGCGGGCGAGGGCATCCCCGTCCATCCCCAGCGCCGCTGCCGACTCGACTCCGGCCTCGGCTCCGGCGTCGACTCCCGCTTGGACTCCCTCTTCCGCGCTTCCTCCAATGACCAGGCCATCGCCCAGGTCGTGACGGGGCGGAAGCGAGATCGGGAGGCGGCCGGAGATCGGCGCGCCGAGGAGGGCGAGGGCGGCGGCTTCCTGGGAGGCGTCCGCCCCGCCCCACGCGATGAGGTAGGTCTCCGCGTCCGGCACCGAGGTGAGCAGGTAGGGGCTCCCGAAGGAGACGAGCACGGCGGTTCGGCCGGCGTCGTGGAGGCGGTCGAAGAAGCTTCGGACCTCGTCCGGGAGGTCGGTGGAATCGCTGGCGGCGCCGGGCCGGACGTAGGCGGAGAAGATCACGGCGTCGACGGAGCGGGCGCGCCGGAGGAGCGAGTCGTAGACGGCGGGGTGGGTGTCGAACCCGATCCGGGCGCGGCGGACGCGGACGGCGCGGCCAAGTTCGCGATTGAAGACGCGTCCCGCGGCGAGGTCGTTCGTCCCGGCGAAGGTCACGGACAGGACGGAGCGCACGGCGCGCGATTCGATGCGGTCGAGGGGCACGGCGCCGGCCTCGTTGCGCACGAGCGTGATGGAGCGTGCGGCGGCCCCGCGGGCGAAGGATTCGTGCCCCTGGGTGCCGACGAGCCGGGCGATGGCCTCGGGGTCGACGTCGGCGCCCTCGTGCAGGCGGGCACGCGCCTTCAACTCCAGCACGCGCCGGGCGGAGGCGTCGATGCGCTCGGCGGTGAGGCGGCCGGAGCGGACGGCGCCGACGACGGCCGCGATGGCCCGCAGCGGCTCGCGCGGCATGAGGAGGACGTCGCTCCCCGCCTCCAGCGAACGGATCGCGGCTTCGCTGGCGCCGTAGCCGTCGGCGATGGCGGCCATGTCGAGGGCGTCGGTGAAGAGGACGCCGTCGAAGCCGAGGTCGTCGCGCAGCATGTCCGTCATGAAGTACGGGGAGAGCGTCGCGGGCGGGGCGCCGGCGCCGAGGATGCCGGGGGCCGCGACGTGGGCCGTCATCACCGCGTCGACGCCCTCGGCGATCGCGCGGCGGAAGGGGACGAGTTCGAGGCTGTCGAGGCGGGCGCGGTCGCCGGGAATGATCGGGAGGGCGACGTGGGAATCCGTCCCGGTGTCGCCGTGGCCGGGGAAGTGCTTGGCGGTGGCGAGCAGGCCGGCTTCGCGCGCGCCCCGGATGAACGCCGCGCCCAGAGCCGCCACGCGTTCGGGATCCTCCCCGAAGGAGCGCGTGTTGATGATGGGATTGGCGGGGTTGTTGTTGACGTCGAGCACGGGAGAAAAGGTGATGTGGACGCCGAGGGCGCGCGCCTCGATGCCGGTGATCCGGCCCGCGGAGTAGGCGTCGTCCTCGTCGTCCGCCGCGCCGAGCGCCATCGCGGGGGGGAGGACGGTCGCGCCGGGCATCTCGAGCATGTTCGGGAGCGCGTACACGCCGCTCACGCGGAACCCGGCGCCGGATTCGAAGTCCGCGGCGACGAGCAGGGGGACGTCGGCGGAGGCCTGCAGCCGGTTGAGCCGCGCGGCGTACCCGAGGGGGGTCCCGAGCGAGATCACGATCCCGCCGATCGCGTCGTCGCGCACGAGGGATTCGATGCGCGTGAACTCCTCGTCGTCGCGGGGGGCGTAGCCGCCGCTCATCCACACCATCACGAGCTGCGCGACCCGCTCCCGGAGGCTGAGGCCGGCGAGCGTCTCCTCCACCCAGGCTCGCGCGTCGGCGGAGAGCGCCGGCTCGACCGGACGAGTGCCGGGGGAAGCGGTGGCAGCCGGGCCGGCAGCGGCGGCGGTAGCAGCGGAGGCGTCGGCGGCGCTGGAGCGGGCGGTGGCGGAAGCGTCGGTGGCGGCAGGCACGGAGGCGGCGGGGCCTGCGGCGACCGGGCCGGAAGCGGCGGGACCGGCGGAGGAGCGGCAGGCGAAGGAGCCCGCGGCCAGGAGCGTGACCAGCCCGAAAGCCAGGACCGTCCGCGCCGGCACAACCGCCCTCCCCCGCCCGTCCCGCTTTCGGGGGCCGCTCCACGTCTCTAATCTCCGCACCATGTCGACCTCCACCCGCCCCGCGTCTCGCGCTCGCTGCCCCGAA
>VXMR01000089.1 GCA_009841005.1 Gemmatimonadales bacterium
AAAAGTAGGCGGCCTCCACCCCCCATCCGCGCGCGAGCGTGGTCAGCAGGGCGGTGTCTTCGTCATCCGGGTGCGCCGCCACCACGAGCACCCTCTTCACGCCATCGAGGTGCCGGAGGATGAGTCCCGCTTCGATCGCGCCGGGGAGGCGCGATCCCTGCGCGTGCGCGAGTGCCGGGAGCAGGCACCACGCCACGGCGGCGATCAGGGTGGACGTCGATCGAAGCTGCATGGGGCGGGAAGCTACGTCCGCGCCGCGACCCCAGAAAGGGAAGGTCGTACGTCTTTACTTGCCTTACAGTTGACTTGCGGCGCATCGGAGTAGATCATGGTCCATTACGACACAGCAAGTACGCGCTACTCGATATCTATCGTCGGGCGAAAAATCTGCAGGAGGAGGCACAATGAACGAAGATGTGATGAAATTCATAGAGGAGGAGTTGAAAAAGAACTCCCAGGTCTCGAATGCGACGCTCTTTGAAGGGGCGAAACTCATAGACAAGGCCATCGGGAAGCTGAACCCGAGGCAGTTCCATGCGAAGTATCCGCTGCAGATCAAGCGTCGTCTGGCGGGGGCCGGCACGAAGAGGACGGTCCGGGCGCCGGCAAAGGCGAAGGCGGCGCGGCCGCCGCGTGCCCCGAAGCGCGACGGGGAAGCAGCGGTGCTGGCGTACGTGGCCCGCGTGCTCAAGAGGAATCCCGACGTAAAGAACGCGGAGTTGTTCAAGGGCGCCTGCGAGATCGACGCTTCGGTCGCCAAGCTGTCGGCCCGACAGTTCCACGCGAAGTACCCGCTCCAGGTGAAGCGGCGTCTGGCCGCGGCTGCGCCGGCTCCGAAGCCCGCCCCGAAGCCCCGGAAGCCCGCCGCGCGGCCCCGGAAGCCCGCCGCGCCGGCCGTGGCCGAGCCCGCGCCGCCGCCCGCCGTGGCCGAGGCCCCGTCGATGGGAGGCGGGAATGCCGCCGCCATCCGCGGACTGCTTCTCAGTCTGGCGAGAGAACTGGCCAACGCCGGGACGCAGGCCGAGACGATCGAGGTCATGGCGCGACTGGACGGCTACGTGGACGACATCATGCAGGCGGCTCGAAACTGAGTCGCACCCGCCGGCCGGCACCCCGCCGGCGGTCCGCTTCGCCGCACATCCCGAGAGCCCGGCGTTCATGCGTCGGGCTCTCGTCGTTTCCGACCGTGTTTCCGGGCGCGTTTCGGCCCGCGTTTCTGGCCGTGGCGCTCGGCATCGTCCTCCCCGCGATGGCGGTGGCGCAACTGAAGCGCGACGCGCTCGTGCAGCCGGTAGGGTTGGAGCGGAGCGAAGCCCTGATCGGCATCGGCTTCACGCGCACGACGAACGCCGCCTTTCCGCTGGCCGGACACGGAGGGGAGCTGACCGCCTTCCCGGTGCTCCACGCCGCCTGGGCGATCGGGCCGCACGCGGTCGCCGAACTGAAGGGGGCGGTCCGGAAGGTGCTCTCGATCGAATCGCGGGACCGGGCCCCCGCCATCGCGCTCGACCCCTCCGTTCGAGACGGGACGACGCGCGATGTCGGCGATTTCGAAATCGGCATCTCGATCGTCCCCCTCAGGGGACCGGGGGGCTTCTCGGCCGGCGGGCACCTGGGAGTCAAGCTGCCGAACTCCGACGAATCGATGGGAATCGGCACGAACACGACCGACGTTACGATGGCGGCTCTCTTCTCCTGGGCCTCCGCCCGCTGGCGCGCGACCGGCTGGTTCGGCGTCTCCATCCTGGAGGTGCCGGCCGAGCCCTTCGAGCAGAACGATGCGTTCGCCTGGGCGTTCGAGGCCCTGTGGGACGCGGCCCCGAGCTGGCGGCTGTCCGTCGGGACCCGGGGGCGGGCCAGCACGAGAAGCATCTCCCCGCCCGGCACCGGCGACCTCGGCGAACTCCGGGCCACGGTCGAGTGGAGACGGGGACCGGTCGCGATCGACGCCGCGCTCGGGCACGGAACGACCGAAATGAGCGGAGACTGGAACCTTCGCGCGGGTGTCGCCTGGACGCTTGCCGCGAATCGGTAGGCGGCACATCGTCCGTCCACTCTACAACCCCCGGTCACGGCGTCCGGGAGCTACCCCGCGAGCTTACCCCGCGAGGCGAGGAGGAAACGATGAGCGAAGCGAAGCCCCGGCACTTCCGCTGGGAGGCGTTGCCCTGGGAACGTGTGACCGAGCAGTTGGGCCGGCGCATGGTGACGGGAGACCGGGCGATGATCGCGCAGGTGCTGCTCGAAGAGGGCGCGGTCGTCCCCACGCACTCGCACGAGAATGAACAGTTCACATATATCCTCGAGGGCGCGCTGCACTTCTGGCTGGGCGACGACGGGAGCGAGGAGGTCGTCGTGCGCGCGGGCGAGATCCTTCACATTCCCTCTCACGTCCCGCATAAGGCCATCGCGCTCGAGAAGACGCTGGATCTCGATATCTTCTGTCCTCCCCGCACGGATTGGCTCGACGGGACGGACTCCTACTTCCACGACTCGGACGACTGATGGACCTGGGGATCGCGGGCCGCGTCGCCCTCGTGGCCGCCTCCTCCAAGGGGCTCGGCCGGGCCGTGGCGGAGGAACTGGCGGCGGAAGGGACGCATCTTCTCATGTGCGCGCGCGGGAAGGCGGCGCTCGCGGAGGCCGCGGCGTCCGCGGACGCACGAGGGCCGGGTGACGTCGTCGCGGTCCCGGCCGACCTGTCGGATCCCGCGGACGTGGCCGGCCTGGTCGACGCGGCGCTGGCCCGCTTCGGACGCGTGGACATCCTCGTGAACAACGCGGGCGGGCCACCGGCCGGAAAGTTCGAGGACCACGACCGGGCGGCCTGGAAGGCGGCCGTCCGCCTCAACCTCGAGAGCGCCCTCGATCTCACGCGCGAGGTTCTGCCGGGCATGAAGGAGCGCGGCTGGGGGCGGATCCTGAACATCACGTCGGTCGCCGTCAAGGAACCGGTGGACGGGCTCATCCTCTCCAACAGCGTGCGCGCCGCCGTGACGGGTTTCGCGAAGACGCTGTCGAACGAGGTCGCGTCGTGCGGCATCACCGTGAACAACGTGCTCCCGGGCTTCACGCGCACCGCGAGGCTGGAGGAACTGGCCGCCGTGCGGGCCGAAGCCGCGGGGATCTCGACGGAGGAGGTGGAAGCGGAGTGGAACGCCGCGATCCCCGCAAATCGTCTCGGCGACCCGCACGAGTTCGCCGCGGTCGTGGCGTTTCTCGCCTCCGAGCGCGCCAGCTACGTGACGGGCGTCTCCATCGCCGTCGACGGGGGGCGCACGCGGGCCCTCCAGTGACCCCAGTGACCCCCGGTGCCCGGCGCCCCTCCGGGCGGCTCCCGTCCGGGCGGCGCTCATCCGGGCGGCGCTCACCCGGACGGCGCCTTTCCGGGCGGAGGGCCGTCCGGGCCGCGGCGGCGGCGCTCGTCGCCGGCGGGGCGCTCTGGCTGTCGGCGTGCGCGCCCCCGGATATGCCGCCACCGCAGGAAGCCGCGGCCTGCGAGCCTGGCGCGGAATCGGGGGGCGCGGCGAACCCCGACCTGTACTGCATGTCCCTCTTCCCGACGCCCCGCGTGCCCGGCGCGACCGGCACGGTCGAACTCCGCCGCCCGCCGGGACTGTTCTCGATGGGGGTGACGCCGGACGGACGACTCCTGTACGACGCCGTGATCTCGACCAACCTCCCGCCGCCCTCCACGCTGGGTCCGTACGACCGTTACGTCGCCTGGGCGTCGACCCAGGTGCTGTGGCCGATCGAGCGGCTCGGAGAGGTCCCGGCGCGCGGACGCGCCGAGGTGGGGCAGGTCGGGTTCAACAAGTTCCTCATCCTGGTCACGGCGGAGTCCGGTGCGGAACCCGGCGCGGAATCGGGCGCGGCGGGCGGGGCGGACGCGGAGCCGGCGGGTCCCTACGTGCTGCGGGCCCAGTCGCCTTCCAGTCGCATGCAGCCCGCCGACTTCCTCGAGTTCGCGCTCGGCGCCTCCCGCACGCCCCCCGGCGAGATGGCGATGGACGACGCGTGGGGCGGTGTGCCAATGCCCGACGGCGTCATGATGCTCCCGTCCCTCATGGAACTTCGGCCGGACGTCGAGCCCTGGCTTCCGGGAGACGGTTGGGAGGGCGAGATCGTGGACTCGCGCCCCCGCGAGTTGATCGAACTCGGCGACGGCGATGCGCTCTCCCTCGACGCCGTCTACGTGCGCCACCGCATCGGGAACCGCGAAATCCTCGGCTACGGCTTCAACGGGCAGATCCCCGGGCCCCTCCTCCGGGTCCCGGAAGCCGCGACCGTCACGATCGACTTCACGAACCGGATCGACTGGCCCACTGCAATCCACTGGCACGGACTCCGGCTCGACAACCGTTTCGACGGCGTCCCGGGCCTGACGCAGGACGTGGTCCCCCCCGGCGAGAGCTTCCGCTATACCCTGCATTTCCCCGACCCCGGCCTCTACTGGTACCACCCCCACCACCGCGAGGACGTCCAGCAGGAGCTGGGACTCGCCGGCAACATCATGGTCCGCTCGGAAGATCCGGACTACTTCGGTCCCGTCCACCGCGAGGAGATCGTGATGCTCGACGACCTCCTCATGGGCGAGCACGGGATCGTCCCCTTCGGCCTCGAGCGCGCCACGCACGCTCTCATGGGCCGCTTCGGCAACACGATGCTCGTGAACGGCGAACCCGATTACGCACTCGATGTGGAGCGCGGGTCCGTCGTCCGTTTCCTTTTCACGAACGCGTCGAACACGAGGACCTTCAACCTCTCCTTCGGCGGAGCGCCGATGAAGCTGGTGGGCACGGACGTGGGCAACTTCGAGCGGGAGGCGTGGGTCGAGAGCGTCGTCATGGCGCCGGCGGAGCGCTACATCGTGCACGTCGCCTTCCCCGAGAGCGGGGAGGTTCCGCTGCTGAACCGGGTGCAGGGGATCGACCACATCAACGGCGCCTTCTTCCCGGAAGAGGACACGCTGGGCGTCGTCCGCGTCGGCGCGGCGGACGCGGCGCCGGAGCTGACCGCGACCTTCGAGGCGCTGCGGGGGAACGGGCGCGCGCAGGACGAGATCGCGCCGCACCGACCCCTCTTCGACGGGCCGGTGGACCTCGAGCTGGAACTCGACATGTCGACGCAGGGCCTCCCCCTCGTCGTCGAGCGTCTCATGCAGGTGGATTCGGCGTACTTCCACCCGATCGAGTGGTCGGGGACGATGCCGATGATGAACCTGATGTCGACGCCGGAAAACGTGTCGTGGACGCTGCGCGAACCTTCCACCGGGCTCGAGAACGAGGCGATCCGGTGGACCTTCCGCGTGGGCGACGTCGTCAAGCTGAGGATCCGGAGCCGTCGGGAGACGCTGCACCAGATGCAGCACCCGATCCACATCCACGGCCAGCGCTTCCTCGTCCTCGCCACGAACGGCGTGGCGCACGACAACCTCGCCTGGAAGGACACGGCCGTCGTCCCCGTGGGCGGTTCGCTCGACCTCCTGCTCGAACTCTCCAACCCCGGCGACTGGATGCTGCACTGCCACATCGCCGAGCACCTGGAGGCGGGCATGAAGATGGTGTTCACGGTGGAGCCGTGACGCGGTAGGTTTTTCGGGCCCCGAACGGCCCAACTCACAGGAGTCTCCCATGAGAAAGTTCATCGCGGCCCCCGTCGCGCTCGCGGCCCTTCTCGCCCCGGTCCACCTGCCCGCGCAGTCCGCGGCCGAACTCGACGAGGCGACCTCCGAGTTCGTATCCATCGCTGGCCCGACCGTCGCGCTCGTCGGCGTGAAGGTCATCGACGGTACCGGCGCCGCCGGACGGACGAACCAGACGGTCGTGATCGAGGGGAACCGCATCGCCGCGGCCGGTCCGTCGGGCACGGTGGAGATCCCGTCGGGAGCCGAGGTCCACGAGCTGCCGGGACACACCGTGATCCCGGGAATGATCGGGCTCCACAACCACATGTTCTTCATGGGCGCCGGGGGCCGGATGGCCCAGGGCAACATCTCCTCCCCGCGTCTCTATCTCGCGGCGGGGGTCACGACGATCCGCACGACGGGCAGCGTCTCGCCCTACGCGGACCTCAACGTGAAGTCGAACATCGAACGCGGGCTCGCGCCGGGCCCCCGCATGCACGTCACCGCGCCGTACGTCACCGGACCCAACCCGGCGCTCGGGGACATGGCGCAGGTGAACTCGCCCGAGGAAGCGCGCCGCTTCGTCCGCTACTGGGCCGGGGAGGGCGCCTCCTGGATCAAGGCGTACACGACGATCCGCCGCGCCGAACTCGCCGCCGTCATCGAGGAGGCGCACGCGCAGGGCCTTCGGGTCACGGGCCACATCTGTTCGATCACCTTCCAGGAAGCCGTCGACATGGGGATGGACAACATCGAGCACGGCTTCGGGACGGCGACGGACTTCGACCCGCGGAAGCGGCCCGACGAGTGTCCGCCGAATTCCATGGTCACGGTCGGTGAGGAGGGGGACCCGAGCGGGGAGACCGCCCGGGCGCTCATCCTCTCCATGGTAGAGAACGATGTGGGAATGACCTCGACGATGGCCGTGATCGAGCCCATGACGAAGGGGCGGGCGGTCCTCGACGATCGGACGCTCGAGGCGATGGCTCCCGAGGTGCGGGAGGACTACCTCGAGACGGTGGACGCGATCGAGGCGAACCCGGATTGGCCGATGACGGAGGCGCACCTCCAGAAGCACATGGCGTTCGAGCGCGGCTTCGTCGAGGCCGGGGGCGTGCTCGCGGCGGGCGTGGACCCGACGGGGATCGGGGGCGCGATCGCGGGTTTCGGGGACCAGCGCAACTACGAGCTTCTCGTCGAGGCGGGATTCGATGCCCCGACGACGGTCCGGATCGTGAGCGCGAACGGCGCCCGGATCATGGGCGTGGACGACGAACTGGGGACGATCGAGGCCGGAAAGCTCGCGGACCTCATCGTGCTCGATGGCGACCTGGAATCGGACTCCGCGATCATCAGGAACGTCACGGTCGTGTTCAAGGACGGCGTGGGTTACGACTCGGAGAAGCTGATCGACTCCGTGAAAGGAATGGTAGGGATCCGATGATCGAATATCGTCGTGCCCGAAACGGGATTTTCGCCTTCGCCATCGCCGCGGGGCTCGCCGCGCCGGCCGCCGCGCAGAGCTACGACCGGCTGTCCGAGCAGACCCGCGCCTACGTCGCGGTGGAGGGGCCGGTCGTGGCGCTCGAACACGTACGCGTCATCGACGGCACCGGCGGCCCGGTGCTCGAGGATCAGACGGTGCTGCTGCGCGACGGCCGGATCGCCGCGGTGGGCCCCGCCTCGTCCGTCCCCGTCCCGGAGGGCGCGGAGCGTCACGATCTGGGCGGCCACACCGTGATCCCCGGGATGGTCGGCATGCACGACCACCTGTTCTACACCTCCGTCGGGGGACGGCGCGTGCAGCTCGGCTTCAGCGCGCCGCGGCTCTACCTCGGCTCCGGCGTCACGACGATCCGCACGACCGGGAGCTTCACTCCCTACGCGGACGTCCACCTGAAGGATGCGATCGACCGCGGCGATTCGCCGGGTCCCCGCATCCACATCACGGCGCCGTACATCACCGGCTCGAGGGGCTCGCCGCACCAGGCCCGCATGACCTCTCCCGAACAGGCGCGGCGCTTCGTCGAGTACTGGGCGGAAGAGGGGGCGACGTGGGTGAAGGCGTACACGTCGATCGGGAGCGCCGAACTCGGGGCGGCGATCGAGGAGGCGCACCGCCTGGGTCTCCGCGTCACCGGGCACCTGTGCTCGGTGAGTTTCCAGGAGGCCGTCGCGCTCGGGATCGACAACCTCGAGCACGGGATGCTCACGGCGTCCGATTTCGTGCCGGAGAAGGAGCCCGACCGCTGTCCCGGCAACATCATGCAGCGGGCCGGCGGCTCGGACCCCACGGGACCCATCGCGCAGGAGACGATCGAGGCGATGGTGGAGGCCGGAGTGGGGCTCACCGCCACGCTCGCGGTCTACGAGGCCTTCTTCCCGGACCGTGCGGTCGTGGATGAGCGGACGCTCGAGCTGATGGCTCCGGACCTTCGGGAAGCGTACCTGGACGAGCGCGGGCGCATCCAGGAGATGGGACCCGATCCCGAGAACTTCCGGAACGAACTGCGTTTCGAGAAGGCGTTCGTCGACGCCGGGGGGTTGCTCGCGGCGGGGGTCGATCCCACGGGCAACGGCGGCGCGCTCCCCGGCTTCGGGAACCAGCGGAATTTCGAGCTTCTGCTTGAGGCCGGACTCTCGCCGGTGCAGGCCGTGCAGGTCGTGAGCGCCAACGGGGCGAGGATTCTCGGGGTGGACGACGAACTCGGCACGGTCGAAGCCGGGAAACTCGCCGATCTCATCGTGCTGAACGGTGATCCCGGGAGCGATCCGAGCGCGATCCGGGCCGTCCGCTGGGTGTTCAAGGACGGCGTCGGATACGACTCCCGCGAACTCGTTCAGGCGACGCGGGGCCTCGTCGGGATCCGCTGAGTCCCGCGCCGGTCCCCTGACTCGCAGATCGATCCGATGACGGACGGCGGTGCGTACCGCCCGGTGCCGCTGGCGACGTTCACGCGGCGTGAAGAGGCGGAGATGGTGCGCCGCGCCCGGGCCTTCCGCGACGAGGTGCGACGCCGCCGGACGGTCCGGGAGTACTCCGGCGAACCTGTCCCGGAGGAGGTCATCGACGCCTGCATCGAGGCGGCGGGGACGGCGCCCAACGGCGCGAACCGGCAGCCGTGGCACTTCGTTGTCGTGCGCGACCCCGAGGTGAAGCGCTGGATCCGGGTGGAAGCGGAGAAGGAGGAGCGTGATTTTTATGCGCATCGTGCGCCGGCCGCCTGGCTGCAGGCGCTCGCCCACCTCGGGACGGACGAGCACAAGCCGTTCCTGGAGAGGGCGCCCGTCCTCATCGCGATCTTCGCGGAGAGCTACGAGGTGCGCGACGGGGAGAAGCTCAAGAACTACTACGTGACGGAATCCGTCGGCATCGCCACGGGGATCCTCATCACGGCGCTGCACCACGCGGGGCTCGCCACCCTCACCCACACGCCGAGCCCCATGGGCTTCCTGAACAAGGTCCTCGACCGCCCTGCCAACGAACGGCCCTTCCTGCTGCTCGTCGTGGGCTATCCGGCGGACGACGCGCTCGTCCCGGACATCACGAAAAAGCCGCTCGACCGCATCGCCTCCCGCCGCTAACCGGCGGGCGCCGGGGGGCGATTCGGCGCCGGCGGCTTAGGCGGCGGGCGAGAGCGGTCCGCCGGTGGCGTCGAGGAAGCGCCGGGCTCGCCGGCGGGCGGCGTGGAGCGGCGATTCTCCGGCGGCGGCCGCCTCCTCGAATATCTCCCGCAGCGAGGACCCGATCTCGTCGACGCTCGCCCGGAGCCGGGCCTCCTCCCTCTCGCCCCGATGGATGGCGGCAAAGGCGGCGGCCCCGCCGGCATTGATCACGTAGTCGGGGGCGTAGAGGATCCCGCGCTCGTGGAGTCTCTCTCCATCGGCCTCGGAGAGGAGCTGGTTGTTCGCGGAACCGGCCACGATCCGGCACCGGAGACGGGGAATCGTGTCGGGGTTGAGCGTCGCCCCGACCGCGCAGGGCGCATACACGTCCACGTCCACATCCCAAAGGTCGTCGGCGGGGATGACGACGCCGCCGAAGCGCGTCCGCGCCCGCTCGGCGGCCTCCTCGCGCAGGTCCGTCAAGTAGAGCGTTGCCCCGGCCTCGGTCAGGAGCCCGGCCAGGGGGAGGCCGACATCGCCGAGTCCCTGGATGAGCACTGAGCGGGTGCCGAGGTCCACCTCGCCGAAGCGGTGCTCGAGCGCGGCCCGGATCCCGGCGACCACGCCCCGCGCCGTGTACGGCCCGGGATCGCCCGGCTTCCCGTCCACGAGGCCGACGGCGTACCCGGAGATGGCTCCGATCCGGGCCATGTCCTCCGGCGTCGTGCCGAGATCCACGCCGGTCTGAAAGGCGCCGCGGAGCGAGATGAGACGGGCCGCGTAGCGGTCGATCAGGCCGGCGCGGGCCTCGTCGCCCAGGTCGTCCGGGACGGCGATGACCGCCTTGCCGCCGCCATACCGAATTCCGACGCCCGCCCACTTCCACGTCATGCCCTCGGCGAGGCGCATGGCGTCGATCAGGCCGTCCACGGGCGTGGGATAGGAGGTCATCCGGGTGCCTCCGGCGGCCGGACCCAGCCGCGTGTCGTGCAGGGCGACGAAGATCCAGGCGCCGGTGGCGGCGTCGAAGGCGGTGACGACGGACTCGCCCTTCCACGCCTCCATGACGTCGAGAAAGCCGCGGGTCATACACTCTCCGTATTCGATTCGTGCGTCATCGGGTGCGCGGGCGGGGCGCATGTGCGCGGTGAGACTATCGCGCGCTGCCCGCGCGGGCGACATTGGAACTTGCGGGGCGTGATCGCGTATCGGTGCTCGGGAGGAAAGACGGCTGCGACCGACCGGGAGGTGCTGGGATGACGACACTGTTCTTCGGAGACATGCTCCCCCCGTCGCGCGAAGCCGAGAACCGTCGCGAACACGTCCTCGTCGGCACCGCCACCCCCCTCAAGCTCGATGTCCGGCCGGTCGAGCACCACCTGACGCCCCGGGGCAGCATCTGTATCGGGACCTTTCACGAAGACAGGCCGATCGGGCGCTGCGCCATCCCCCACGACAGCGTGAAGGATTTTCTCGAGATGGACCTCTTCGACAGGCCGGTCTCGCTCGCGCTGAACGTCCGGAAGGGCGGTCCCGGCATGGAGGGCAGCCTTCTCGCGCTCGTGCCGATGGACCGGGCGTCGCCGGGCGGATCCGAGCGGGATGAACCGTGGAGGGCCAGCGTCCCCGGCGCGGCGTACGACGACGCGATCAAGGCGGGCGGCGGCGAGTCCGGGTCCACTCAGCTGGTCGGAATCTTCCTCGGCGAGGTCGTGCGTTTCGAGGGAGACCGGCGGGAACCGGCGTCGATGCTCCGCGAAGCCGCCGACATGCTCGCGTGCGTCATCCGCGGGCAGGTGGACAGCGTCGGCGGCCGTGTCATCGAAGACCTCACCGCGCGCCCGGAGGGCTGAGCGAAGGCGCGGCGGCCGGCTGCGTCGCGGCGGCCGTCAGGCGACCGGTTCGCCGTTGAAGCAGACCTCCGTCCCGGGGCGACACCGGCACGAAGTCCGGGGAGGGAGGGCGGGGAGGTCGAGGCCCAGCGGCGCCCGCGCGAGGGCGGCCAGCACCTCGGCGG
>VXMR01000070.1 GCA_009841005.1 Gemmatimonadales bacterium
TTATGTTATTATTCTGTCTCGTCGCTTCGTTGGACGTGGTGGGCCGCGGGGCCGGGGCCGCCCCGGCGGCGGGGGGGGGCCCGCGCGGGGGCGGGGCCCCCCCCCCGCTCCGGGTCGAACACCGGGCTCACTCCGCGTCCCCCGCCCTCACAGGAGGAACCGGGTCGCGAGCCCGAGCAGCAGAACGAAGCCGATGAGGTCCGTGAAGGTCGTGACGAAGACCGACGAAGCGACGGCAGGATCCGCGCCGAAGCGCTCGAGCAGGATCGGGAAGAACGCACCGAGCGCGGAGGCGACGGCGAGGTTCGCCCACGTGGCGATCATCACGACGAGTCCGAAGATCGCCCCGGTATTCGGGAGCAGCAGCGAAAAGAGCGCCACGAGCAGCCCGATCGCGACCCCGTTCACCAGGCCCACGACGAGTTCCTTCACGACGGCGGACCAGCGCTCTCCCGGCAGTTCGTCGGCGATTGCGATGCGGCGGATCGTGACTGCGAGCGCCTGCGTGCCCGCGTTGCCGCCCAGCCCCGCGATCACCGGCATCACGGCCGCGAGGATCACGAGCTGTTCGATCGTCCCGCGGTACAGCCACACGGCGGCCGCGGCGACCGCCAGGGTGAGCGCGTTCACGGCGAGCCACGGCAGCCGGCTCTGGATCGCGCCGACGGTCGTCCCGCGCAGCTGCTCCTCGTCCGACACCGCGGCGAAGCGCAGGATGTCTTCGGTGACCTCCGCCTCGACGACATCGATCACGTCGTCGAAGGTGATCTGTCCCGCCAGCCGGCCCTCGTCGTCGACGACCCCGATCGCGGCGAGGTTGTAGCGGGACAGAATCCTTCCCACCTCCTCCTGGTCGAGATCCACCGAAACCACGGCCGGGGGCTCCTCGAGCAGGTCGGAGATGCGCGTATCCGGCGCCGCGAGCACGAGGTCCCGCAGCGTGACGACGCCGCGCAGCCGCCCCCCCCGCCCGACGACGAACACGGTGTAGAGATCCTCGGTCTCCTCCGCCTGCGCCCGCAGCTCCTCGATCGCCGCGGCCGCCGTCGCCTCGGAGTCCACCGCGCACAGCTCGCGGGTCATGATCCCGCCCGCGGACTCCTCCGGATACTCGAGCAGTTGCCGGATCTCCTGCTCTTCCTCGTCCGGAACCGACTCGAAGACGCGGGCCTGCTCTTCCGGGTCGAGTTCGCCGATGAGGTCGGCCGCGTCGTCGTCCGCGAGTTCCTCGACGATCTCGGCGATCCGCTCCGGCTCCATGCTCGCGAGCAGTTCGCCCGGCTTCTCCTCCTCCTCCATTTCGGCGAGGGCGTCCGAGGCGAGGGCGGCGGGGATGAGTTCGAGGAGGGCCATGCGCTCGGCCTCTTCGACGTGCTCGAGCACATCCGCCATGTCGCTCGGATGCAGCGGTTCCACGAACGCGAAGAGCGCGTCCATGTCGCCCGCCTCGAGGCGCACGCGGATCTCCTCGATCAGGAGCCGGCGCTGCTCTTCCGGATTCTCGTGCATGCTCGCTCGGGAGCCGGCCCGCGGAGGCGGGCGGTTCGTGGATCAGGGCCTTCGGGAAGACCTCGGAAGACGGGGAATGCTACGCGCGGCCGCGGAACTCGGCCAGCAGGCGCGCCAGCAACCGTTCCTGCAGTTCGAACATTGGAGAGGCATAGCGCGCCTCGCCTTCCGGATGGTCGTGTCCGAGCAGATGAAGGACGCCGTGGATGACGAGGCGCAGGATCTCCGCAGCCGGATCGAGCCCCAGCTCGCGCGCCGAAGCCTCGGCGGCGTCCGGGGAGATGTAGATGTCGCCGACGAGCGGGTCCTCGCCGAGCCCGAAGGCGAGCACGTCCGTGAGGTCATCGACCCCGTGATAGTCCCGGTTCAGGGCGCGCATGGATTCCGCCGTGAGAAAGGTGACGGAGAGCTCGGCGCCCTCGCCCGGAGTGTCGCCCGCGCCGGCGTCGGTCTCCCCGGGCGGCGCCGCGCGCCCCGTGCCGAGGGCCGCGAGCGCGGCCTCCCTCACCTCCACCTCGGAGGGACCGTGCCGGACTTCCTCTTCGCCGGTGGGGAAGTCGATGCGGATCGCGGGCGGCACGGGGTCGGTCAATCCGTCCGCCCGCTGGCGACTCCTTCCGGCTCCTCGGCCGGCTCCGGGAGCGAGTCCAGGGCGGGGATGGGGCCGGTGTCGCCCTGCGCGGCCTGCTCGAGGTCGATCGGCGCCGACGCCCCTTCCGCCCCCGCCGTCGCCGCCGCCTCCACGCCGCTCGTCTCCGACTCCTCCCCGGCCGGCGTCTCACCCGCATCGCCGGACGTCTCGCCGGGCGCCGCCGGTTGGGGATAGTCGATGCGGTGGTGATAGAGCCCCGTGAGGACGTGCGCGAACTCCCGCTTGACGATGCGGAGGTCGCGGTACGTGAGCGGGCAGTCGTCGAGTTCGCCGTAGTCGATTCGGTCCTGCACAAGGCGGTCGATCAGGGCCCGGATGCGCTCGGGACTCGGGTGCGAGAGGACGCGCGACGCCGCTTCCACCGCGTCGGCCAGCATCGCGACGCCCGTTTCCTTGCTCTGCGGCTTCGGGCCGGGGTAGGCGAAGTCGCTCGGATCCACCTCCGCGACGCCGTCCCGGCGCGCCTTCTCGAGGAAATAGCGGATGAGCTGCGTCCCGTGGTGCTCGCGAATGAAATCCTTCACGACCTCCGGCAGACGCGCTTCCTCCGCCATGGCCAGCCCGTGGCGCACGTGGTCGCGCAGGATCTCGGCGCTCTGCCACGGTGTGAGACGGTCGTGCGGGTTCAGCCCCCGCGGCTGGTTCTCGATGAAATATTGCGGACGCTCGAGCTTCCCGATGTCGTGATAGTAGACCCCCACGCGGCCCTGCAGGGAGTCGGCCCCGATCGCCTCGCAGGCGGCCTCGACGAGGTTCGCCACGTTGATCGAGTGGGCGTACGTGCCGGGCGCCTCGCGCGCCAGCCGCCTCAGGAGCGGCCGGTTCATGTCGGAGAGTTCGAGCAGCGACGCCTCCGTCGTCCGTCCCGTGAAGGCTTCGAGCAGCGGGAGGCCGATACCGACGCCGAGTCCCGTGCACACGGTGGCGTTGAGGAACCCGAGCGCCGCGGTGGTTCCCATCTCGCCCAGCGCGAAGTGGCCCGTGAGGACGAGCAGGAGGCCGGCCCCCACGTACGCCGCGGTGATCAGCGCGACGAGGACCCAGCTCTGCGAACGCGTGCGGATCGTGTGGACCGCGAAGGCCGCAGTGACCCCTCCCGCCACGGTGACCATGGGGGCCGCGAGCCCCGAGAAGTACGGCTGGCCCATGAGGATCCCCGCGATCGTCGAGACGACGACGAGACCCAGGAGGCTGTCGAACAGCGCCGCGGCGAGGAAGCCGGCCAGCGCGATCGGCACGAGCGCGGGCGAACCCTGCGCGGCGGCCACGGCGCCGGCCGACGCCATCACGATGACGACGAGCCCGAGCAGCACGGTGAAGCTGGGGAGGTCCTCGTAGACGTCGCGGCGAAAGCGGAAGGTCGCGAAGACGAGAATCCCGAGCATGCTCACGACGAGGAGGATCATACCCAGGTTGCGGAGGAAGTCCGACGTTGTGCGCGTCCCCCCCCGCTCCAGGATCTGGGCCTGGTAGGCGAGGAGCCGGCGGTACTCCTCCGCCGTCACCACCGTATTCTCGGTGATGATGCGCTCTCCCTCGAGCACGAAGCCCTCGACCTGCGGGATCGCGGCCCGGGCCTGTTCCCGCGCCTGTCGAGTCGCGTCCTGGTCGATGCGCAGCGTCGGCTGCGCCACGAGGAGGAGTTGCTGGAAGAGCGCCGCGCCTCCGGCCGGCAGCCTGTCTCCGACCCCCTCCCGGGCCGCCCGCGTGAAGTCGCCGAGCCGGACGAGGTCCGCGACGGCGCGCACGCGGTCGTCGCCGGATGGTCCCTCGCGCGCGACGACGTTCGCGGCGCTGATGGCATCGAGTTCGCTCCCGCGGATCACGCCCTCGCGCAGCCCCTCGAAGGCCGTCGCCAGTTCGTCGCGCAGCTCGGCGCGCGACGCCTCGTCGAGGAGATAGTCGACCTGGAGCGAGTCGATCACCGCTTCGGCCGAGAGGTCGACCCCGATCCCCCCCGCGACCCTCCGGACCTCGTCCCGGACGAGCGCGGCGCCGGCCGCCGCCGGGAGTCCTTCCTCCGAGACTCGCGCCTCCGCGGCGGGGATGATGGAATCGAGCCGGGCGAAGAGGGCGTTCACGCGCTCGATGCTGCTGTCCGCGCGCGCGGGCTCGAAGCGCAGCCTCGGCGTCACGCCGGCCTCCGCCTCGTCCTGCTCCTCCGCGAGGCGGTCCGGGTCCTTGGGCACGTCGAAATCGAAGTCGGCGTTGATCGTCTGCCGGGCGACGCTGCCGGGGTCGATGCCGTCGAATCCGCTCGGCGTCAGCTGCGGGAACATGAGGGGGACGGCGAGGGCGATGACCGCGACCATCGCCGCCCGGAATCCGTGGTGGACCCACGCGTCCCGGCGTCCGCCGGCCGGCGGCCGGTTCACGGGACGCAGGTAGTCTCGGACGCGGCCGAAGAAACTCAACGCTCGGACTCCCGGTACGCGCGGATGATCTCCTTCACGAGTCGGTGCCGGACGACATCCGCGTCATCCAGATAAACGAAGTCGATGCCGACCACGTCGCGCAAGACTTCCTCGATCTCCAGCAGTCCTGAATCCTCGGGGCGTGGGAGGTCGATCTGCGTCTTGTCCCCCGTGATCACTGTCTTGGAATTCAGTCCGAGCCGCGTGAGGAACATCTTCATCTGGGCCGTCGTCGCGTTCTGCGCCTCGTCGAGGATGAGGAAGGCGTCGGAGAGCGTCCGGCCGCGCATGTAGGCGAGCGGGGCGACCTCGATCACGCGGTCCTCGATCGCGCGGCGGACGCGGTCGTGGGGCATCATGTCCTCGAGCGCGTCGTAGAGCGGGCGCAGGTAGGGGTCGACCTTCTCGCGGATGTCGCCGGGCAGGAAGCCGAGCGCCTCGCCGGCCTCGACCGCGGGCCGGGTGAGGATGATGCGGCGAATCCGTTTCCGGTTCAGCGCCTCCACCGCGGCGGCGACGGCGAGATAGGTCTTGCCGGTGCCCGCCGGGCCGATGCCGACGACAATGTCCCGCTCGCGCATCGCGGCCAGGTACTTGTCCTGCCCCGGGGACTTGGGCCGGATCGCGCGCCCGGCCCCCGCGAGCGCGACCTCCGTCTTGCCCGGGTCCCGGGCGTCGGCGGACTTCCGTGAGGCGCCATCGCCGTCGGAGGGCGCTTCGAGAAACCGTTCCACGTCCACCGCATCGAAGGGACGCCGCAGCCGCGCGTAGCGGATCATGCGCCGCGCGGTGGGGGAGGCGCGGTCCACGTCGGCCTGCGGGCCGGAGAGAATCATCTCGTCGCGCCGGAGGACGACGCGGATGTCGCAGTGGCGCGCCAGCGTCGTGAGGTTCGAATCGTTCACGCCGGCCAGCAGCTGCTGGTCGGCCCCCTCGATGGAGAGGCGCCGCTCCGTCGCCACGCTCAAGTTCCGCTCCTTCCGGTCCCTCCCGTCACGGAGATCCCGAGTTCCTCGAGTTCAGCCGCGGTCACGGACGATGGCGACCGCTCGAGCAGGCCCCGGGCCGCGGCGGTCTTCGGGAACGCGATGACGTCCCGGATCGACGCGCAGCCGACCATCTCGGCGACCACGCGGTCCATGCCGACCGCGAACCCTCCGTGCGGCGGGACGCCGTAGCGGAACGCCTCGAGCAGGAAACCGAAGCGCGCCTCGACCTCCTCGGGCGTGAGCCCCGTCGCCTCGAGGATGACGCGCTGAACCTCGGGGAGGTGACAGCGGATGCTCCCGCTGGCGAACTCGATCCCGTTGTAGACGATGTCATCCGCGACCGCGTTCACGGAGAGCGGATCTTCGCGCAGACGCTCGGGGTCGGGGTCCGCCGGCATCGTGAAGGCGTGCTGGGCCGGAACGGGAAGGCCGGTGTCGGGATCCCGGTGGTAGAGGGGGAACTCCGTGATCCAGAGCCACGCTTCCCCGCTCTCGTCCACGGCGCCGAGTTCCCGGGCCGCCGCGCGCCGCAGCCGGTCGAGGGCGGGCGAACTCTCCGCGTCGCCGCCGGCGACAAAGAAGACGAGATCGCCTTCGCCCACCCCGAACTCCGCATCGAGCATACCCGCGACCTCCTCGCCGACGAGCTTCGCGGGCGGACCGGACCAGCCGTCCGCCGTGCGCTTCAGCCACAGGGCGCCCTTCGCGCCGGCCTCCTGCGCGAGCTTGTCGTAGTGGGCGATCCGCGAGCGGGAGAGCGCCGCGCCCCCCGGAAGGACGAGCCCCCGGACGCGGCCGCCGGCTCGCGCGGCGCCGTCGAAGATTCCGAAGCCGATGCCGGTGAGCGCGTCCGTGAAATCCCGTATCTCCCACGGGATGCGGAGGTCCGGCTTGTCCGTGCCGTAGCGCTCCATCGCCTCGGCGTGGGGCAGGCGCCTGAAGGGCACGGGAAGGTCCCGGCCGAGCCCGTCTCGCCAGATGCGCGCGAACATCTTCTCGGCGGCGCGGAAGACGTCGTCCTGCTCGACGAACGCCATCTCCACGTCGATCTGCGTGAACTCCGGCTGACGGTCCGCCCGCAGGTCCTCGTCCCGTAGACATTTCGCGATCTGGAAGTACCGGTCGAAGCCGCCGCACATCAGAAGCTGCTTGTAGAGCTGGGGCGACTGTGGAAGGGCGAAGAATTGGCCCTGGTGCACCCGGCTGGGGACGAGATAGTCCCGCGCCCCCTCCGGCGTCTGCCGCGTGAGGAGCGGAGTCTCGATCTCGACGAATCCCTGTTCGGTGAGCGAGGCGCGCACCGAGTTCGTCGCCACGTGCCGCAGCCTCAGGTTGCGCTGCATCTCGGGACGGCGCAGGTCGAGGATCCGGTGGCGGAGGCGAAGCTCCTCCGAGGGCAGCTCTTCGTCCGGGGGCTGATAGACGAGGATCGGGAGCGGGTCGGAGACGGAGACCCGCCGAAGACTCGACACGCGGATCTCGATCTCGCCCGAGAGCATCTCCGGGTTCGGCTCGGGCCGCGGCGCGACGACGCCCGTCGCCTGCACGACATCCTCCGGGTTCAGCTCCGCCACGAGCTCGAGGCCGGCGGCGTCCGACCACTCCGGGCCGAAGGACAGCTGGAGCAGGCCGGTCCGGTCGCGCAGATCGACGAAGAAGAGTCCTCCGAGGTCGCGACGGCGGTGTACCCATCCGATGACCCGGACTTCGCGTCCGGACCACGAGGCCTCGACCTGCCCGCAGCCGGCGTCGCGCAAGGCGGTCTCGAGGGAGGCCGGCTCACGCCGTTCGGTCGGTAGCGATAGTTTGGTCAGGAGAACTCGCGGCGTAAGGGAATCGGTTCTGAACCGGTTCTGAGAAGTGCGGAACGCCGTGGAAGATAGCCGATTTTCGGCAGCGCCAGCAAGAAGCGGGGGATGACGGAAAGCACACGAGCGGAACTGCTCGCGGAGTCGGGAGACGGCGGGCGGGAACGGCTGGCGGCGTTCTTCGCCGCGCGCGGAGAGCCGGCGTACCGGGCGCGGCAGGTCGAGAAGTGGGTCTGGGAGCGGGGCGCGCGTGCCTTCGACGAGATGACGAACCTCCCCGCCGGTCTCCGGGAAGCGCTGGACGCGTCCTTTTCGCTCACCCCGATCGAAGCGGACTACGTCGCCCGCTCGAAGGACGGGACGGTGAAGCACCTGTGGCGGCTCGAGGATGGCGAGCGGGTCGAGTCCGTGCTCATCCCGACGCGCGACCGCCTCACGCTCTGCCTGTCGTCGCAGGCCGGCTGCGCGCTCGCGTGCCGCTTCTGCGCTACCGGCGCCTTCGGATTCCGGCGCCAGTTGCGGGCGGCCGAGATCGTGGCGCAGTACCGCGATTCCCTGCGCGTAGCGCGCGAGGAGATGGGGCGGCCGGCGGCCGGTCCGATCTCCAACGTCGTGTACATGGGGATGGGAGAACCGCTGGCGAACCTCGACGGAGTCATCGGATCGCTCGCGTCCCTGCACGGAGGGTTCGGCCTCGGGGCGCGGCGCATCACCGTGTCGACGGTGGGACTCATCCCCGGGATCCTGGAACTCGCCCGACGGCCGGAGCCGTTCGAGCTCGCCGTGTCGCTGCACGCGCCGTCCCACGAGCTGCGGCTGGAACTCATGCCGATCGAGAAGCGCTACCCGCTGCCGGAGCTATTCGAGGCCCTTCGCACGTATCAGAGCTACAAGAACCGGCGCATCAGCTTCGAGTACACGCTCATCCGGGGGGTGAACGACGACCCGGCGCTGGCGGAGTCGCTGGCGAAGCTCGCGCGCGGGCTCATCTGCTTCGTGAATCTCATCCCCTTCAATCCCATCCCCTCGCGTCCGGAGTGGGGCCCGAGTTCGGCCGAGGGGATCGCGCGTTTTTCGGAGGCGCTCGCCGCGCGAGGGGTGGGCAACGCCGTGAGAAGGCCGCGGGGACGGGACATCGCCGCCGCGTGCGGGCAGCTGCGGCTGTCGCGGGAAAGCTAGTGCCGGGCCCTGGCAGCCGCGGCGGCTAGTCCTTTCCGAGATTGCCGAGCAGGCCGGACCAGTCGCTCCCCACCACCACGCTCGCATCGAGGAAGAGTTCGGGATCGATGGCGACGGCCAGCGAGTCCGCGCTCAACTCGCGGGCGACGGCCAGCGCGGCGCCGAGGCGGCCCGATCGATCCAGAACGTGCGTGACTTCGTGGTCGAAGTGGTCCGCGTTCCCGGTCGCGACGACATCGAAACCGAGGAGCCGGAGCCGGTCGGCGAACTGACGCGCGAGTCCGCGCTCTCCGGCCCCGTTGAGGACTTCGACCTTGATCCGGTTCGTAACGTACTCCCCCCCGGAAACCGTCGCCGCGCCTCCGCCCTCCGCCGCGCCCTCGGACACCGTCTCCGCGGTCGCGGCCGGTACGGATCCGGCCAGAATCGCGAGCCGCACGACCTTCCATTCCTCCCAGAAGAGACCGATGAAGGCGCCGGCGCCGATGAGAACCGCCGTCGTGATCAGTCCCCGGAATGCGGAAGCCGCGCGTCGGAAGGAACCCCGCCGCCTGCGATAGGGGGCGCGACCCTCGGGACCTCGTCGCGTCTCCCGCCTTGACCGTCGTCTGGATCTCGAAAGCACTTTGTCGCCTCCCGTCGTCCTCCCATCCACCCATCGACCGTGCCCGGCCGCCTCCCTGCCTCACACCTCCCCCGGCTGCATATCCTTCCAATCTAATCAACCGTTTCGCGATTTGCGAAAAACCGGCGCGGTGATCACCTCCCAGAACCCGGCGGTCGCGGGGGAAAGGGGGATGAAACCGTCGATGAGGATGCCGATCTTCGCGGTCGCGACGTCGACGAGGACGGCGTGCCAGTCGCCGGGCAGACGGCCCCGCAGATCGGCACGCTCCTGGCCCAGGGCGAGGCGGCCCGGCTCCAGGAAGTCGGCCATGTAGAGGGCCTGTCCCAGGGCATCGAGATCCCGGTGTCCGGTGGTGTGAAAGGCGATGGCTCGCAGGAGCGGCTCGTCATCGACCCCGGCCGCGCGCAGCCGGTTCGCGCATGCCGGACCATGGAGGAGCGGGTCGGGCCATGCTTCCGCCCCGTCGACGAGGGGGCGCAGGGCTTCCACGGCTTCTTCCTTGAGCGCGTCGTGCAGGAGGCCCGTTGCGCGCCAGCGGATCCGCGTCCCCTCGTCGTGCCCGAGGGCGGCCGCCCACTCCCCCATCAACGTGCCGACCCGCCTGGCGTGGCTGATGCGTGCAGGGCTCATGACGGCCCAGTCGGGGGGGCGTTGCTCGGTGCCGGCCGCGTGGGTGATCGGGTGAAGCTGGTCCACGTGAGGTTCGTCTCGGTCGCGGAGTTTGTCGGGATCGCGCGGGGCCCCGAATATAGTCGCAATGGGCATTCGATACGACTCCTTCCTCGCCCGGGCCCTCGCCCGCGAGATCCTCGATCGCTGGCGGGGCGTCCGCATCGCCGGGCTCCGCATGGCATCGGGGCGGCGCGCCGTGGAACTCGCCTTCGAGGATGGGTCGCGGCTCGTGGCGATGCTGCACCCGCTGCACGGGCACATCCTGGAACTCGGCGCGGATGCGGCGGCCTCGGGGGTGGAGGGGAAGGCGGTGCGGATCGGACGGCTGTCGCTTGTGGACGCGCGGGCGCCGGCGGACGAGCGCGCCCTGCTCCTGACGCTCGGGGACCGGGCCGGGCGTCCGTGGGAGATGCTGGCGATCGAACTCCAGTCGCGCCGCTGGAACGCCGTGCATTGCCGCCGGACGGAGCCCGGCGCGGACGAGCGCCCGGAGTGGCGAATCGAGGCGGCGCTGCTCGCGCGGGATGCGGGCGACCGCTCGCTGCGTCGCGGGGCGTCCTACGCGCCGCCTTCGTCCGCGCGGCGAGCCGTTGCCGCTCCGCCATCGGAGGCGGAATGGGCTGCCGTGCCGGCCGGAGACGAGGCGGACCGCCGACAGTCCGTGCTGCGGACGTGGGCGTGGACGAGCGCGCTCAACGTCGACTGGATCCTGGCCGGATCCGACCCGGCGGAGGCGTACGCGCGGTACCTGGCGCTCCACGCGCTCGCGGCGGCGCCTTCGCGCGGCCCGGCCGCGTCCGATGCGCCGGGCACGCCGCCCCGGCCGGCCTTCGTGCTCGACCGCCCGTGGGGCCCCCAGCCCTATCCGCACCCCATCGGGGCCGGCAGCGGGTCCACCGGCGGACTCCTGACCGCGGCCGCGCAACTGCTCGCCCCCGGCGGCCCCGATGGGGTGCGGATAGGGCTGGGGG
>VXMR01000014.1 GCA_009841005.1 Gemmatimonadales bacterium
GCGGCCGGCGTGTAGAGCAGTTGCAGGTCGCCGAGCGGGCCCGCCCGCGACAGGAAGAGGAAGACCCCGAGGCCGACGACGACGGGAGGGAAGGCGAGACCCGCGTTGATCACCGCGACCACGGGCAGCCGGAGCCGGAATCGCGTCAGCCCGACGGCGATCCCGATGGGGAGTCCGATGACCATGGCCAGGAGGAGCGCCGATCCGCTGATCTGCAGAGAGCGGAGGATGACGTTCCAGACGTACAGGTCACCCGACGTGATGAGCCGGAGAGCCTCGAGCAGCGGATCCACGCGCCGAATCTAGGGAATCGGATCGTCGTGGGGCCACGGGGCGAAGTGGGCCTCTGCGCCGCCCCGCACCCGGAATTCCCCGATCGCGCGGCGTCCGTCTCCTGAGCGCAGCCAGTCCGCGAAGACGGCGGCGCGTTCCGGCCGGGCCGCGGCGCGCGGCGCCAGCAGCGAATAGACGTTGCGCAGCGAGGGGTGGTCCGCGACGAGCGGATCCAGGTCGAGCACCGGCGAGAGCATCGCGAGCGTCGCGACATCCGTGAGGACGTAGGCGCGGCGTTCGCTCGCCACGTGCAGCGTCGTGGCCTGACCCTGCCCGGACTCCACGTACCAGGCACCGGCCCCGGCCACCCCCGCCTCGCGCCAGAGGGCGATTTCGCGGTAGTGCGTGCCCGAACTGTCGCCGCGCGAGACGAAGTCGTGCTCCACCCGCGCGAGGGTCGCGAACGCGTCGGACGGGGATGCCGACCCGCGAACCCGCGCCGGATCCGAGGGCGGCCCCGCGATCACGTACCCGTTGACGAGGACGGGACTCCGCCGGGGCGCGTGCCCCGCCTCGACGAAGCGGGCCTCGGCTTCGGGCGCGTGCACGAGCAGGAGATCCACGTCTCCCGTGCGACCGAGTTCCAGCGCTTCGCCGCTCCCCGCGATGACCGTGCGCACCCGGAGCCCGGGATGGTCTTCGTTGAAGCGGGCGATCAGATGTTCGAGGAGGCCCGAGTCGTAGGTGGACGTCGTAGCGCCGAGCACGAACGTGTCCGCGGCGGTCCCGCACCCCCCGGCGCATACTCCGCCGCCGACGGCGAGGAGCAGGGCGAGGGAGGCTCGCCGCCGTCTCCTGTCGGGGACTGCTAGCCGTGGCGTATCCACCGCAGCACCTGCGGCAGGTTGGCGCGCTGGCCCTTCATCAGAATCCCGACCCGGAAGATGCGGCCCGCGACCCACGCGGCCCCGAGGACGAAGACTCCGAGCAGAACCAGCGACACGAGCCACTGCCACACCGGAACCGACGTGGCGAACAGCCGCGCCGGCATCACCAGCGGACTGAAGAACGGCACGAGGGAGAGGATGACGCCCCAGCCCGCGTTCGGGCTCTGGATCACGCCCTGCGTCGCGATGAAGGGGAGGATGATCAGCATCGTGATCGGGAGCATGACCTGCTGGGCGTCGTGCTCGTTGCTGATCGTCGCGCCGGCCCCGGCGAACATGCCCGCGTAGAGCAGGTAGCCGAAGACGAGAAAAAAGAACATCAGCACGAGCGTGCCCCACGGGATCGGGATGCTCGCGATGTCGATCCCCGCCTCCGCCAGCGTGGATGCCCCGGCCGTGAGGCCGTAGACCGCGGCGAGCGCGAAGACCAGCGCCCAGACCGCCATCTGCGCGATACCCACGGCGCCGACGCCCACGATCTTGCCCAGCATCAGTTCCCACGGGCGAAGGGAGGAGACCATGATCTCGACGATGTCGGACTGCTTCTCCTCGAGGATCGCCCGCACGATCATCTGCCCGTAGATGAGCAGGATGAAGTAGAAGAAGAACGCGATGCCGAAGCTGAGCGCCCGGTAAATGTCCTGGGATCGCGCTTCGCCGGACTCCGTGACGTTGATGACGTCGAACGAGGTCCGCTGGAGCAGCGCCCCGGGATCGATGCTCTGCACGCCGATCGAGCGCAGGCGCGCCCGTACCGATGCCCGCTGAAGGGAGCCCCGGACCGAGCTCTCGATGACGGAAGGCACGCTGGCCCGCGCGAGCAGCGTCGTCCGGTCGTCGTCGCCCTCCCCTTCGTCCGCGTCCGGCGTCGCCCCCGGCATCTCCGCGGAGCGCCGGCCCTCACTCCTCGGGATCATCAGCAGCAGATCGTAGGAGGAGCGCGAGAGCCGCGACCGCGCCTCGTCGACCGACAACGCCTCCATGTCCGCTGCGCGCACGGCGTCGAGCGAATCCGCGAGGAGTTCTTCGACGAGGAAGTCGCCAATGAGCCCGGCGGGGTCGGCGACCCCGATGACCCTGCGCTCCTCGCCCGCATCCGTCGCGCTCCTTACGGCGAGGAAGCCGGCGAGGCCGCCGAGCCCGACGATCAGCACGGGGAGGCCGAGCGTGGAGAGGAGGAACCACTTCGACTTTACGCGCAGGATGAACTCCCGTCGGACCACGGCCGCGACCCTGGGCGTGAACGGGTTCATGCCGCCGCCTCGTCGTCTTCGCTCTCGTCCTCGTGCGAGAGTCCGGCCTCCGTCGCCTTCTCGATGAAGATCTGGCGCAGCGAGGGTTCGATGAGTTCGAAGCGCGAGATCAGGGCCCCGCTGTCCACCGCCCGCCGCAACAGCGCCTGCGGATCCGCCCCCTCCAGCATGCGGACCTCCACGTACGTGCCGTGCGCCGAAATGTCCTCGATAAGGTCCGGCGCATCGAGGAACGTGGGGTTCCCCTCGAAGGATAGCGCGATGTCGCGCCGCCCCGCCGCAGCCTTGATGTCGCGGACCCGGCCGTCGAGCACCTTGGTCGCTCCCGCGATCATGCACACCCGCTCGCACAGCCGCTCGGCGTCCTCGATGAGGTGAGTCGAGAGGAGGATCGTGGCTCCGGCCTGCTGTCGTTCCTGCAGAAGTTGCTTGAACAGTTCGACGTTCAGCGGATCGAGGCCGCTGAACGGCTCGTCGAGCACCAGCAGGTCGGGCTCATGAAGGATAACCCCCAGGAACTGGGCCTTCTGGGCCATCCCCTTCGAGAAGGTCTCCACCTTGTCGTCGGCTCGGTCGCCGAGGCCCACCGCGTCCAGGCCGGAGCGGGCCCGCGCGAGCGCATCCTTCCGCTTCAGTCCCTTCAGTTGGCCGAAGAACGCGAGGTGGTCCGCAGCCGTCATCTTCTGGTACATGCCGCGCTCCTCCGGCAGGTATCCGATGCGGGTGCGCATGGACTCGACGTTGGGGGAACCGAAGACGTCCACGGAGCCGGCGTCGGGCCCGATGATGTCGAGGATGATGCGGAGCGTCGTCGTCTTTCCGGCGCCGTTCGGGCCGATGAGCCCGTAGATCGATCCGTGCGGGATCTCGAGGTCGAGGTCGCGGACCGCAGTCTTCCTGTCGAAGCGCTTCGTGACGCCCCGGAGGCGAATGGCCGGTGTATTCACGGCCCCGATCATACGGACTGCCCGCACCCGTCGCCAAGCAGCAGCCCCGTCGTCCGCCCCGGGTGTCCGTCGGACGCGGCCTACCGCAGGGGCCGTCGAATCCCCATATTGAGGATTCCCCTCACTTTGCCGAATCCAACCCTCCATGGGGAGGTTAGATGGCGATCTTCCGCGTCATGTACTACCGCGACATCACCGTAGGAAGCGGCGGCCGCATCACGATTCCTCTGGAGATGCGCGACCATATGCGACTGGCCGATGGCGATGCGTTGAAGGTTCGCCTCGAGGAAAGCGAATCCGGCCAGCGCCAGTTCACCGTCTGGAAGACGGAATCCAGCCCGGGCATGTAGCGGGCTGCCAGCCCGAGTCTCCAGCCGCGACGCTAACGGCGGTCTCCGTAGTTGATGGCCATCGTGCCCATCATCAGGTCTTCGTAGCCGCACTCCACGAACCCGACCGCTTCCATCCTGCGGACCATCTCCCGCTGATCCGGGAACCGCCTCAGCGACTCGGGGATGTACACGTAGGACTCCGGATCGCGGTGAAGCGCCCAACCCGCGATGCGGGTCGAAACGTCGAGGTATCCGAGGTAGAGGCGGCGCAATGCCTCGGAGCGAGGGTGGCCGAAGTCGAGCGAGATCAGCCGCCCGCCCGGTCGCAGGCAGCGGAAGCTCTCGGCCAGTGCGGAGTCCAGGCCGGCGAAGTTCCTCAGCCCGTAGCCGATGACGACGCGGTCGAACGCGCCGTCGGGGAAGGGCAGACGAAGCGCATCGGCCCCGATCCAGCCGGCGAGGTCGGGGCCCGGACGTCCACGCCCCACCCGCATCATCTCCGGCGTGAGATCCGCGGCCACGACGTGAATCTCGAACGCCTCGCGCGCGGCCTGGCCCAGCGCTCCCCGGGCGAGGTCTCCCGTACCGGCCGCGAGATCGAGGACGCGGTGGTCCGGGCGCAGTTCGGCCCGTTCAAGCAGCCGGCGCTTCCAGCGGCGGTGGAGACCCAGCGACATGAGATCGTTGGTGACGTCGTAGCGACCGGCCACGCCGGCGAACAGCCGTCGCACGTAGCGGCGTTTGTCCGCCGGCCGTTCGATCTGGCCGGAGATGCGTCGATTGAGCTTCAACGGGCGCGGCTCCTCCCGGTGCGGACCGCCGCGACGGTACTGCTCGGCGCCGCGGCCCGGGGATGAGGCGCCACATTAACGCTGGTCGTCCTCCTCCGCTGCCGTTCCGAGCAGATCCAGGTCGCGAACGGCCTCCACGAGTCGGATGAACTCGCCGCGATAGCCCCGCCGGTCGTCGCCCCGTCCCCTCTCCGCCATTGCGATGACATCGTCCGGCGTGAGCCCTCCGGCGTGGGGCGAGTCCCGCAACAGCATGCCGAACCCCGCCACGGCCGCGGCGAAGCGGAAGCTCCGCGAGGGCGACCGGACGCGGTCCTCGACCGCATGTGCCAGGAGCCTGCTCTCGGAGCCGTCCGGGTCCTTGTAACGGACCTTCACGTAGAGCAGTTCGTCTTCGAACGCACCCGGCGGCGCTTCAGCCGGGGGCGCTTCAACCGGGGGCCGCGGCTCGGCCGTCGGCTGGTACCGCAACGGATCCGCGCTGCGGGGGACCGGGAGACCGGCGGGCACGACCTCGTACAGCGCGGTCACCGTGTGGCCGGCCCCGAGTTCGCCCGCGTCCTTCGTGTCGTCGTTGAAGTCTTCGTCGGCGAGCAGCCGGTTCTCGTACCCGATCAGCCGGTACGCGGCGGCGCGCGCGGGGTTGAACTCCACCTGCAGCTTCACGTCCTTCGCGACCGTGAGGAGCGTCCCTCCCATCTCCTCCACAAGCACCTTGCGGGCTTCAAGGAGGCCATCCACGTAGTGGAAGTTGCCGTTCCCGTAGTCCGCGATCTGCTCCATCTTCGAGTCCTTCAGGTTGCCGGTGCCGAAGCCGAGGACCGTGAGAAAGATCCCGCTCTCCCGTTCCTTCTCGATGAGGCGCACCATCTCGGCGTCGCTGGAGGCGCCCACGTTGAAGTCCCCGTCGGTCGCGAGAATGACGCGGTTGTTGCCGTCCTCGACGAAGTGCTCCCGCGCCACCTCGTAGGCGAGTGCGATCCCGGCGCCGCCCGCCGTGCTTCCGCCCGCCTGTAGCTGCTCCACCGCCGACAGGATCCGGGCGCGCCGGTTCCCCGGCGTCGGGGGAAGCACGAGCCCCGCCGCGCCGGCGTAGACGACGATCGCGACCCGGTCCTGCGGTCGGAGCTGCTCGGCGAGCAGGGCGAAGGCCTTCTTCAGCAGCGGAAGTTTGTCGGGCGGCGACATGGACCCCGAAACGTCGAGCAGGAAGACCAGGTTGCTCGGCGGCAGATTCTCCGTGTCGATGGAGGGTGCGCGGAGTCCGATGCGAACGAGCCGGTGCTCCGGCTTCCACGGCGCGTCCCAGACCTCCGTGAGGATCCGGAAGGGATGGTCGCCGGCTGCCGAGCTCCGCCTGCCGGCTGCCGAGTCCCGCTCGGAGTCCCACTCGTACGGGAAGTAGTTGATCATCTCCTCGATCCGGACCGCGTCGACGGGCGGCCGCTCCCCCGCCTGGATGAAGCGCCGGACGTTTGCATACGACGCGCGGTCCACATCGATGGAAAAGGTGGAGAGAGGCGACGAGCCGACGCTGCGGAAACCGTTCTCCTCGATCCGGGCGTACGACTCGGTGTTGAAGTCGGCGTACGCGCGCATGACCGAAGTGGCCGCAAGCCCGCGCGCGGCGCGATCGATCGCGTACGGGAGTACCCGCGGAGTCTCGCCGGCCACGCCCGTCACGGTGGGATCCTGCCGCCGCAGCGCCGTCTGCTCGACGGAGAAACCCAGCGTGACCGTCTCGCCCGCCGTGACGGTGATCGACTTGCTCGTTTCCCTGTAGCCGATCAACCGGACCGTGACGACCCGCTCCCCCGCGGGCACGCCCGGGAGGAAGTAGGCGCCATTCGCGTCGGTCAGCGTGCCGATTGCCGTCCCCGCCACGAAGACCTGGGCTCCCGCGACGCCGACGTTGGCCGTCGCATCGAGTACCGTCCCGCGCACGGCGCCCGTCTCCGACTGGGCGTGAGCCGGGGCCGGGCCCGCGATCGCGAGCGTCAGTGCCAACAGGCCGCCGATTCGCTGCCGGATTCCGCATACGTTCAGGGTTGCCATGGTCGCGTCGTCTCCTGTCCAGGGCCGAAACCGGGTGCGAAACCGAGGCCGAAGCGCGTTACGTCGTTCCGGTTCCATCCGACTTCAGGGAGCGGCAGCGCCCCCCGATACACCCGTAGACGCCGCGAATGGCGAAAGGGTTACACCGAGGTTC
Source organism: Gemmatimonadales bacterium (assembly GCA_009841005.1). Taxonomy (GTDB): domain Bacteria; phylum Gemmatimonadota; class Gemmatimonadetes; order Palauibacterales; family Palauibacteraceae; genus Palauibacter; species Palauibacter polyketidifaciens. The sequence continues at coordinate 6,753 of VXMR01000014.1, forward strand.
GCCGCCGCGCCGCGGGCTCCGCCCGGACTGGCACGTCTCCGGAGGATGGTATACCATGTATACATGCCTCTGCCCCGTCCTCTCTGCACGCGTGTCTCACGCGAGATCGAGTCGGAACTCGAACGGGTGTTCCTCGAGCAGCAATGGACTCCCTCGGAAGGGCTCAGAAACATCCTGCTGGAGTGGCTCGCCGTGCAGCGATTCCCGCAGATCGAGTTCCGGGAGACGCGGGCGGGCCGGCGCGCGGCGCTCCGCGGCGGGCCGGAGGTCTGGGAGATCGCGGCGGCCGCCGGACCAGGCCGGGCGATGAGCGCTGCCGTGGGCCAGCGCTTCGCCGGGACGCGGACGGAGGCGCTCGAGGAAGCCCTCGCCTATGCCGAGGAATACGCCGACCAGATCGACCCCATCGTCGCCCGCGAGGAGCGCCTCGCGCGCTAGCGACACCCCGCTAGACCTTCGTCAGGGCCTCCAGGAGGACGCGGGCCTTGTGGCGGGTCTCTTCCCACTCGCGCGCGGGTTCCGAGTCGTAGACGATCCCGGCCCCGGCCTGCGCGTACACGCGTTCCCCGACGGAGAGCAGCGTGCGGATGACGATGGCCATGTCGAGGCTCGTCGCGCCGTAACCGACGTAGCCCGCCGCCCCCCCGTAGGGCCCGCGCCGCGTCGGTTCGAGTTCATCGACGATCTCCATCGCCCGCACCTTCGGGGCGCCGGTGAGCGTGCCGGCGGGGAAGCAGGCCTTGAAGGCATCGACGGCGTCGGCTCCGACCTTCAGCGAACCGGCCACCTCGCTCACGAGGTGCATGACGTGGCTGTAGCGCTCGATCTCCATGAAGCGCGACACCTCGACGGAGCCGGGACGGGCGACGCGGCTCACATCATTGCGGCCGAGATCCACCAGCATGAGGTGTTCCGCCCGCTCCTTCTCGTCGGCGAGCAGCTCGCGCGCGTGGCGTTCGTCCTCGCGCGGCGTGGCTCCGCGCGGACGCGTCCCGGCGATCGGGCGGACGGTCACCATCCCGTCTTCCACCCGGACGAGTGTCTCGGGGGATGAACCGATGAGGCGCATGCCGTCCAGTTCGATGAAGAAGAGATAGGGGGATGGATTGCTGCGACGGAGGGCGCGGTAGAGTTCCAGAGGATCGCCCGCGTAACGGGCGCCGGCGCGCTGCGAGACCACGACCTGGTACGCGTCCCCCGCCACGATGTACTCGCGGATGCGCTCGACGGCCGCCTCGTAGTCGTCCCGCGAGCGGTTTCCGACCACCTCCGGCGTGCTCGCCTCGCCGCCGTTGCCGAGCGGCCCCAGCCCGTGCGCTCTCTCCAGGCCGCCTACCCAGTCGGCGAGTCGATCGACGGCGTTCCCGTACAGCTCGGCCGGGTCGTCGTCGGGCGTGACCGGCACGGCCGCGATGGCGAAGGCGCGGGAATACAGGTTGTCTACGATGAGCATGCGCTCCGTCGCCATGAAGCAGGCGTCCGGCACGCCGAGGTCGTCCGGAGGCGCGTCCGGCAGCCGCTCGATCCAGCGCACCGTGTCGTAGCCGAAGAACCCGACGGCCCCGCCCCAGAACCGCGGCAGGCCCGCGATCTCGACGGGCTCGTACCGCGCGATCCATGCCTCGAAGGCGCCGAAGGGGTCGCTCGTGGTCTCGGGCTCGCCCCAACCCGCCGCGGGCGTCCAGAGCCGGGTCTCCGAACCGTCGAGCCGCCACGCTTCCCGGGGTTCGGAGCCGACGAAGCTGAATCGCGCCCAGCGTTCCCCTCCCTCGACCGACTCGAGGAGGAAGGAGAACGGGCCGCGTCGCAGCTTCGAGAACGCCGTAACCGGAGTGTCCAGATCGAACGGGATTTCGATGGCCACGGGAACCATCCGCCCGGGCTCGGCGAGGCGGGAGAATTCGGTAAAGTCGGGGATGGCGGAAGCGTCGCTCATGCGCCCAAGGTAGCAGCCCGCGGCATGGGACGGGCACCCGGCAGTAGCGTGGCAGCCTACCTTGTCGGAGGTCGGATCGATGCCTACCCTTTCAGGTCCGGTTCGATCCGGCGAGAACGGTGCCCGTCCCTCGACGGGGTTCAGGTCCAACCGCGGGCCGAGTACTGCTCGGCAGCCCAATGAGGAAGCGATGAACACCAGCGATTACATCTCTCAGGTCGACACGTGGAGCGCCCACAACTACCACCCGCTTCCCGTCGTGCTCGAGCGCGGCGAAGGCGAGTGGGTGTGGGACGTCGAGGGCAGGAAGTACCTCGACATGCTGAGCGCCTATTCCGCGGTGAACCAGGGACACCGCCACCCGCGCATCATCGAGGCGCTGCGCGCGCAGGCGGAGAAGCTCACGCTCACGTCGCGCGCCTTCCACAACGACCGGATGGGCCCGTTCCTCCAGAAGCTGTGCGAGATGACGGGGTTCGAGCGCGCGCTGCCGATGAACACCGGCGCCGAGGGAGTGGAGACGGCGATCAAGGCGGCCCGCAAGTGGGGCTACACCGTAAAGGGCGTGGCGGAGGACCGGGCGGAGATCATCGTCTGCGAGCAGAACTTCCACGGCCGGACGACGACCATCGTCGGGTTCTCCTCGGATGAGGGGTCCACGTTCGGGTTCGGTCCCTTCACGCCGGGCTTCGTGCCCATCCCCTACGGCGAGGCGGACGCGCTCGAGGCGGCGATCACGGAGAACACCGTCGGCTTCCTCGTCGAGCCCATCCAGGGCGAGGCGGGCGTCGTCGTGCCGCCGGATGGTTTCTATGCGCGGGCGCTGGAGATCTGCCGCGCGAACGGCGTCCTCATGATCAACGACGAGATCCAGACGGGTCTGGGACGGACCGGCAAGCTGTTCTGCGCCGACTGGGAGGCGGACCGCGGCGACATCATGATCGTCGGCAAAGCGCTCGGCGGGGGCGTGTTCCCTGTCTCAGGGATCCTCGCGAACTCCGAGATCATGGACGTGTTCCATCCGGGAGACCACGGCTCGACCTTCGGCGGAAATCCGCTCGGGGCGGCGGTCGGGATGGCGGCGCTGGACGTGATCCGGGATGAGGATCTCGCCGGGCGGTCGAACGAACTGGGCTCCTGGTTCAAGGGAGAACTGGAGGCGATCGATTCGCCGCACGTGGACCACGTGCGCGGGCGCGGCCTGTTCATCGGCGTGGTCGTGCGGGACGAGTCGGGGTCGGCGCGTCCGTTCTGCGAGGCGCTGCAGGCGCGCGGGATCCTCGCCAAGGAGACGCACGAGCAGGTGATCCGGTTCGCGCCTCCGCTCACGATTGAGAAGGCGAGCCTGGAATGGGCGCTGGAGAACATCGCCGAGGTGCTGGAGGGCGCGGCGGTCGCCGTCGCCTAGAGCGCCGGGCGCCTGACCGGGAGCCTCCACCGCTCCCGGAACCCCGCCGGTCGACCGGCCGCGGCGCATCCTCGTCGCGGTCCGGTCGCCCCACGGGTCCGACCGTCGATTCCCCCTCCGGCGGTCCGCCCGATCCCCGCGCAACCAATCCCCGGTTGCCTGTGTCACCGGTCCAGAAGCAGAAGAAGCGGAAGAACCGACGTGTACCCGGAGATCCCGGCACGGTGACGGAACCGCAACTCATTCAGCGGCTCAGGGACGGAGACCAGGACGCGGCGCGCGCGTTGTACGACGCGCACGTCGACCGGGTGTTCCGGATCTGCTACCGGTTCGCGGGCGAAGACCATCTCGCCCAGGATTTCACGCAGGAGACGTTCGTGCGGGCGTTCACGAAGATCGACACGTTTCGCGGCGAGGCCGCGTTCGGGACGTGGCTGGGATCGATCGCCACGACCGTGTCGCTGAACGGGCTCCGCAAGGTGAAGCGCTTCCGCAGCCGCGAGACCGCGCTGCACGAGGACCTGCGCTCGACCCGCGGGGTGCACGGCCTCGAGCCCGACGTCAAGGAGCGGCTGCACCGCGCCATCGACGAGCTTCCCGCCGGCTATCGCACCGTCTTCCTGCTGCACGACCTCGAGGGCTACACGCACGAGGAGATCGGGACGATGCTCGGCATCAAGGCCGGGAC
>VXMR01000007.1 GCA_009841005.1 Gemmatimonadales bacterium
CCCCCCCCGGCGGCCGCGCGCGGGGGGGGGGGCGGCTCTTGCGGGGGGGGGGGGGGGGGACCGAGGCAGCCCCCGGGCACCTACACGGTCACGCTCGTCGTGGACGGTGAGGACGCGGGGTCGCAGCAACTGACCGTCCTCCGGGACCCGAACTCCGAGGGGTCGATGGCGGACATCCTGGCCCAGAAGGCGTTGCTCGACGACATCGTGGAGGATCGTAACCGCCTCGCGGATGCCGTGAACCAGATCGAACTCCTGCGACGGCAGATCCATGACCTGCGCCCGGTGCTCGAGGCGGCGGATGACGCGGAGGATGTGATGGAGGCGGGCGAGGCGCTCGATGAGTCGCTCATCGAGGTGGAGAGCGAACTCGTGCAACTCAAGGACACCGGGTCCGACGGGGTGCGCTGGCCGGCGATGATCAGCGCCCGCCTCTCCTACCTCCAGCGTACCGTGGGGACGGCCGACTTCCCGCCCACGGACCAGCACGCCGAGGTGGCGCAGATGCTGAGCGACATGATCGACGAGGTGGAGGTGCGGCTGCAGGCGGTGCTGACCGACGAACTCGCCGAGTTCAACCGGATGCTCCAGGCACGGGTGGGCCGCGTCATCACCACCGAGGACGGATAGCGGACGTGCGCGGGGCGACCCTCCGGCTGGCGGCCGCGGGCGCGCTGGCCGGGGGGGCGCTCGCCTGCGCGCCCGGCGGTGAGCCCGCGCCCGAGTCGCGCGCCGCGACGGCGGGGTTCTGCTCGAACGTGCCCCGCGGGCAATACGCTGACCTGGAGCGCGTCGAAGTCACGGATGACTGGTTCGAGGTGTATCGCGTCGCCCCGCGCGTGTACGCGATCTACGAGCCGTTTCAGTTCCAGGAGGTCATCTCCTACCTGATCCTGGGTGAGGAGGGCGGCCTCCTCTTCGACACGGGCATGGGGATCGGACGCATCCGCACCATCGTGGACGAACTCACGGCGCTGCCCGTGACCGTCCTCAACTCGCACACGCACATGGACCACGTCGGGGGCAACGCCGAGTTCGAGCGCGTGCTCGCCCTGGACACCGAGTTCACCCGCGCGCACGCCCGGGGCCGCACGAACGCCGAGGTGCGCGGAGAAGTGGCCGGAAGCGCGGTCTGCCGGCCCCTGCCCGCGGGGATCACGGAAGACAACTACCACACGCCCGCCTTCGAGATCTCCGCCTTCATCGACGACGGACACCGGATCGATCTGGGGGGACGCACGCTCGAGGTCGTCGCCGTCCCCGGCCATACGCCGGACGCGATCGCCCTCCTCGACCGCGAAGCCGGGTTCCTCTGGACCGGCGATTCCTTCTACGAGGGCCCGATCTGGCTGTTCGCGCCCGAGACGGACCTGGAGGCGTACCGGACCTCGGTGGCCCGGCTCGCCGAGCTCGCACCCGACCTGACCACGCTGTTCACGGCCCACAACACGCCGGTTGCGCAGCCCTCGCGGCTGCTCGAACTGCACGATGCCGTGGAAGCCATGTTCGACGGCATCGCCGTCGGCAACCGACTGCGGGACGGCGGGGTCGAGTTCGTGTTCGAAGGGTTCTCGATCATGGTCGGCCCGGACCCGCGTTGACCGACCCGATCCGCGACTTCATCGAGCGGGAGGGCTTCCTGGTGCTCGATGGGGGCCTGGCGACGGAACTCGAGGCCTTGGGCTGCGACCTCGACGATCCCCTGTGGTCCGCCCGCGCCCTCATCGAGGCGCCGGAGGCGATCCGCACCGCGCACCGCCGCTTCCTCGAGGCGGGGGCCGACTGCATCGCCACCGCGACCTACCAGGCGACCTTCGAGGGTTTCGCGTCCCGGGGGCTCGACGCGGCGGCGACCACCCGCCTCCTGCGCGACTCCGTCGACCTGGCCATCTCGGCCCGCGCGGACTTCCTCGGCGGCAGTGTGGCGCCCGACCCCGACGACCTGCCTCCCGCCGGCCAGCCGCCCGCGAGCCGCCCGCCGCCGCTCGTCGCGGCGAGCATCGGGCCGTACGGGGCCTACCTGGCCGATGGATCGGAGTACACGGGCGACTACGGCCTCTCCGCGGCTGAGTTGTACGACTTCCACGCCCCGCGCTGGGAGGTCCTCGCCGAGACGGAGGCCGATGTCCTCGCCTGCGAGACGACGCCGTCCGTGGAGGAGACGCGCGCCTACTGCCGGCTCGCGGCCGTCTCCCATCGCCCGACGTGGATCAGCTTCCAGTGCCGCGACGGCGCGCGCCTCGCGGACGGCGCGCCGTTCGAGACCGCCGTCGCCTTGTGCGAGGCCGAACCCCACGTTGTCGCGATCGGCGTGAACTGCGTCGATCCGCGCCTTGTTGCGCCGCTCATCCATGCGGCGCGGCGGGCGACCGGAAAGCCGATCCTCGTCTATCCCAACTCGGGGGAGGAATGGGACGCGGAAGCCAAGCGCTGGACAGGCCCCGCGACCCCGCTGGACTGGGCCCGGAGCGCCGCCGAGTGGCGGCGGGAGGGCGCCGACGGCGTCGGTGGCTGCTGCCGCGTCGGCCCCGCCGAGATCGCCGCCATCCGCGCGGATGCGGTGCGCTGACGCACAGAGCTTTTTTTGGCGCCGGGTCACCGTGGCCCGTAAGGTTTCCCCGGGCTTGATCCGGTAGAGGAGCGAACATCGCCATGTGGCACGAGGACATCCTGGGTACGATCGGCGGTACGCCGCTGGTGCGCGTGAACCGGCTCGCCGCGCACCTGCCCGGCACCGTCCTCGCGAAGCTCGAGTACTTCAACCCCGGCGGCTCCGTCAAGGACCGGATCGGGATCTCGATGCTCGAGGCCGCCGAGGCGCGGGGAGAGATCGCGCCCGGCGGCACGATCGTCGAGGGGACGAGCGGGAACACCGGCGTCGGCCTCGCCCTCGCCGCTATCGCCCGCGGCTACAGGTGCATCTTCGCGACCACGGACAAGCAGAGCCCCGAGAAGATCGCGATCCTGCGGGCGCTCGGAGCGGAGGTCATCGTCTGTCCCACGGCGGTGGACCCCGAGGATCCTCGCTCCTACTACCAGGTCTCGCGCCGGCTCGCGGAGGAGACACCCAACTCCTTCTACATGAACCAGTACGACAACCCCGCGAACACGGCGGCCCACGTCCGGACGACGGGCCCGGAACTCTGGGAGGGGACGGAGGGGAGGATCACGCACCTCTTCGTCGGCTCCGGCACCGGCGGCACGATTTCGGGCTCCGCCGCCTACCTCAAGGAACGGAACCCCGGCGTCCGGATCATCGGCGTGGATCCCTTCGGCTCCGTCTACTGGAAGTACTTCCACACCGGCGAGTTCGACGAGGATGAAATCTATCCCTACGTCACGGAGGGAGTAGGGGAGGACATCCTCGCGGGCAACATGAACTTCGACCTCGTCGACGACTACGTGCGCGTCACGGACCGGGAGTCGATGCTCATGACCCGCCGTCTCGCGCGCGAGGAGGGGATGTTCCTCGGCGGCTCGTGCGGCATGGCGATGGCTGGCGCGCTCCAATGGATGGAGGCGAACCGGGAGACGCTCTCGGACGACGACGTGCTCGTCGTGATCATGCCCGACGGCGGCTACCGGGCCCTCGGGAAGGTGTACAACGACGTCTGGATGCAGGAGCACGGCTTCCTGGACGAGGGCGAGACCCTCACCGCGGGCGCGCTAGTCGCACGTCGCCCGACCGAGAGGCCGCTTGTGTCGGCGCCGGCCGACATGTCGCTCGACGACGCGATCGCGTCGATGCGGGAGCACGCGATTTCGCAGCTTCCCGTGATGGAGGGGGGAGAAGTCGTCGGGAGCCTCATCGAGCAGAGCATCCTGCGTTTCCTCATGGGAGACCCCGACGCGCGGGCACGCCTCGTGGGCGACCTCATGGGCCCGCCCTTCCCGGTGGTGGAGGCCTCAAGCCCCGTGCACGCCTTCGCGAACGAGTTGAGCGGAGAACAGCCCGCCGTGCTGGTGCGGGGAGAAGACGGCACGCTCTCCATCCTCACCCGCTCCGACCTGATCTCAGCCCTGGGAGCCGAGAGCGCCTGAGGAACGGTCAGCCTTCTCCCGGGAGGGAGTAGAGGTGGGCGGTGACCAGCGCGGCGACGAGGAGGAGGAGGGCCACGACCCAGAGGTGTCCGGCGGCCAGCACGGCCGAGACGAGGATCGCGCTCCACAGGAAGATCGTCGCGCCGCGCCGCACGCGGGTGGAGATCACGCCGCGCTCCCGGTATGCGGTGAGGTAGCGTCCGAACACGCGGTTCTCCAGCAGCCAGCGCTCCGCGCGCGGGGAACTGCGCGCATAGCACCAGGCGGCGAGAAGCAGGAAGCACGTCGTGGGCCAGAGCGGCACGACGATGCCGATGATGCCCGCGGTCACGCTCAGCGTCCCGACGCCCAGGAAGACGGCTCGTCGCACGGGACCCGGCAGCGCCCTCGCGGCGCGCTCCGCAGCCCGGTGATCGACCGGGCACTGGGCCGCCTGCGGAGGGGTCGCCGTCTGGCCCCGGGGCATGTTCGGATTCGGCTTCATGTCGGTGAAGTTCGTCGAAGCTCGGCGTTCTCGGGGTCATCGGACGAGGGATCATGCGCCCGGGAGGACTCGAACCCCCAGCCTTCTGATCCGAAGTCAGACGCTCTATCCAATTGAGCTACGGGCGCGGGCGCCGCGAGCCGAAAACGGTAGACGCGGCCCGCGTCCGATGCAACCGAACGCGGCCGCCCCGACGGTCCGCGTCGTCGCCTCCGGGTCGCACCCGGCGTCCGGTCCGGGCTAGATTCGGGGACGCCTTCCACCAGAACCGGAGCGGAACGATGCGACGACTGCGCACACTCTTCCTCCTTGGCGCGCTGGCCGCCGGACCCCTGGCGCTCGCGATGCCCACTCCCTCGCTCGCCCAGGGCCGACCGAACGTGGCCATGGCGGAGAGCTGGCCCGATGCCGATGCCGGCGACGTGGAGTCGGTGGACAGCATCCTGACCGCGCTCTACGACGTGATCTCGGGCCCGGCCGGGCAGGCGCGCGACTGGGACCGCTTCCGCTCCCTGTTCATCCCGGAGGCCCGCCTCATTCCCACGGGCCGGTCCCCGGAGGGCGAGCACGGCTACAGCGTGTGGAGTCCGGGCGAATACGCGGAACAGGCGGGCGGCTTCCTCGAGCAGAACGGATTCTTCGAGCGGGAGATCGCCCGCACGGAGGAGCGCTTCGGCCCGGTGGTGCACGCCTTCTCGACCTACGACTCGAAGCGGAACGCGGACGACCCCGAACCGTTCGCCCGCGGCATCAACTCGATCCAGCTCATGCACGATGGCGACCGCTGGTACGTCGTCACGATCTACTGGGCCGCGGAGCGGTCCGACCTGCCGATCCCGGGACAGTATCTGCCCTCGGGGAACGGAGGAGGTGCCCCGTGAAATCTTCTGCGACGTTCCAACGCGCCGTCTTCCGGCGTATCCCCGTCCGGCCCGCGGGACGCGGAGGCGCGTGGATCTCCGCCGCCGCGATCGCCGTCTCCGCCGCGTGGGTTGCCGCGGCCCCGCCGCTCCAGGCTCAGAATCTGGCCAGTTTCGAGCCGCTCCCCGCGCGCGACAACGTCTTTGCCCTCACGCTCGAGTCCATCATGCAAGGCTCCGAGCACGTCGGGCAGGCGCCCGTCGGCGTGAGCTGGTCCGACGACGGCGAGTGGATCTACTTCCGCTGGCTCCCGGGCGGCGCCGAGTGGCACGAGCAGCGCGCCCTCTATCGGGTCCGTTCGACCGGCGGCACGCCCGAGCGCGTCGATGACGAGGAAGAGCTGCGCCTCGGCCCCACCCTGGCGCCGGGCGACGTGTCCCCGGATGGCCGCTGGCGCGTGACGTCCTCCGGTGGAGACCTCTATCTCATCGAGCGGGACGGCGCCGCGACCCGGCGGCTCACCCACACCGAGGACGCCGAGGTGAGTCCCGTATTCTCCGGCGACGGTGCCTCCATCTTCTTCCGTCGCGGGAACAACCTCTTCGCCTTCGACATCGACGACGGCGAGATCCGGCAGCTCACCGCGGTGGGCGGGCCGGAGCAGCCCGAAGACCCCGAGGCGGAAGGACACAAGGCCTTCCTCGAAGAGCAGCAGCGAGAGCTGTTCGAGCACATCCGCGTGCAGGAGATCCGGGAGGAGCGCGCCGAGGAGCGCCGGGAACTCCGCGAGGCCGGACAGCGCGAGACCCTGCACCTCGCGCAGGGCGAGCGCGCGCAGTCGCTCGTCGCCGATCCCACCGGCACGTGGATCGCGGTCACCGCGACCCGCGGCACCTTCAACGATGGCGGCCGGCGCACCGACATCCCCCTCTGGATCACGGAGTCCGGCTACACCGAGAACACCGAGATGCGGCCCAAGGTGGGCGACGAACAGGGTGAGTCCAGGCTCGCCGTGGTCCATGCCGAAACGGGCGAAGCCACTTGGCTCGACCTCACCGGCGATGGCTCCGATCCGGAATCCGGGGAGGCGGAATCCGGGGAGTCGGGGGAGTCGGAATCCGAGGCGGGCGACTCCGAATCCGACGACCGCCTCGCCGTCGCGAGCTTCGCGGGCTGGAACGACTCCGGCTCGCACGGGCTCGTATTCGCGGTCGATTACGACTACAAGACGTGGCGCCTCTACGCCTGGGAGGCGGCGACCGGCGCGCTCACGATGCTGGACACCCACTACGACGAGGCGTGGGTCGGCGGCCCCTGCTTCGGCTTCCAGGGCGCGGGCTGCATCGGCTGGCTCCCGGCGGAGGCGGCGGGCGAGATGCCCCGCGCCTGGTACGTGAGCGAGGAGACCGGCTACTCCCACCTGTACGCGATCAACGCCGACGGCGGGAACCGCGAGGCGCTCACGGCCGGAGAGTGGGAGGTCCTCGGCGTGACGATTCCCGATGGATGGGATTCGTTCCTGATGCAGACGAGCGAGTTGTCACCCTTCGACCAGCACCCGTGGCGCATGGAGTTCGATGGTTCGGGCCGGGTTCAACTCCTCGAGGGAGAGGGTTCGTTCACCGTCACGCCATCGCCCGACGGGCGTCGCTTCGCCGTCCTCCATTCGCGCGCGCACCGGCCACCCGAACTCTACCTCGCCGACGCCGCGCCGGGCGCCGCGATGGCCCAGGTCACGACCTCCCCTACCGAGACGTGGCTCGGCTTCCCCTGGCTCCGGCCCGAGATCGTGCACTTCGAGGCCCGCGACGGGGTGCCCGTGCCCGCCCGCATCTACCGCCCGGCCGACTTCGGGGTCGAACCGAACGGGGCCGGCGTCATCTTCGTCCACGGGGCGGGATACCTGCACAACGTCCACAACTGGTGGTCGAACTACTACCGGGAATACATGTTCCACCACTTCCTGGCGGCCCAGGGCTACACGGTGCTCGACATCGACTACCGCGGCTCCGCCGGATACGGGGGCGACTGGCGCACGGCGATCTACCGTCACATGGGCGGCTGGGATCTCTCCGACCAGGTGGACGGCGCCGCGTACCTCGTCCGCGAGGAGGGCGTCGACCCCGACCGGATGGGGATCTACGGCGGCTCGTACGGCGGCTTCATCACGCTGATGGCGCTCTTCACCGCGCCGGAGTCCTTCGCGGCGGGCGGCGCGCTCCGCGCCGTCACCGACTGGGCGCACTACAACCACTGGTACACGAGCCGCATCCTCAACCTCCCCCACGAGGACGAGGAAGCGTACCGCCAGTCCTCGCCCATCTACTTCGCGGAGGGGCTCGAGGGACACCTCCTCATCGCACACGGGATGTACGACACGAACGTGCATTTCTCCGACGTCGTGCGCCTCGCCCAGCGTCTCATAGAACTGGGGAAGGAGAACTGGGAGATGGCCGTGTACCCGGTGGAGAACCACGGGTTCGTGGAGCCCTCGTCATGGACCGATGAATACCGGCGCATCTACGAGCTGTTCGAGCGCGTGATCGGCGGCGGCCAGGGGGCATCGGCCAACGGCGCATCGCCCAACGGGGAGGGTGGCTGAACACACGGGCCCTCCTCGCGGCGGCCCTGCTCGCCTCGGCCTGCGGGGCGCCGGAGCCCGGCCCCTGGGTCGAGGCGGACGGATACCGGTGGCGGGAGCTGAAGCCACGCGGCTCCGGAGGCTTCCGTCCGCTGGACGCGTCGCGTCGCGGCGTGACCTTCCTCTATGACGTCGAGGAGGAGGCGCGCCTCGACAACCGCGTGCTCGCCGAGGGGCAGGGCGTGGCAATCGGGGATGTGGACGGCGATGGTCTGGCCGACGTCTTCTTCGCCGGCTACGGGGGCGCGAGCGCCCTCTACCGCAACCTCGGCGGTTGGCGCTTCGAGGAGATCACGCCCCCCTCCCTCGCGCTCGAGGGCGTGCTCGCGCGGGGGGCGGCGCTCGTCGACCTGGACGGAGATGATGACCTCGATCTCGTGATCACGGTCCACGGGGGCCGGAACCGGATCTTCCTCGGCGACGGCGCGGGCGGCTTCCCGGAACTCGAGGATGCGGGTCTCGCCGGAGCGTGGGGGAGCACGACCCCTGCGCTGGCCGACACCGACGGAGATGGGGATCTCGACCTCTACATCGCGAACTACAAGACGCGGCAGGTGGACGACCTCCATCCGCCCGATGTGCTGGACATCAATCACATCCGGCGGGGCGAGGACGGTGGGCCCTTCATCCCGCCCGAACTCCGGGACCTGTACGCGGAGCACTACCGCGTGGAGTTGCTCGATGGCCGCTTCGTGCGCCGCTTTGAACTCGGAGAGCCGGACGAGTACTACACGGGATTCGGGGACGGACGATTCGCGCCCGCACCCCCCGGGGCCCCTCTCACGCGTTCCCGCGGGAAGGTCACGGTGCCTGCGCGGGACTGGGGACTCGCGGCCCGTTTCAGCGACTGGGACGAGGACGGCGACCCGGACCTCTACGTTGCGAACGACTTCAACAGCGAGGACGGGATCTGGCTCAACGAGGGCGACGGGACCTTCTCGCCCGTCTCGAACGAGGCCGTCCGCGCGACGAGCCTCTCCTCGATGGCCGTCGACGTCGGAGATCTCGACCGCGACGGAGACCTCGATCTCCTCACCACCGACATGCTCGCCCGGGGCGCGGCGGAGCGCCTCACCCAGACGCCGAGCTATGAGGCCGCCCCGGAGCCGCCCGGGGTGACGGATACGCGGGTGCAGCTGAACCGGAACGCGGTGCAGCTGAACCGCGGCGACGGGACCTTCGCCGAGGCGGCGTGGGAACTTGGGCTCGCCGCGTCCGACTGGACGTGGGGCGCGCTCATCATGGACGCGGATCTCGACGGCTGGAACGACATCCTGGTCACGACGGGCCACGCGTGGGATCAGCTCGACGGCGATGCGAACGCCCGGATCGCGGCGATCCCCGGGCTGCCCGCCGACCAGGCGCTGCGGATGTTCCCGGCGCTCCCGCAGCCGAACGTCGCCTTCCGCGGTGGGCCGGGCGGCTTCACCGACGTGAGCGACAGCTGGCGCTGGGGACGGGAGCCGGACATCTCGCACGGCCTCGCCCCGGGCGATCTCGACAATGACGGGGACCTCGATGTCGTCGTGACCCGCCTGGGGGCGCCCCCGCTCCTGTACCGAAACGACGCCGCGGCCCCCCGCATCCTCGTCCGCCTCAGGAGTCCGGGCCCGAACACGCGCGGGATCGGCGCCCGGATCCGCCTCGAGAGCCCCACCGCGCCCGGTGCCGCCGAGGCGCCGGCCCCCCAGCTGCGCGAGATCACGGCGGGAGGCGCCTATCTGTCATCGCCCGAACCCGCCGCCAGCCTTGCCGCGCCTGCCGGCGGAGCGATGACGCTCGTCGTCGAATGGCCGGACGGCCGCCGCACGCGGCTGGAGGGGATTGTTGCGAACCGGGAGTACGTCATCGACGACGCCACCGCCGAGGCGGTCGGTCCCGGCTCGGCGCCCGCCCGCGACGCCGCGGCGACCCGCCCGGCGGGCGCCGCCCATTTCGTCGACGTTTCGGACGGACTCGGGCACCGGCACGTCGAATCGCCCTTCGACGACCGGCTCCGGCAGCCGCTCCTGCCCCATTCCCTCGATCGCCTCGGCCCGGGCGTGTCGTGGATCGACGTGGACGACGACGGCGACGCGGATCTCGTCGTCGGGAGCGGCCGGGGGGGCAGCCCGGTCGTGATGCGGAACGAGGGCGACGGTTTCGCCGCCCCGCGCGCCCTCGTGCCCGCGCTGGCGTGGGACGCGACCGCCGTGCTGCCGCATCGCGCGGCCGACGGTCGCGTCGCGCTGCTCATCGGCACGAGCGCGTACGAGGCGGGCACGCCCGCGGAGGCCGCGGCCGTTCCCGCGGTCATCGCGGCCCCGCTCGGCGCGTCCGCGCCGGCGCCCCCGCTCATCGAAGCTCCCGGCGTCCCGCCCGGGCGGCTCCCCGCCGCGACCGGCCCGCTTGCCCAGGCCGACATCGACGGCGACGGCGACCTCGACCTCTTCGTGGGCGGCCGCGTCGCCCCCG
>VXMR01000074.1 GCA_009841005.1 Gemmatimonadales bacterium
ACGTGGGGCGCTCGGTCAAGCTCACGGGCGTCGATGTCGCGACCGGCGGCGGCAGAGTCCTGGGCCTGCTCTTCGGCCCCTTCCTGCGGGCCTTCGAGCGCGCCTTCCTCCGTTTCGCGGGCCGGTACGAGCGGACGCTCGAGTGGGCTCTCGCGCACCGGCTGGAAGTCCTCTCGATCGCGATTGTCGCCCTGGCCGGCGCGATCATGCTCGCCGGATCCCTCCCGAGGGGGCTCATGCCGCGCGTGGACGAACAGCAGTTCTGGGTCGAACTCAACCTCCCCCAGGGGACGCCGATCCGGACGACGGACGAGACGGCGGGCGAGGTGGAGCGGCTCCTGCTCGACATGGCGGACGTCTCGGGCATCTTCACTCGCGTGGGCCGCAGCCGGGGCAGCGAACTCGCGGCGCGCGACCTGACAGGACTCAACAACGCGGCGCTCGACGTACAGCTCGCCGGGTCGTCCCGGCCGACGAGCGAAGCGATCGCCGAACTGCGCGCGCGGCTCCCGGAGAGCGGCGTGGATCCGGCCTTCGTGACGATCGAAACCGGACGGGCCACGTCGCTCGGCAGGGCGCTGGCGATCGGCGAGGCCGACCTCGCGGTGAAGGTGCAGAGCGGGGAACTGGAGGAACTCGTGCCGGTCGCCGAGGCGATCGAGACCCGGCTCGAGGGCGTCCCGGTGCTGGCCGATGTCCGGCTGGATTTCCTCCGCACGCAACCGGAACTCGTCATCGAGGTCAATCGGGAGGTGGCGGCTCGCCACCAGATCACCGTGACGTCGGTTGCGACGGCGATCGAGGACTACCTGCGGGGATCGGAGACCCGGAACGCGTACTCGGTGTTCGCCGACAAGGTCGACATCCGGGTCACGATTCCGGAGACGGCCCGGCGGGAACTCGACCGGGTGCTCGGGCTTCGGCTGCAGGGCGTGCCGATCGGGGAACTCGTGACGGTCCGGCAGGGGTTCGGTCCGGTCGAAATCCGGCGCGAGGATCAGAACCGCACGATCCAGGTGCTGGCGGACGTGGCCGAGGGCGGCCTCCGGATGGCCGTCCGGCAGGTGGAGGCGGCGATCGCGGACATCCCGCGGCCGGCGCTCACGACCGTGCGCGTCGGCGGCGAGAACGAGGAGATGCAGGACAGCTTCCGCTCGCTCACCTTCGCGTTCGGCCTCGCGCTGGCCCTCGTGTTCCTCATCATGGCCGCCCAGTTCGAGTCGCTCGTGCAGCCGCTCGTCGTCCTCACCGCGGTGCCGCTGGCGGCGATCGGGGCGGTGACTGCGCTCTGGATCGCCGGGGGCGGCCTCAACGCGATGAGCGGCATCGGGTTCGTGATCCTCATCGGCATTGTCGTCAACGACGCGATCGTGAAGGTCGACTTCATCAACCAGCGCCGGCGGGCGGGGCTGGCGAAACGGGCGGCGATCCTTGAAGCGGGCCGGCTGCGGCTCCGCCCCATCGTGATGACGACCATCACGACCGTGGTCGGGCTTCTCCCGCTCGCCGCCGGGCTGGGGGCCGGGGCCGATCTCCGCGCCCCGCTCGCCGTCGTGGTGATCGGCGGCCTCATCTCCGCGACCTTCCTCACGCTCATCGTCGTGCCGGTGGTATATTCGGTCCTGGTCGAGCCCTCCGTGTCCGTGGGGGCCGACCCGGGCCCGCGGCCCGAACGCCGCGACCCGTCCGCGGTTCGGCCGACGCCGGGATACGGCCTTGGGGACCGCTCTGGGCCGGCGGCTCCGGGCATGGCGCGAGGGAGCGCGGAACCATGATCGATCTGGCCATCCGCCGGCCGGTGGCGACCGCCGCGATCTACATCGCCCTCTTCGCGCTCGGCGTGACGAGCTTCCGGCTCATTCCGGTCGAGGATCTGCCCGAGGTCGAATTCCCGCGTCTCACGGTCACTGCCACCTGGACCGGAGCCTCGCCCGAGGCGCTGGAAGCGTTCGTGACCGCGCCGCTCGAAACCGTCATCCAGCAGGTCGGCGGCGTGGAGAAGGTCATCTCGGAGTCCCGTGCCGATGCGCGCGGGACAGGCTCCACGGCTTCGATCCAGGTCCACTTCGAGCGCGAGACACGCATGGAGTTCGCCCGTCTCGAGCTGAGCGAACGGATCAACTCCATCCGGGACGAGTTGCCCGGGGGCGTGGTGCCCGACCTCTCCGAGTACGTGCCGCAGGAGTTCGCCGACGAAGAGGAGCAGCTCCTCAGCTTCTCGCTGACCGGCCCGTATACGTTCGCGCGCCTGGGCGAGATCGCCGAGGAGGAGATCGAGCCCTTCGTGCGGGGGCTTCCGGGCGTGTCCGAGGTGCGCGTCCGGGGGGCGGAGCGCCGCGAGATCGCGGTCGAGCTGGATCGGGGCCGGCTGGAGGCGCTCGGGCTGAGGCCGGAGGAGGTCCGCAGCCGGATCTCCGAGCTGTCCGAGCCGAGGGCCCCCGGGTCGGTCGAACTCGATGGGCGGCAGTTCGCCATCGCCGTGCGTACTCGGGCGCTCGAGGTGTCCGACATCGCGGACATGATCGTCCTCACGCGGCCGGATGGGCCCGTCCGCGTGGGCGATCTGGGGCAGGTGCGCGACCAGACGGAAGACCCGACGTTGCTGTGGCGCATCGACTCGCAGCCCACGATCTTGATCAGCGTGTTCCGCCAGTCGGGCACGAACGTGATCCAGGTCGCGGACGACGTGAAGGCCGCAATGATCGAACTGGGCGCCACGCTGCCGGCGGGCGTGGGCCTCGAGCTGCTGACCGATCAGAGCGAGAACATCCGCGAGCAGCTCACGGAACTCCGGCTCCGCGCCATCGCCGCGGCCATCGTGATCTTCATCGTCCTCACGCTCTTCCTGCGGTCGATCGGCGCCGTCCTCGTCGTGTTCGCCACGATCGGGTTCAGCGTCCTGACCGCGGTGAACTTTCTCTACATCGGCGGGTTCTCACTGAACCTGCTCACGCTGTGGGGACTCGCGTGGGGGTTCGGCCTCGTCGTCGACAACGGCATCGTCGTGCTCGAAAACGTGGAGCGTCACCGCCGATCGGGGGCGACCCCATCCGATGCCGCCAGCCGCGGCGCGCGCCAGGTCGTCCTGCCCGTCCTCGCCGCGACGCTGACGACCGCGATCGTGCTCGTCCCCTTCCTCTTCCTGCAGGGGGAGCTGCGGGTCTACTACCTGCCGCTCACGTTCGCCGTCGGTTTCTCGATCGTCGCCAGCCTCTTCGTGGCGTTCACCTTCGTCCCGGCGCTTGCCTCGCGCGTCGCCCGCATGCGGGATTCCGCCGGGACCGTAGTCGATGCGGCCCTCACGACCGGGGAGGCCGCCTCATCGCCGACCCGGCCGTCCGAACCCTTCTACATCGCGGGGTACCGGTCGCTGCTCGGGTTCGCCCTGCGGCACCCCGTCCTCATCGCGCTCCTCTGCCTCGGGAGCCTCGGCGGGAGCTGGTACCTGTTCGATGAGCACGTGAGCAGGGGGAGCTACTGGAGCGGATTCGGAGGGGGCGGAAGCGGGATCACGATCACGATCAGCTTCCCGCGCGGCGCGGGGCTGGAGCGCACGGACGAACTCGCCCGTTCCTTCGAGGCGAAGCTCGCCACCATCGATGAAGTGGAACGCTTCGAGGCGCAGGTTCGGCCGAACTTTGCGTACATGCGGGCGGAATTCCCCGACGAACTCGAGCACACGTCGATCCCGGTGCACATCAAGGACCAGATGACGGCGTACAGCTACGGGTTCTCGGGCGTCGACGTCCGTGTGCGGGGATACGGTCCCAGCTTCTACGGTGGCGGCTCGAGCCCACCCAACTACAGCCTCCAGGTGCTTGGGTACAACTACCTGACGGTGCAGGAGATCGCCGAGGAGATCGCGTCGCGCCTGACGCGCTTCTCCCGGATCCGCGACGTGGACCCGAACGCGAACAGCGGATACTACCGGCGCGACCGGGAATTCGAGTACTACGTGGAGCCGGACCGGGAGGCGCTGGCGGCGTACAACCTCCCGGTGCAGCAGTTGCTCGACTACGTATCGCGCAACATCCAGGGTCGCCCGTTCGGGAACCCGATCCGGGTGGGCGGCGAGGAGGTGCAGCTCGCCGTCAAGGTGGACGGGTATCGCGAGTTCGACTTCCACGACCTCAGCGACCTGCGCGTGCCGATTTCGTCCCGCGAGGAACTCCGCCTCGCCAGCGTCGCGGAGGTGGGGCAGCGGCAGGTCCTGGCCAGCATCCGCCGGGAGGACCAGCAGTACGAGCGGACTGTGGCCTGGGAGTTCCGGGGGCCGGTGCGGTTCGGCGACGTCGTCCGCGACGCGGTGGTGGACGCCATGGAACTCCCGCCGGGCTACCGGATCGAAAAATCTCGCTACGGAGGCTGGACGACGGAGGAGACGACGCAGATGTGGGTCGTCCTCGCCTTCTCCATCCTCCTCATCTACATGGTCACGGCCGGCCTGTTCGAGTCGCTCCTGGCGCCGTTCGTCGTGCTCTTCTCGCTGCCCTTCGCCCTCATCGGCGTCTTCCTCATCTTCTTCTACACCGACGCGACCTTCACCCGCACCGCGTTCATCGGCACGATCATGATGGGCGGCATCGTCGTGAACAACGCCATCCTTGTGGTCTACCACATCGGCGAAGTGCGCAAACGCATGCCGACGGCGGCGGCGATCGTGCAGGGGACGCTCGAACGCGTGCGCCCCATCCTCATGACGACGCTCACGACGGTGTTCGGACTCCTGCCGCTCGTCCTCTTCGCCCCGTCCCAGGATCAGAACATCTGGAACGCGCTCGCGCTGGCGACCATCGGCGGGTTGATTTCGAGTACGTTGTTCGTGCTCGTCGCAATTCCGGTCGCATATCGTTACATCGTGGCACGCCGTATCTGACGGCACGCCCGCCCGCAGGCCGTGGCAATGGCCCGGCGGGGCGCACTCAAAACACACAAGAAGCTGACGGGGGTCGAGATGGTACGGTCGCGTCTATCCAGGTCCGGTTTCAGGCCGGGTTGGCTGCTCCTCGGGTGTCTGCTGGCGGTGAGCGCCTGCGAACGGGGCGGAGGGCCGAGCGAATTCCTCGGGGACCCGGCTTCGGCAGAGGTGAACATGACGGCACCGGAGACTTTCCAGGCGCGCTTCGAGACTTCGAAGGGCACGTTCGTGGTGGAGGCGCACCGCCAGTGGGCCCCCAACGGCGTGGACCGCTTCTACAACCTGGTGGAGAACGGGTTCTTCGACGACGTGCGGTTCTTCCGCGTGATCGCCGGTTTCATGGCGCAGTTCGGGATCAACGGGAATCCGGAGATCCAGAGCGCGTGGCGGGACGCGAACATCCAGGACGATCCGGTGGTGGTCGGGAACACGCGCGGGCGGATCAGCTTCGCGCAGACGTCCATGCCGAACAGCCGCAGCACGCAGCTTTTCATCAACTTCGGCGACAACTCGCGCCTCGATGGGATGGGATTCGCCGCCATCGGTGAAGTGATTTCGGGGATGGAGGTTGTCGACGCGCTCTACTCGGAGTACGGTGAGGGAGCGCCGGGCGGGAGCGGGCCGAGCCAGGGACGCATCCAGGAGGAGGGGAACGTCTACCTGGAGGCGGAGTTCGCCGAACTGGACTACATCGAGCGGGCGACCATCAGCAGTGAGAACTAGCGGGACCGCAAGGAGGGCAGGGGCAGGGACCCCGGCGGCGCTCGTCCTCGCGGCGATGGCGGTGTTTCCGCCTGCGGACGCTGTAGGCCAGGAGGCGCGGCCGGCCGACGGGGAGCGGCCGCGGGCGCGGGAGGCGGGCGTCCTCATCGGGCGGCTGCCGACGGGGCCGCTGAATGCGATCACGGACGTGCCCGGCGTGCGGGTGGGCCACCGCACCGTGTGGGAGGCCGACTCGATCCGCACGGGGGTCACGGCGATTCTTCCGCACGGGGACAACGTGTTCGAGCGGCGGGTGCGGGCGGCCATCGCGGTCGGAAACGGGTTCGGGAAGCTGGTGGGGCTGAGTCAGGTCAACGAACTCGGCGAGATCGAGACGCCGATCCTCCTCACCGGGACGCTGAGCGTGTTCCGGGCGGCGGACGCGCTCCTCGATACCCTCCTGTCGCTCCCGGCGAACCGCGAGGTACGGTCGATGAACCCGGTCGTCGGCGAGACGAACGACGGGTACCTGAGCGACATCCGCGTCCGCCCGATCCGGCCCGAACACGTGCGCGAGGCGCTGCGGACCGCGGCGGGCGGCCCGGTGGAGGAGGGGACGGTCGGGGCGGGGACGGGGACGATCGCCTTCGGCTGGAAGGGCGGCATCGGGACTTCGTCCCGGCGGGTGGAGATCGGCGGGCGGATCGTGACCGTCGGCGTGCTCGTGCAGAGCAACTTCGGGGGCTCGCTGCGGATCGACGGCGTGCGCGTGGGAGAGAAGCTCGCCGCGGCCGGCCTGCGCGGCGCCCGCGACCAGGGGGATGGCGACGGTTCCGTGATGATCGTGATCGCGACGGACCTGCCGCTGGCGCACCGCGAACTGGACCGGGTGGCCGACCGCTCGTTCATGGGGCTCGCCCGCACCGGGTCGTACATGTCGCACGGTTCCGGCGACTACGCGATCGCCTTCTCGACGGGGGAGGGTGAGGCGGTCCGGGGCGGCGGCGCGTTGTCGCGCGTCTTCGAGGCGGTGGTCGAGGCGACGGACGAGGCCGTCATCAACTCCCTCTTCGGAGCGACGTCCGTGACGGGGCACCGGGGACGGACGGTCGAAGCGCTCCCGCTCGAACCCACGCTGGAATTGCTCCGCGAGGCGGGCGTTCTCGGGACGCCGCGGTGAAACAGTTGATTCCCGCTTTCGAGCAGCCACCGCTGCCGGCGGGGCGCTTCATCGTCGAAGAGGATCCCGATCCGGAAGCCGTACCGTTGGATGTCCTTTTTGTGGGCGGCGGTCCCGCCGGGCTCGCGGGAGCGATCCGGCTGGCGCAACTCGCGGCGCGCGACCGCGCGAAAGGCGGGCCACTCGCCGACCTGGAGATCGGCGTCCTCGAGAAGTCGGGCGAACTCGGGGAGCACTGCCTCTCCGGGGCGGTCGTGAACCCCGGGGCCTTCCGCACGCTCTTCCCGGACCTCGACGAGGCTGACTTCCCCTTTCGGGGCCGCGTGGCGGGCGACCGAGTGCTGCTTCTCACGGAACGGGGGAAGATCCGGCTCCCGACCCCGCCCTCGATGCGGAATCACGGCCATCACGTGGCCTCGATCTGCGAGATCGTGCGCTGGCTGGGAGGACAGGCGGAGGCACTCGGCGTGAACGTGTTCACGGGGTTCCCCGCCGACGCGCTCCTGATGCGCGGGGGGCAGGTCGTCGGCGTCCGCACGACGCCCGCCGGTCTGGACCGCGAGGGGAACCCGGCGGCCGGCTACATGCCGGCCACGGACCTCTCCGCGCGGGTCACGGTGCTCGCCGAAGGGACCCGCGGGCCCCTGAGCCAGGCTTGGCTCGAGCGGGAGGGCGTCGGCTCGGCGAACCCGCAGATCTTCGCGCTCGGCGTCAAGGAACTGTGGGAAGTCGCGGACCCGCCCGGCGCGGTCACCCATACCATGGGCTGGCCGCTCCCGTGGGACGCGTTCGGGGGCAGCTTCATCTATCCCATAGGCGGGAATCTCGTGTCGCTGGGCCTCGTCGTGGGTCTCGACGCGCCCTACGTGGATCTCGACGTGCACGCGCTGTTGCAGCGCTTCAAGCACCACCCGTTCGTGCGCGGGGTCCTGGAGGGGGGCGAACTCGTGGAGTGGGGAGCGAAGACGATTCCGGAAGGCGGTTATCACGCCATCCCGGACCGGCTGAGCGGGGACGGCCTGCTCATCGCGGGGGATGCCGCGGGACTCGTCGATGTCGCCTCCCTCAAGGGCATCCACTACGCGATGCGGTCGGGAGTCCTGGCGGCGGAAGCCATCGGCCGAGCCCTATCGGACCTGGGCGAGCGGGCGAGCGGAGGCGAGGGCGCGCAGGGCCGCGAGGGATCGGACGGCGCGGTCCCGGCGGCTCGATTGGCGTCCTACGACGCGGCGCTGAGGGAGAGCCTCATCCAGGACCCGCTGTACCGCAACCGGAACCAGCGGCTCGCCTTCAAGTCCGGCTTCTACGCCGGGGGCGTCAAGGCGGGGCTCATGCAGGCGACGGGCGGAACGTTTCCCGGCGCCCGGATCTCGAGCGAGTCCGACGCGGCGGGCCCTCGTTACAAGCGCCTGGGGCTCGACTCCGCGTACGACTCGGAGCACGCCGTCACCAAGGTCGACGCGGTCTTCCGCTCCGGGAACGCGACCCGGGACGACATTCCCTCGCACCTCCTCCCCGGGCCGGCAGCCGGCGCGGAGGTGTCGCCGGAGATGGCGGAAATTTATGCGAGCCTCTGCCCTGCGGGCGTGTACGAGCGCGACGGCGACCGCCTCGTCGTGAATGCGCCGAACTGCATCGACTGCAAGGCGACGGACGTCCTGGGTCCCCGCTGGACGCCGCGGGAGGGCGGCAGCGGCCCGGCCTACAAGAGGATGTGAGCCGGACGGCTCGACACGGCCGGCCCGGTCAGCGTGCTCCGGTCGCGCGCGCGGCGCTCCATCCGAGGAGCGAGAACGCGTCGGCGACCTGCTCGTACCCCGTCCGCATGAGGAAGGCGGAGTTCTTGCCGAAGCTCTTGGCGCCCAGGATGAAGAAACCGGGCTCGGGGTTGCGCAGCGTCTCGGGCCCGAGCGCGTCCGCCCCGATACAGCAGTCCGCCGGCTCGTCGCCCCGCGGGCCCTGAGCGGCGAGGAGCGCGGCGGAGACCCCCATGGGGCCGTGAGACGCGTAGCAGACGTGCACCTGGAGCTGGCGATACAGCCGGTCGTCGGGTTCGTAACCGACATTCGCCACGATCCGGTCGAAACGGTCGCGCCGGACGTTCCCCGCGATCTCCAGGTCGACCTCGAACCCGCGCGAATCGCGCTGGGCGACGGAGAGAAGCCGGCTCCGGGAGAGCCACTCGCAACCGGGGGGCGGCTCGGCGGCGATCGCGTTGGCCCGGCGCGTGAGCCTCACGCGCTCGGGGAGGGGATCGTCCGGGATCGCCCGCAGCGGGGTGTCGTGAGCCTCGCGGCTGGCCCAGGTGAATCGCGTCCCCGGGACGGAGCGAGCGAGCGCCGCGAGGGCGCACGCGGTGGTGGCAGCCGAATGACCGTTTCCGAGCAGGAGCGTGCGCCGCGCGGCGTAGCGCCCACGCTGGGCGCCGAGCACATCCCGGACGCGGTATTCGATCGCGCGTCGCGCGGACCGCTCGCCGACGGCGGGCGTGCCGCCCGGCCCCGCCCAGTTGGGCCGCCCGTAGGTCCCCGAGCAGTCGAACACGGCCCGGGCGAACACCTCGGTCTCGGCGCCGTTCTCCTCCACGAGCAGCCGGAAGGGCTGTTCGGCCCGGGCGGCCACGCCGAGCGCCTCGCCCTTCAGCCGATCCGCCCGGGCGGCGTCGCGCACGCGCGCCCCCTCGCGAAGATCCACCCGCGACCGCAGGGATTCGGCCAGCGGCAGCAGGTAACGCGTCCGCAACTCCGTGCCCGTGAGCAGCGCCCCCGCCGCCGGCAGTTCCGCCTCCCGGCCACCCAGGAGTTCCAGCCCCGCGGGCCCCGCGTTCCATTCGAACGGGGAGAAGAGTCGCAGCCAGCCCCAGGCGCGGACGTGGTCCGCCACCGCCCCGGCGTCGAACAGGACCGTCGCAAGTCCGGCGCGGGTCGCCCGGGCCGCAGCCTCGAGCCCGACCGGCCCGGCTCCGATGATGGCAAGATCCATCGTTCGCACGCGCGCTGGCTCCAGATCGTCGTGGTTCACTGCCGTCTCGGCCGCCTTCACTGGCGTCTCGACCGCCCGGCCTTCCCGTCGATTCCGTGGCAACCTACTCTCAGGCGATGACGGATCGCGAGAACCCGAAGCGGGCGAGCGCGTCGCCGCCGGATTGGGCCCCGGGCCCCATCACGCGGTGGCTGACGCCGGTCACTCGCTGGATCATCACGAACTTCGTGGCTCCACCCTGCGTCTTCCTTCTCTTCGGTCTCCTCAACCGGACGCGGGTCTACGGGCGACGACGAATCCGCCACGTCCCGAACACCCTCGTTCTCTCGAATCACCAATCGATGATCGACTCGTTTCCGATCGCCTACTACCTCTTTTTCCCGGAAAAGATGTTCAGGCCCGAACTGGCGCCCTGGAACGCGGCCGCAGCGGAGAACTTCTTCAAGAACCCGTTCTTTGCCTGGGTGTTCCACCAGTTCCAGTGCATTCCGGTGCGGCGCGGCCGCCGCGACTTGAGCGCGATGATCCGCTCGGCCAACGTGCTTCGAGCGGGGATCCTCACCTTCTTCCCGGAGGGTACGCGCTCGCGGGACGGCCGGGTCGGACGCGGGCGGGCGGTCCGAGGCGCAGCCGGTCCACGGCGCTGGCGCGGGCGCCTGCTGCGAGGACGATGGCGG